>CBDUIJ010000163.1:0-12117 GCA_965367215.1 uncultured Granulosicoccus sp.
TCAATGCAAACCTTCTCTCGCTGCAACCGACCAGAGCAACCGGAATGGGATCGAGCAGGGTGAATACATGGGTCAGGCCCTCGCCGATGGCAATACCTGCCGTTTCAAAGGCCTGTATGGCCGCCTTGTCTCCCGATTCAGCCGCTGTGCGCAGCGTCTGCATGGCGGACTCGGCAACACGTCCGGCGGGAGGAGTGTCCACCGGCATGTTGCCGGCCAGTCGTTCGATGCCATAGTCGGCGGCATAGGCTTCGATGCAGCCGCGTCTGCCGCAACGGCACAAGGCACCACCGGTCTGGAAGCGCAAATGGCCGATCTCCATGGCCGAGGAGCGGGTGCCGGCAAAGGGTTGGCCATTCAGGTACAGGCCAAGGCCGACGCCGTGGCCGAACAGGACCGTGGCAAAGTTGTTGCCAAGTACATCGACCTGGCGCCGACTCAGAGCCTGTGAGATCAACCGGCAATCGTTGTGCACACTGACACTGACCGCATAGCGTCGATGCAGGGTGTCGCCCAGCGGCACGTTGCGCTCGCGGATGATCGGTGACCACAGCAGCTTGCCGGATGCATGTTCGGTCTGTCCCTGAAAGCCGACGCCGATATGCAGCAGCGGGCTATCGGGGTGTTGTCGACGCACGATATCGATGCTCTGGCATATCGTGGCCAGCAGTTGCTCGACATTCAGACGCCTGGTATCGACAATCTCCTGATGCGAGTCACGGACGGTGCCGGCATAGTCCACCAGTTGCACGCGTATCAGATCGATGGTCAGTGTCAGCGTCAGCACATGGCCGGCATCGGGACTGAGTGAGAGCAGGGAGCGTGGTCGACCGCGCAGGGGTTTTTCCCTGTCGATCTGGTAACGCTCGCTGCCGAGTATGCCCTGATCGATCATCTGACTGGACAGGGTGGAGATGGATGCCGCGCTCAAACCGGTCAATGAACCCAGTCGTGACGGGGTGCAGGGTCCCTCGATGCGCAACGTATCCAGCACACGACGGCGGTTTTCATTGCGTAAGTCGTCACTACGAATTATCGACGTTTTCTGCATCTGTGATGGAGGAGCGTGGTTGTTATGTGTTTTCGGAAAAAACAACTTGACACATTTTGGTGCGGAAGTCACTATTTATTCCAGCCGTGAATTAAATGCGGCAAACACCAAATCACTGGAGTGAGCATGAAAATATCTGGAGCACTTGTTATAGCTGCCTCAGTCTCGGCGATGTTGTCCGGACCGGTACTGGCAGAAGGAAAGACCATCGGCGTTTCCTGGTCGAATTTTCAGGAAGAACGCTGGAAAACCGACGAAGCAGCCATCAAGAGCGTCATCGAAGCCAATGGCGATAGCTATATCTCCTCGGATGCCCAGTCGTCTGCTGCCAAGCAGCTGACCGATGTCGAAGCACTGATTTCGCAGGGCGCTGATGCGCTGATCATCCTGGCTCAGGATTCCAGTGCCATTGGGCCCGCCGTCGAGCAGGCCGTGGCCGAAGGTATTCCCGTCGTCGGCTACGATCGTCTGATTGAAAATGCAGATGCGTTCTACATCACCTTCGACAATGTCGAAGTAGGCCGCATGCAGGCTCGGGCTGTGCTCGAAGCCATGCCGGAAGGCAAGTACGCCTTCATCAAGGGATCCTCTTCCGATCCAAACGCCGACTTCCTGTTCGGTGGACAGATGGAAGTACTGAAAGAGGCCATGGATGCCGGTCGTATCACCAACGTCGGTGAAGCCTACACCGATGGCTGGAAGCCGGAAAATGCTCAGCGCAACATGGAGCAGATCCTGACGGCGAATGACAATGAAGTGGATGCGGTTGTGGCTTCCAATGACGGTACCGCCGGTGGCGTCGTAGCGGCTCTGGCAGCGCAGGGTCTGGACGGATCCGTACCGGTTTCCGGTCAGGATGGCGACCATGCGGCACTGAATCGGGTGGCACGTGGTACACAGACTGTTTCTGTCTGGAAGGATGCGCGTGAGCTGGGCAAGGGCGCTGCAACCATTGCCACCATGCTGGCTGATGGTTCGACACCTGCTGATGTTCCCGGCGTCGAGCAGTGGTCCGGTGGTCCCAATGGCGTGACGCTGAACGCGGTGTTCCTGGCACCCGTGGCCATCACTCAGGACAAGCTTGACCTGGTGATCGATGCTGGCTGGATCGATCGTGACAAGCTGTGTGAAGGTGCTGCCGAGTCGGCTGCTGCCTGTCAGTAATCAGTACCTGTAAGTTGTAGTTCTTTCTGCCGGGCGGCAGCGTCAAACAGACGTTGCCGCCTTCCGTTCCGGCCAGCCCCCAAGAGGGGCTCAAATTTCCAGGAAGACCCATCCCATGAGCGATCAAGAACCGACCGCGGCTGCGCTGGGGGCGCGGCAAAGTGAAGAATCCGCGTTGAAGCGCTTTTTTCGAGCTACAGAAGTGGACACCCGTATGCTGGGCATGCTTGGCGCCCTGTTACTGATCTGGGTAGCGTTCCACCTGCTATCCGACGGACGTTTTCTGACGCCGCGAAATCTGTGGAATCTATCCGTTCAGACCTCGTCGGTCGCCATCATGTCGACCGGCATGGTGCTGATCATCGTGACTCGCCATATCGACTTGTCGGTGGGCTCCATACTCGGCTTCGTCGCCATGATAATGGGCGTGTCGCAGACCGGCTTTCTGGCTGACATGTTCGGCTCTGGCAGCACCCTCATCTGGTTCTTCGCCTTGCTGATCGGCATGTGCCTCGGCGCTCTGATCGGAGGCCTGCACGGCGTCATCATTGCCTACCTGGGGGTGCCCGCATTCATCGTCACACTCGGTGGCCTGCTGGTCTGGCGTGGCGCCGCCTGGTGGGTGACATCCGGACAGACGGTTGCTCCCATGGACCCGACCTTTCGCCTCATGGGTGGTGGGCCCTACGGCTCCATCGGTGCCTTCTGGAGCTGGGTGGTGGCTGCCATCGCCTGTGTCGGCATCGTCTCCCTGCTGTATCACGGACGGCGTAATCGCACCCGTTTCAAGTTCCCGCAACGACCCGTCTGGGCGGAAGTGACCCTGGCCGCGGTCGGTTGTGGCAGTGTCATCGCGGCAGTCGCCGTGGCCAACAGCTACGCCTGGCCGAAGGGCATCGTCAAGCGTTACGCCACAGCCAACAATATCGAGATCCCTGATGGCGGTCTGTTCATCGCTCACGGCATTGCCGTGCCGGTACTGATTGCCATCTGCGTGGGTATCGTCATGACATTCATTGCAACCCGCACGCGTTTCGGACGTTATGTGTTTGCCATGGGGGGCAACCCGGAAGCGGCGGAACTGGCCGGTATCAACACGCGTTGGGTCACCACCAAGATCTTCATCCTGATGGGAATTCTGTGCGCCATTGCCGGAGCCATTTCCACGGCTCGCCTGAATGCCTCCACCAATGCACAGGGCACGCTGGACGAACTGCTGGTCATCGCGGCAGCCGTCATTGGCGGGACATCACTCGGTGGGGGTGTCGGCACCATTGTCGGCGCCATGATCGGTGCCGTGGTCATGCAGTCCCTGCAGAGTGGCATGGTGCTGCTCGGAGTCGATGCGCCTTTCCAGAATGTGGTGGTGGGTATCGTGCTGGTACTGGCCGTCTGGCTTGACGGTCTCTACCGTCGCCGCTCCATCTAACGCATACAGGGGGAATCAGGAACATGCAAACATCAGCTCCCAAGGTCGTCGAGATGCAGGATTGCTCGATCGCATTCGGTGGAATACACGCAGTCGATCATGCTTCGCTGGACCTGCACAAGGGTGAAGTGGTCGCCTTGCTGGGCCACAATGGCGCGGGAAAATCGACCTTCATCAAGCTACTCTCCGGTGCCTACAAGCGAGACAGTGGCACCATCCGCATACGCGGTGAGGAGGCCACGATCAACAACCCGCGAGATGCCAAGGCCTACGGTATCGAGACCATCTACCAGACACTGGCACTGGCGGACAATGTCGACACGGCGGCCAATCTGTATCTGGGGCGAGAGCTGCGCACGCCCTGGGGAACACTCGATGACGGTGCCATGGAGTCCCATGCTCGTGAGGTCATGGGGCGGCTCAATCCGCGTTTCCAACGCTTCAAGGAGCCGGTCAAGGCCTTGTCCGGTGGACAGCGTCAGTCGGTCGCCATTGCTCGCGCGATCCTGTTCAATGCGCAGATCCTGATCATGGATGAACCCACGGCGGCCCTCGGGCCTCAGGAGACTGCACAGGTCGGGGAGCTGATCAAGCAGCTCAAGGAAGAGGGCATCAGCATCTTCCTGATCAGCCACGATATCGAGGATGTATTCGATCTGGCTGACCGGGTTGCGGTCATGAAGAATGGTCAGATGGTGGGTACGGCGCCGGTGAGTGATGTGACTCGTGACGAGGTGCTGGGCATGATCATCCTGGGCAAGTGTCCACCGGGTGCGACGCCGGGACCCGGTGCGGTGACACACGACTGAGGGCACCCGCAGACCTGCAGGATCGGACCGGGATACTGCGAAGTGTCCCGCTTACGTACCCCGGTAACGTATCCGGGATGGCGCTGGCCTACTATCATGTACTTGCAGGGCATGAAACGTCGTGCCAGAGGCCGGCACAGCAGCGGCTGTCATGGGTGGGGAAGATGCCCGCTCGTGGCCTCTGGAGGAACGTTATGTGCGATGCAGGGACAAAGTGTCGAACAGGAGGCTTGCTGGCTGCAAGGGTCCGGATGACATCGAGGCGCATGTCTTGCAGAATGACATCAACCCCAGCGGCGATCGGGCAGGCAGGAGAAGCTTGAATACAGTGACAAGAGATACGTGTAGATCCTGGTGGCTTCGGTGTGGCGGTATGCTCGCGGCGATGCTCATCAGTGCTCCGGCCCTGGCTGAACTGGCCATCTGTACCACGCCACAGCGCCCGGACTGTCCGATGGCGTTGACTCAGCCGGCGGGGCAGGAATTCACCTTTTCACGCCTGATGTTCGCTGATAATCAAGTTGCCATCGAGAATCTGGGTGACCGTATCGGCTATCCGCACTGGCAGGCGGACTGTTCGGAGTCGGAGCCGCATTTCATCGCTGCGCTCAAACGCCTGACGCGGCTGGACACGAATTCGGCCAGCCAGTCCATTTCCCTGCTGGATGATCGTATCTACGATTACCCGCTGCTGTATGTGGTGGAGGCCGGGTTTGCCTCTTTCAGTCAGCCCGAAGCCGACAACCTGCGTGAGTACCTGCTACGCGGCGGGTTTCTGCTGGTCGATGACTTCCATGGTTCCTACCAGTGGGAAGAGTTCGAGGGCTGGATGAGGCAGGTGTTTCCGGAACGTCCCATCGTGGAAATCCCGCCGACGCACGAGATCTTCAACGTGCATTTCGCCATCGATGACTTCATTCAGATTCCCGGACTGCGAGCCCTGTGTCTGAACCCGGGCGAAACCTGGGAGCTGCCGATCATGAAATCCTCGGCCATCAGTGAGAGCAATGCATCGCGGCAGCAGCCACGCTGGCGTGGTGTGCTGGATGATGATGGCCGTGTCATGGCAATCATCAACTGGAACATGGATCTGGGCGATGCCTGGGAACATGCCGATATGGAAGAGTACAGCGCCCTGTATACCGCGACGGCCTACCGGCTGGGCGTCAATTACGTCATGTATGGCATGACGCATTGATCGAGAGCAGAGCGTCATGTACGACATGACGTTCTGATCGGGGGCGAATTCGCAGTGTTCTCTTGCGAATTCGCCCTGCTCAAGCGATACCTATCTGGCAGGTACGTTCTGGATGTGCAGACCGACCATATGCTGCATGACACGCAACACCTGTGTGCTGTAGCCGAATTCATTGTCATACCACACGTACAGCACGCAGCGATTGCCGTCCACGATGGTCGCTACCGAGTCGAAGATGGCCGGTTCCGGTGTGCCGACGAAGTCGGTTGAGACCACTTCGGTGCTGTAGGAGTAGCTGATCTGCTGGCTCAGCGCCGAGTTGTAGGCGACTTCACGCACATGATCGTTGAGTTCATCGCGCGTGGTCTCCTTGCCCAGATTCAGATTGCACACGGCCATCGAGACGTTCGGTGTGGGAACCCGGATGGCATTGCCGGTGAGCTTGCCTTCCAGCTCTGGCAGGGCCTTGGATACGGCCTTGGCCGCACCGGTTGAGGTCAGCACCATGTTCAGCGGTGCGCTGCGACCCCGACGTTCAGCGGAGTGATAGTTGTCGATCAGGTTCTGGTCATTGGTGTAGGAATGCACGGTTTCCACGTGACCATTGACGATGCCGTAGCAATCATTGATGACCTTCAGAACCGGTGTGATGGCGTTGGTGGTGCAACTGGCGGCGCACACGATGGTGTCATCGTCTGCAATCATGTCTTCGTTCACGCCATACACGATGTTCTTGATGGCACCACCGGCAGGGGCGGTAAGCAGCACCTTGCTGGCACCATTGGGCACCAGATGCCGGCCGAGGCTGGCCTCGTCCTTGAAGACACCCGTGTTGTCCACAATCAGCGCATTCTCGATACCGTATGCGGTGTAATCGATGTCTTCCGGCTGGTTGGCGTAGATCACCTTGATGAAATTGCCGTTGGCGATGATGGCGCTGTTGGCTTCATCCACCGTGATATGGCCATTGAACGGACCATGGATGGAATCGCGTCGCAGCAGGCTGGCGCGTTTTCGCAGATCACCATCCCGACCGCCACGGACCACGATGGCGCGCAATCGCAGTGGGTTGCTGGAGGTGGTGCGTTCGATCAACAGGCGCGCCAGAATGCGTCCGATACGACCAAAACCATAGAGCACCACATCACGAGGCTTGTCCAGCACGGAGGGGGTGTCCGGGACAGCCTTCAGAGCATCTCGCAGGTAGGATTCCAGGGCTGGCTGGTCGCCGGCGATCCCCGCCTGGCGTGCTGCGAAAGCCAGCTTGCCGATATCGACACGAGAGCTTCCTGGCTGGAATACCGAGATGATTTCCAGCACGGCACTGGTCTCCTCCAGCGATACCTTCTCGCCGACCACTTGCTGCGCCTGCTGGTGGGCCTTGATGATGTCGATGGTAGAACCATTCATCAACTTGCGACCGAAAACGGTGATGATGACACCACGATCACGATAAAGTGACCCGACCGCCGGAATCATCCGCTCGGCAAGTCCTTGTTCCTTGATGTAGTTCGTCAGATGGGTGCTGGATTCTGTCACTGCAAAAGCCTTTTGTGAGTGAGTCGGGGATAAATGTGTAGCTATCGGACGCAGATCTTAGCGCCTGAAGCGTGGAGAAACGTAAAATACTCACTATTATGATGTCGAGTCCGACATCAGTTGTGAATCAACGACATGAATCGAGTAGTATCCTTCGTTCACCTCTCAGGGACGCCTTTGCGTTAGATGGAAACCAACGCCCCTTATCGATCACTCCGTCAAGGAGAGATGCTCAACTGGTATCGCGTCGAGCGAATCCTTGGGCGTGGGGGTTTTGGTGTTATCTATCTGGCCACCGATACCAATCTGGATGTTCTGGTGGCTATCAAGGAGTACCGGGCACTGTTGCCGGACAGGGACTCGGATACCGACACCTTCACGCAGGGAGTGAGTCGCTCAGCCAGCGAAGGTGTGCAGAGCTTCATTCGCGAGGCGCGCAATCTGGTGCGCTTCAAGCATCCGAATATCGTTCGGGTGATGTCGGTTTTCGAGCTCAACGACACGGCCTATATGGTCATGGAGTTCGAGGAAGGCAATGATCTGCGGGAACACCTGCAGAGGCCCGAGAATGCCACCGAAGAGGCGCTCAAGGAGCTGATCCGTCCCATTTCCAAGGGACTGGCAGAGATTCATCGGCACGGATTCGTTCACCGCGACATCAAGCCTGCCAACATCCTTGTGCGCAATGACGGCTCGCCGGTGTTGCTGGATTTCGGTTCGGCGCGCAGTTCTGCACAGACCGGTAGCGAGGATCATACGGCACTGGTATCAGCCGGTTATTCGCCATTGGAGCAGTACAGTGGCGACAGCGACCAGCAACAGGGCCCCTGGACGGACATCTACGCACTGGGTGCCGTGCTGTATTTTGCCGTCACCGGTTGCGAGCCGGTGGATAGTGTCAAACGCGGATCTGCCTTGCTCAATGGCGGCAAGGATCCCATGTTGCCGGCCCGATTGCTGGGGCAGGGACGCTACTCGGATGATTTCCTGCGCGCCATCGACTGGGCGCTGGCATTCCGGATCGCCGATCGCCCGCAGACCCTGTCCGACTGGATTCCGGCGCTGTTTCGCAACAGCATCAACAGTCGGGTAACGCGCAAGGTCACGCCCGACGAATCAGGGGTTGCCGGCAAGCTTGCTGGCGCCGACGATTCGCTGGGCGGCATATCGATGCTGGAAGAATCCGTCCCGCGAGAAGTCGAAGCGGTTCGTGATCGACGCATTCAGGCCAGACAGCCTGGCGTTCGAGGGCCCCAGGGACGCAACACCGAAGAGCTGCCTCCGACGCAGAGACTGGTCACTCGACGACATAAACGGGGCCGCTCCCTCACGGACAAGCGCAAGCGAACGCTTTACTGGGCGATCCCGCTGGCACTGGCCAGCGCTGTGGCGATGTCGTGGCTGGTGCTTGTCGCCACCGATCTGGCACCTGAGGGTCAGGGGGGGACGACAAACACTGCAGGGACAATCGTGCCGAAAACAGGCGGGCAGTCTGGTGCTGCGCAGCAGTCCGATGAGACACGATCCGGGGGCCGTGGCACCGATGCACAAGCGGCGAGTGGTCCGAATGAGACTGCTACGCTCGCCGCTGGCAAGGATGGCACGGGCAAGCCGGACAAGGTGTCCGAACAGGCGGCCGAGGCTGCTCGACAGGCCGAGGAGGCGGCTCGTCTGCAGGAGCAGGCGGATGCCGCCATTGCCGAGGAAAAGGCACGTCAGCTTGCAGAAGCAGAAGCTGCGGCGGAAAAGGCTCGGCTGGAGGCGCTGGAAACCGATCGCAAGGCGCGGCTGCGTGCTCGCCGCCAACAGCTGGCGCAAGCCTTGAGTACGGCAGCTCGGCATCTGGACGAGGGCTCGCTGGACGAGGCTGAAGCCGCTCTGGATGAGGCGGCTTCCCTGAACCGCAACGATGCCGAACTCAAGTCCCTGCGCAGTCGCTGGCGAACGGCGCTGGTTGATGCCCGCACGCCGGTCAGTGACAATGACTTTGACCGGGTCATCGAACGTTTCGATCGTTTGCGCAGAGCGATCGAAGACAATGACGTCGAAGCCATGGAGTCTCTGACCGAACCATCCGGCCAGAACGCCTTGTTCAGACAGCTCATGTCCCAGTTCTCGAAACTCGACATCAGTATCGATCAGATCCGTGTCACCAATGCCGACAAATCCATCAATGCCCGGTTGCGCATTGTCAGAATGATTCGTGAAAACGGGGATCGTGCAACACCGTCACCGGCCTACCGTGATCGCACTATCAGTAGCCGCCGAATCGAAGGCAAATGGTCACTGATCAGCTGGTAGGGCGCCGTTGCTGGTGACCAGTTCGCGAGGCTGCTGCAGTGCCCGGGCATCGATCAGCAGGCGCCGATAGAGTTCCACCGAGTCCAGATAGTCGCAAGCCTGCTCGACACCGGCCTCGCAGGGCTCGGGTGTATCGAAGCCCCGAGCCTCGGCCATACGTACGGTTTGTTGCAGCTTCTCGGTCACCTCATCGGCGAAGTCGCGCAGCAGCTGCTGAGACATCATGACATTGCAGGCGGCTTCCTGGACATTGGCGCGCAGCTGCGGGTTGTTGTCTGATGCCGCCGGTTCATCACGCCACTGCTGGAAACTGGTCTGATAGCGGTGCCAGCCTCCGTCCATGTAGAGCGCATCGGCAACTGCCCGCGCCAGAGAGCTACCATGCTTGCGTTCCTGTAGCCCGCATTCACAACGCCTGCGGTCGCAGAATGCGCGTTCTTCCGCCTGCTCGGGGATTTCGAACCAGGATGGATGAATGTCAAAAGGCAGCTTGCGGACTGCTTGTGATTTGCCTGTCAGGGTTTTGCCCTGGGGGCAGGGGCGATCCTGAAATATGGTGCTGCCATCCTGTGCAGGGCACGTATATATGGTGGCCAGTACCTTATCTGGAAGGCCCGACAGGAGTAAGCTCACCGTCAACAGCCAGAGCACCTGTCGGACTTGCCAGCGTGCCTGAAGGAAATTGATAGTCGGTGAGTTGGGCATGCCAGAGTTAGCGGCTGCTCCCTGAAGTACTCGATGAGAACCAGTTCTCACACAGGCAAGTCCTTGATATCGATAAAGGCGATGCGCTGCCCTCATTCCCGGCAAGTTCAACTTCCATAGACCCAGTGTGGCCGATGTCGCTGGCAACTCTGGCCCCGGTCTTTCAGGTGGGGGCGCGCGCCGCTCATGCGGCGACGCTGCAGGCTTGCCCCGATTCGCCAGCAGGGAAACCCCTTGCGGTTGCTGCAACATTCATGTAGTTGTAGTAACCACCTTGTGACCATTCATGGTCCGGATCAATAAGGGGTGAGCCGATGCAAAAAGGTCGATATGGATATACAGGCCTGGGCCTGTGTGTGATTCTGCTGTTGTCAGCCTGTAGCAGCGATGATGATTCCGACAACGAGCCGATCGACACCGGTAACGAGGATGGTTTCACGGTTGAATCCGTCGTCCTGGGTGATCGCCCCATGGAGCTGGTTGCACAACTGCCCGCCGGAGAGCTGAAAACCCGCCTGGAGACTTGCGATGTCTCGGCAGTCAGGCCGCAAGCGTTCTCGATCGCTCACCGAGGCGCACCGTTTGCCTTTCCGGAGCATTCCGTTGAAGGCTATACCGCTGCGGCCGAGCAGGGAGCTGGTGTCATCGAATGCGATGTCACCTTCACCAGTGATCGTGAACTGGTTTGCCGGCATTCACAGTGCGATCTGCACACCACTACCGATATTCTCGCGACGGATCTGGCGCAGAAATGTACCGTGCCACCCGACATGAGCAGCGCCACGCCGTATCAGGATGTGCAGTGCTGCACCAGCGACCTGACTCTGGCCGAGTTCCGTACCTTGCGAGCCAAGCGCGACGGTGCCGATGCTGATGCGCCCACGCTTGCTGAGTATCTGGCAGGCACTCCGGGCTGGACGAGCGATGAGGCCGAAGACTACGGCACGCTGCTGACGCATGCGGAAAGCATCGCTCTGTTTGACGGCTATGGGGTGTCCATGACACCAGAGCTGAAGGAAGCCGCGGTGGACATGCCCTACGACGGTGACTACACACAGGCGGCCTATGCGCAGCAGATGATTGACGATTATACCGCTGCCGGTATCAGCGCCGATCGTGTATTCCCTCAGTCCTTCCAGTTGGAAGATGTACTGTACTGGATTACCGAAACACCGGAATTCGGTGAGCAGGCGGTCTTTCTGGATGGCCGTTATGCGGTCGAGGGTTTTGATGCGGCCGATGCATCCACCTTTGTACCGAGCATGCAGGAGCTGGTTGATCAGGGCGTTCAGTACCTGGCGCCACCCATTCCACTCCTGGTCGCCCTGGATGAGCAGCAGGAAATCGTGCCGTCGGTGTATGCCACGGAAGCTCGCGCCAGCGGCCTTAACCTGATTACCTGGACGCTGGAGCGTTCCGGCTCACTGACCGAAGGTGGCGGCTTCTACTATTCCAGCATCGCACCGGTGATCGATGATGATGGCGACACGCTGCGTGTTCTCGATGTACTGGCAAAGGATGTGGGCGTGACGGGTGTCTTCAGCGACTGGCCTGCCACGACGACTTTCTATTCCTACTGCACGGATCTGGACGTCTGAGCAGTCGCCCATCCACCTGAATGTCAAAGCATCAGGTGGATGGGCCGACCGCTAGTCTTGTAGTTCAAGGTCTTCGAGCAGCATGGACCATTGTGCGCCATGCTGATCCCGGTCGAGTGGGTGACCCTGTACGACCGGGCGATGTACGCTGAACTTGACGACGTTCAGATCATCGATATCGAATCGCTTGACGGCTGTCATCGGTTGTCGCAAGGCAGCGGCAATCTGCTCGGTCTGCAATCTGCCGCTGATGCTCTGATAGGCGCTGTCACTGCCACAGAAGATATCGATGGTGACCCAGAATGGCCCGGCGTTCTTGGAAC
>CBDUIJ010000164.1:0-11942 GCA_965367215.1 uncultured Granulosicoccus sp.
GATCTTGCCCTTGGGTGTAAAGACGTAGATTTCGCCCGGGTAGAGATCCACCTTGACGTTTTCCACGAACTCCACGGTATCGGAGGCACTGTCCTGCATGTCCACCAGGCGTGACAACCAGTCGGGTGTCTCCCCCGCTGCGGACGTGGCGGTTTCCTCGCTCTTGTAAGCCCAGTGCGCCGCAATTCCTGCATCGGCGGTTTCATCCATCTCACGTGTGCGAATCTGGACCTCGATGGGCGTTCCATCGGAGCCATGGTTCAACACGGTGTGCAGTGACTGATAGCCGTTCTGCTTGGGAACCGCAATGTAGTCCTTGAAGCGCGAAAAGATCGGCGCGTATATCTGGTGAATCAGACCCAGAGCCTGATAACACTCTTCGCGGCTGTCCACCACGACTCGCAGGGCCAGGATGTCGAACACCCGCTGGAAGGGCAGCTGCTTCTTCAGCATCTTGGTGTAGAGGCTGTACAGGTGCTTTTCGCGCCCCGAGACAGTCGCCTCCACCCCCTTCTCACTCAGTGCCGAGGTGATCCGGTCGGCGACACGGGCAATGAGTTGCTCACGATTGCGATGTGACTGCTCAACCGTTGCCGCGAGCACGCGACTGCGCGCCGGGTAGCGTGCCCGGAAGCCCAGATCTTCAAGCTCGGTCTTGATCGTGTACATGCCGAGCCGCGTGGCGATGGGCGCATAGACTTCGAGCGTCTCCTTGCCGATACGCCGCCGCTTGTCCGGCCGCAGAGCACCGATGGTGCGCATGTTGTGCAGACGGTCGGCCAGCTTGATGATGATGACCCGGATATCGGTCACCATGGCCAGCAGCATCTTGCGAAAGCTCTCTGCCTGGGCCTCTTTCTTGGAGCGGAATTTCAGGTGGTTCAGCTTGCTGACACCGTCGACGATATGGGTGACCTCCTCGCCGAAGGCCTCCACCAGCGTTGCGCGGCTCACGGGCGTGTCTTCAAGCACATCGTGCATCAACGCGGCCATGACGGCGTGATGATCAAGCTGCATCTCGAAGACGATGCTGGCCACCGCAATCGGGTGGACGATATAGGGTTCGCCCGAACTGCGTTTCTGCTCACTATGAGCATCCCGCGCCAGAATGTAGGCGCGCGACACCTCGGCAATCTGCTCGGTGGTGTAGCGGCTGCTCATCTGCTCGACCAGAGCCGAGTAGGCGCGCCCTTCAAGCTTGCCATCATTGGCAGCGGCGCTGCTTTCGACCACGGCATCGCTCGCGACAGGAGCCCCGAAGGAATCCCCGGTTCGCGGGTCGTCATCCGTTCCTATATTGGCCAGGCGGTCCCTGGGGGACGTCCGCTTGGGCGGCTTGCCGGATTTGATATCGGCGGAAAAATCGCTCGAAGTGGTGCCCATAGACGGTACCGATGCAGTCATTTGATGAGGAGGGGAAGACAAGGCCGGGCCACTGCCGCGGTCGTCGCGGTGATCAGCAGCTCGGCTGATCACTGGCCCGCTCATCGGGCTACTGGGTGATGCATCGGAATGATCACTGTGGAGATGCCCCGTATGACCGGGAGGCGAAGCGCCCGACTTGGGGAAGTCTCCGTCAGCCACTAGTGGTGACCGACTCCGGAAACGGATAAAGGGAGGCTACACCACTCAATCATGAGCAGTGCAACTACAGCCCCTGTGTCTGTCCAGAGCGTCTCTGGACAGCAATCAGAATTCTTCGCGCAGGTCTTTGTCATAGATTACTGGCTCGACAGGTGCCGCCGGAGGAGGCGTTTCCTGAAGAATGTCTTCGCCGACCAGACCGTCTGCGATCTCACGCAGTGCGATGACGGTAGGCTTGTCATTGTCATCAGGTACCATGGGTTCGGCACCCATGGAAATATTACGTGCACGCTTGGACGCGATGAGAATAAGGTCAAAACGGTTATTGACCTGCGCCAGGCTGTCTTCTACGGTAACTCGTGCCATGGAAAGGCTAATCCTGCAAATAGCGGAACATTCTAGTCTAGAGTCTTCTGTACGCAAACGCCAGACCATAGATCACCAATTTGCAGTGAGACACACCGATATTGGCGATTAGACCACCGCTTTTGCGCCTGTAACAGGTGTTGTGACCAGTCGGCACGCCCATACACCCTTTTTCAGTCGTGCGTCAGGCTTGTAATGAGGCCGGCGTGGCGATGGGCCTGACGCGATTTGAGCACTCGGTGACTGATCACCACGGATTTCAGCTCTGTCAGTGCCTCTTCGAAATCATCGTTGATGATCAGGTAGTCGGCGTGATGATATTGCCGCATTTCCAGCACCGCCTCGGTGGTTCGCCGCTCGATCACTTCATCCGAATCCTGCCCCCGGCCCCGTAGTCGCTCGATCAGCGTCGTGCGCGATGGCGGCAGTATGAAGATGGAAATGACCTCGGAGAACTTCTGCCGCACCTGGGCGGCTCCCTGCCAGTCGATTTCCAGGATGACGTCCTGCCCATCCGCCAGATCGTCGTTGACCGAGCTCATGCTGGTGCCGTAGTAGTTGCCGAACACTTCGGCATATTCGAGGAACTGATCCGAATCGATCATGCTCTCGAAGGTCTCGCGACTGACGAAGTGGTAGTCGACGCCCTCCTCTTCAGCAGGTCGCTGCGAGCGGGTCGTGTGCGATACGGCCACGGTCAGATCATTCAGTTCATTGATGGCGCGTCTCACCAGACTTGTCTTGCCAGCCCCCGAAGGTGCAGAGACGATGAACATTTGTGCCAGATTGGATTGCATGAAGCCTTTGCCTGATTACTATCGTGCTTACTATAACGGCATAACAGGCAATCGGGAGAGACTGACATGGTACTGCGCGAATCCGTCGATACTGCTGCCGCGTGGAAATGCTGAAGCCGGAAGTCTCGATCCTCCTGCCGGTGCGTCAGTGGCGCCCCACGACCGAGGCCGCCATCGCCAGCATACTGGCGCAGACCATGACTTCGTTCGAATTGCTGCTGATCGGGCAACAGGATGTCGAGCAGCTGGCAGTCCAACTACCACAGGATCCGCGCATACGGGCAGTGGCTCGACGTCAACCGGGCATTGTCGGCGCTCTCAATACCGGACTGGCAGAGGCGCGTGGCCAGTACATTGCGCGCATGGATGACGATGACATTGCCTACCCCGAGCGACTGGCCGTGCAACTGGCACACCTGCACGGCCCGACGGCCACCCAACTGTGCAGCTGCCGCATACGCTTCATCGATTCACAGGGCAATACCGACACCATAGGCCATGGCAATCGGGAATACGGGCAGTGGCTCAATTCGCTGACCGACGACGCCGACATTCGTGCCGCGCGGTATATCGAGAGCCCCCTGCCCCACCCGACACTCATGGCGCATCGGGATGTCTGGCAGCGCCTCGGCCCTTATCGCGATATCGACGGCCCGGAAGACTATGACCTGGTCCTTCGCGCCACGCTGCTCGGTATCCGTCTGGGCAAACCGGCTCCTGTCCTGCTGGACTGGCGGGAACACCCAGGCCGCCTGACCTACGCAGACCCGCGATACCGCCGCACAGCCTTCGCTGATTGCCGGGCGAGTGCCGCCTGTGATCCGCACAGTGGGCTGGGCTTGTCCGCCGGCCGCGCTGTCTGGCTGTGCGGCACCGGGCGCAATGCGCGAGACTGGTACGACGCCCTGACGCAGCAAGGTGTTTGCGTCAAGGGTTTCGTCGACCTGCATCGGCACGGGCCACAACGATCCAAGAGGGGCAAACCGGTCATCAGCTACGAACAGCTGCCAGAACAGCGTCAGGACGCACTGGTCATTGGCGCGGTGGCCGGGCCCGCCGCTCGTACGGCCTTGCTGGACTACTTCGGCAAACAGCAGTGGCACTGCAACCAGGAGTTCATTCTGGGCGGCTGACGGCGCTTTAGGAGCATCGATTCAGAACAGATTGGTCAAGGCCACACCCACGCCCAGACGCTGTTGATAATGGTCGTAGTCGATCAGCGAATCGCCATAACCGCTGAAGTACTGCACGAAACCACGGAACTTGGCGAAGAACGGGAAGGTCCAGCCGATGGTCACCGCCCCTTTGCCGGTCGATGGGTTGCCACGCAGGCGTATGGCATATTCGTTCTTGCTGTCGCGCCAGGACACGCCCATTTCCCCATGGCCCATGAAGTCGAGAATATCCGGATTGTCGTCACCTTCCGGGTCATCCGGCGTCTCCTTCGACTCCTCCGGCAGACGGTACCAGGGCCTGATGCTGGCCACCAGTGGGCCACGCTCGTAGATCAAGGTCGTGTACAGGCGGTTCCAGCTGCGTGACAGCCCCTGCACCTGGCCGTTGGATTGATGCTCCAGGCCGAATACAACGGCGGTGTTGCCACCGAACGGCCCCCACAGCAAGGGCACCATGTAGAAGATCTCGGGCTGATAGTTGGTTTCGCGAAAGGGGCTGGACAGATCACTGGAATACAGCTGCCACCAGGCCTCCAGCGTGATTCCCAGCGACAGGGAATCGTCTTTCAGAAACAGGTCTTCCTCGTTCAGCTGACTCTTCAGGCTGATCTGGAATTTCACCTCGGCCGGCTGCAGGCCTTCTCGCAAGGGCACATCGTTCTCGCGGTAGATCGCCTCATTGATGCCAGTGGTGTAGCTCACAGGCAGGATGAAATTGTGCTTGTGCGCCGTCAACACATAGGGATTGAAGGCATCGGCACGCTCTTCCTTGACTCGCTCGGAGACGGCGCCGCCAGTCTTCTCGTCATCCAGCAGGGCGCTGTTGCGATCAGACGACAGATCGATGTCGGGCGGGGAAGACTGCTCTGCGTCGCGCCCTGCCGACGCATCCGTATCAGCGGGCGTATCGGCATTGGCCTCGTCCGAACGCACCTCGTCACGAACCCCTTCACCGGTACCGGGCAGCTCACGTTTCGAATCGCCAGCATCCGGCAGATCAGCCGAACGATCCTGCACGCGTTCGATGCTTGCACAGCCCCCCAGCAGAAGGCAGATGCTGCAAAGCAGAAGGAAGCGTGAATACGTGCGTTTCAGGGACATGTTCAGAGTCACGGGACAAGGGCGGGCGGCTCACAGTGGCCCAGAGGGTACCGTGTATCCGACTCTCATTGCGCATCGGCGAGTAACAAGTCGCTGGCCCGCTCACCCACCATGATGGCTGGTGCATTGGTATTGCCCGTGGGTATGGTGGGAAAAATCGAGGCATCGGCAATGCGCAGACCCTGAATGCCGTGCACGCGCAGCTTGTGATCCACGACCGAGGAGTCGATGCTGCGACCCATGCGACAGGTACAGGACGGGTGAAAGACCGTCCAGGCATTGGCTCGGAGAAAGGCCATCAATTGCTCGTCATTCTGCGCCGATCTGCCGGGATAGACCTCCTCCTGGATAAGCGGTTGCAGTGCCGCGGTATCACTGAGTCTGCGCAGCAGATGCATCCCCTTGAGCATCAGCTGTCGATCATGCTCGGTCGCCAGATAATTGGGCTGGATGCGCGGTGCGCTTTCGGGGTCGGCATCCACGATGTCAATCGAGCCGGTGCTTGTCGGTTTGCACGGATTGAAGCCGAGCAGAAAGCCCGGAAACGGATCGGGACTGATCAGCGGGCGCGTACCCGGTGGCGCTCGTGTATAGCTCACCGGAGAAAAGTACAATTGCAAGTCCGGCCCATCGAGTTCGGGCGAACTGCGGATGAATCCACCCGCCTGATTCAGACTCATTGCCAGTGGCCCCTTGCCGCCGGAGAGAAACTGCAGCGCTGCACGCAACTTGCCATGCCACGGACCCAGCGACTGATTGAGAGTTGGCACGCTCGCACGGCAGACGATATCCGCACCCAGGTGATCGCTCAGGTGCCGGCCAACCGCCGGCATGGACTGTCGCAGGCTGACACCGGCCGCTTGCAGAGTCTCGCTCGGCCCCAGACCCGAGAGCTGCATCAGCTGTGGTGTGTTGATCGCACCGGCGCACAGGATGACTTCGGCTCTTGCCATGGCACGCTTGACGACCCCCTTGTGCCGGTATTCGACGCCCGTGGCCTGGCCCCCGTCGAACAATAGCTGTCTGACCAGAGCTCGAGTCTGCACCACCAGATTGGGCCGCTGCATGGCGGGTCGCAGATAGGCGCGGGCTGCGGATGCTCGCAAGCCTCTGTCAGTCGTGATCTGATACAGCGATGCCCCTTCCATCTCGCCGGCATTGTAGTCATACACGCTGGGCAGGCCGATCTCCTGCGCCGCCTGCAGATAGCTCTGGCACAGGGGATGCGCCTGGGTCGAGATGTCGGTTACCGTCAGTGGACCGCTGGAGCCGCGGCGTTCATCAGCCTCGCCACGCCAGCGCTCCATACGACGAAACAGGGGCTCCACATCATCCCAACCCCAGCCGGGCGCTACCTGCTGCCACTGCTGGTAATCACTGACATGACCACGAACGTACACCATCGCATTGATGGAGCTCGACCCGCCCAGCACACGACCACGCGGCCAGTAGCTGATGCGATCATCCAGCTGGGGGACTGGCTCCGTATGGTATTTCCAGTTGACCCGCTCATCGTAATAGGTCTTGCCATAACCGATGGGCAGCTGCACATACAGCCGCTGATCACTGCCGCCCGCCTCCAGCACCAGGACCGAGTGTCGTCCGGACGCGCTCAGGCGATTCGCCAGTACCGAACCTGCCGATCCAGCACCCACGATCACGTAGTCAAAATGCATCTCTGGGGTATTCATGCAGCGATGATATACAATGACGCCGCCCGCTGACAGCACCCGAGGCGCCTGCCGCCGCACCGTATCCCATGCCTGTGACGTCCATCCAGTTCCAGTCTGTCGATCTCCTGAAGCGCCACCTCATTGCCGGTGTTCTGGCCATGGGACTGTTTGTCCTGTTGCTGCTGGCCGTTCTCCACGTGCCCGGACTTGCACAATGGGATGCCGGCCTGTCCGCGGCGGTGCAGAAACTGCGCAGCCCAGGCGTCGATCGAGTCATGTTGATCATCACCATGCTGGGGGATCTGCGACTGGCACTGCTCATGGGCTCTATCGTGTTGGTCAGCCTTCTCTATCAACGGCGCTGGTGGTTGGTGATACACCTGCTGATCGTCGGAATCGCTTCCATGCTCAGCGTCTCCATCATCAAGTCAACGCTTGCCCGTGCACGGCCGGAGGTACCGGATATCGTTCTGGATTCCTTCAGCTTCCCCAGTGGGCATGCCTGTACGGCAGCAGTCGCCTGGGGGTTGGTGACACTGATGCTCGCCTACGGCCGCAAACCTGCGCATCGACGGATCATTCATGCGGCGGGGTTCGCAACGGTTGCAGCCATTGCTTTTTCACGCGTGTATCTGCACGTGCACTGGACGACGGATGTGGTTGCCGGTGTTGCTCTCGGCTACGGCCTTCTCGCAGCGTTTGCCTGGCAGCTGAACAGCAGCGCGGCGCTGCGAATGCCATCACTGGCAAAGCGTTTGACGATAGTCTGTGTCCTCGCGGCCGTCTACCTGCCGCTCAGCTATCAGACGCAGGCATTGCGCTATGCCATCACTCAGGAACAGACGGCTATCGAGACTCAGGCGGACTGATAACCGCGCCGCAGCTTCCACATGCCCAGGATTCCGACGAAGGGTCCGATAGCCAGAAAGCAGAACAGAAAAGGCCAACCAGCCCAGTCGGCAATCAAGGGGGTCAACTGCACGGTCACGATGGTCAGGGCAAATCCCAGCGCCGTCTGCAACGACATCAGACTGCCGGTGGACTCGGGAGGCGCAAAATCTGCCACCAGTGCCGAGAACTGCGCAGAGTCCGGGATGATGGCCAGCCCCCAGAAAACGAATACGGCCGCTACCAGCAGAGCAGGACCGCCGAAAACGACAGCCGCCAGCAAGGCCGCCAGGCCACTACTACTCATGGCCAGAATGGTGAGCTCGGCCTTGCCCAGACGATCGGCGAACCGTCCGGCAAAGGGGCACAGAAGCGCACCAGAACCAATGGCCACAAAAGCCGTCAGCTTCGACCATTCGAGCGCCTGCTCGGGACTCATGCGCAGCGCGTAGGAGGCAGCGGCTGCTGGAGCCACCCAGGCCCACATGGCATACAGCTCCCAGACATGTCCCAGGTAGCCGAGAAAGGCACGCCGCAGACGAATATCCGTCCAGGCAAGCGTGATCTGCCGAGGATCGAATCGGGCCTGAGTCGTATGGTAAGGACCCAGCCGGGCTTGCATCACCAGCAGAGCTGCCAGAACGGACAGGCCGGAGGCTACCAGCGTGGTCAGCTGCCAGTTGGATCCACCCAGCCAGGACAACAGATGAGGGGCCGCAGAGCCCAGCGTCAGGCCACCAACCAACAGGCCAACCAGCCAGCCGCGATCCTCCTTGCCCCAGCCCACCATGATCTTCATGCCAACCGGATAGACACCCGCCAGACAGAAGCCTGTGAAAATGCGTAGAAGGATGGCGATGGTACTGCCGGGAGGCACCAGCAGCATCGCGGCATTGGCCGCGGCCGCCAGTAACGCTGCGATGGCAAAGACACGTCGTGGATCGAAACGGTCGGCGATGCCGAATATGGCAACGTACAGCGCGCCAGCTACAAAGCCTGCAGGAACGCCGGAGACCAGCAAGGCAGTCTTGAAGGCACCTGCGTGAATCTCTGCCTGCTGATCAGCCAGCGTCGCCGACGACACGAACCACAATGTCATCGCTGCCACTTCGGCCAGCACCAGCAAGATGATCGAACGTCCCTTCATGCCACCCACACCCCGATAAATCATTCACTTGATGCCCGCTGGCCATGGGTGAGTTCAGGCAGCCAGCAGCTGGCAACTGAATCTCTGCTTCAGGGATCTACATTGAAGCTCCGCTGCGCAGGCAACATCACTAAATCGCCCTTTCTGACAGCAAAAAGGGCGATTTAGCTCACCAGAGCATGCGAATTAACGTGCCAAGCCTTTGGAATCAAAGGCTTGGCGTGGTCCGACCCGGGGTTATTTGCGCTTGCGGTTGCCGATGTGGATGGCGCGGCCGTCGGCGCTGAGGGCTGCTTCGTGCATGGCCTCGGACAGGGTCGGGTGGGCGTGGATAGTGTGGGCAATATCTTCGACCGTGGCTTCGAACTCCATGGCCAGGACCGATTGTCCAAGCAACTCGGAGGCGCTGGGGCCGATCAGGTGTGCACCCAGAACGCGGTCATTGCTCTTGTCGCGAATGATCTTGACCAGACCCGTGGTATCGCCCTTGGCCTTGGCACGGCCACTGGCGGCAAACGGGAAGCTGCCAACCTGATAGTCGATACCTTCACTCTTGACCTGCTCTTCGGTCTTGCCAACCCAGGCAACTTCCGGATGGGTGTAGATGACATTCGGCATGACATCGTAGTTGACCGAGGCCTGTTCACCAGCGATGCGTTCTGCAACCATGACGCCTTCTTCGGAACCCTTGTGGGCCAGCATCGGGCCGCGCACCACATCACCGATGGCGTAGACGTGCGGCACATTGGTTTCACAGTATTCGTTGACATGGATCAGTCCACGCTCATCGAGCTGCACATCGGCTTCCGAGGCGCAGACATTGTCGGTATAGGCGCGTCGACCAACAGCCACGATCAGCTTGTCGAAGGTCTGCTCGTGCTCACCTTCACTGTCCTGGTAACTGACAACGACCTTGCCCTTCTTGACCTGACTACCCATGACGCGTGTGCTCAGGAGAATGCTCAGACCCTGCTTTTCAAAGGCACGTTTGGCTTCCTTGGCCACGGCACCATCAACCATCGGCAGGAACGTATCCTGCGCTTCGAGCAGTACGACTTCAGAACCCATACGACGCCACACACTGCCCAGCTCCAGACCGATGACACCAGCACCGATGACGCAGACACTGCCTGGAACGGACTCCCAGTCGAGGGCACCGGCAGAATCGACCACGATGTCGCCATCCAGTGGAGTGGCAGACAGTTCGATGGGTACGGAGCCGGTTGCCAGAATGACGTTGCCAGCCTGGACGGTTGTCTTCTTGCCTTTCTGATCGGTGATCTGAACCTGCCTGTCAGCCAGCAATTGCCCTTCGCCCTGCAACCAATCGATACCGTTGTGCTTGAACAGCATGGCCACGCCGCCAGTCAAGTCCTTGACGATCTGATCCTTGCGAGAAATCATCTTGGGCACGTCGAGAGAGACCTCACCGACATTGATGCCAAGATCAAAGAAATTGTGACGAGCGGTTTCGTACAGTTCGGTACTTTCCAACAGTGCCTTGGAAGGAATGCAACCAACGTTCAGACAGGTACCGCCCAATGCCGGCTTGTCTTGTTTGTTGATCCATTTTTCGACACAAGCTGTCTTCAGCCCCAGTTGTGCTGCACGAATAGCAGCGACATAACCGGCGGGGCCACCACCAATCACAACTACGTCATAGACATCGGCCATGGTGAATCCTGGGTTTTGGTTGAGTAACAGACTCCACAGTATATCGCGCAGGAGCCATTTCTAGCGCACAAGCTATGAACTCGACGCCACGGAGACAAGAGTCAATTCAGGGTTATTGCTTGAATCACCCCACGAGAGCGCGCTCTCATCAGGGAATGATTCAACCGCTCGCTGTCTGATCTGTCTAGTAATGATAAGTATCAAGAGCACTCCACAGCCCTTTCAGACCGGCATAGAACCGGCGTCCCTGTTCTCGCAGCGCAGCGGCGCCGAAATGCACACAGGAAACCTGTCCACACGGATACTGTGGCGGCACCAGATCATCATTATTGACGAAAGTCGAATACGGTATGTATTCACTCACGGTCCGGTGGGCGGCATCGACCTGCTGCTTCATGGGATTGAAAACGGAAAATCGTCCGCGCTCATCATCACCCTTGCTCTGCGTGGCCACAATCAACGGAATCTCTGCTTCATCACCGCGAGCACTCGGGCCCCGAGCATCCTGCCTGGCTTCGCGCCGCAGACGCTTGACCAGATTTTTCAGGTTCTCGGCGTAGGTGCTGGCACAATCCGGATTGTTCGAATCTGCACCGCCCTGGTGCCAGAGAATGCCTCTCAGCACACCGCCACTTTCGCGCAAGGTCATGTTCAGACGAGTCAAGGCACGATTCGTCAACAAACTGCCACCGAGAAATTCCTCACCAGTAGGCCCCGCGTTCCACGCAAGGTTACCGTTCGCATTGGCGCAGAAGCCGGTTGCGCCCCACGCGGCGGGCACCAGATAGACATCGGCTGTCGTGGTCCGCAAGGCCTGCTTGGCAAACGTCAGTCCCAGCCCGACAAAGGTTGCCCCCTTGCCATCCACCTGTATATAACGCGGCTCATGCAAGGGGTCTTCAGCCGGTACGAATAGCGGTTCCAGTATGTTGGCCTCTTCATCGGTAAATGAAGCGTCGTCAGGAAACAGCCGCTTGTTGTTGGGCTGTACATTGAGCTGCAGGATGCGCTCGTTCCGCTCATCCTTGCCGCCCGGATATTGCTCACGACTACCTTCTTCGCTATACCCTTCCATGTTGCTCTGACCAACCAGCAGATAGATGTCCGGTGCCGCCGTTGGCGTCACGTCGATGACCAGCGAGCTCCGGGTAAGCGAGACGCCATCGTCTGCCACAATCTGAAAATAGCGCTCGTGCAACAGGAGCGGTGCTGCGGTGACATCCAGCTGCAAGCTCAGAACCGATTTACTCTGCCCCGTTGACAGCTCGATGGGGGAGAACGCATGCCGAAGTCCAAGACTGTCCCTGTCACTCATTTCCAGCGACAGTGTGACTGGGCGCTTGTCCTTCTTGAGGCGGTTGAGCGTGATGTCGATAGAGATGCCCCGGGAGTCACCTTCCACAAGCGTGACTCGGTGGCGGCTGAGATACAACTTCAGAGCGTCGTCGTCGACACTGCCGCTGGTATCTCCACCGGAGGTGTCCGAACCACCGTCCGTGCCACCTCCTGTCTCTCCACCCGTTCCGCCGTCTGTTCC
>CBDUIJ010000165.1:0-11902 GCA_965367215.1 uncultured Granulosicoccus sp.
GCCGCAAGCCGCAAGCCGCAAGCCGCAAGCCGCAAGCCGCAAGCCGCAAGTGTAACTTGCAGTGCCTCGCCCCGGCACTCAGGTAATCCCGAATTCCTCTGCCCGCGCGCGCTTGATCACATCGTAGTGTTCCGCCAGCAAATCACTCTTGGTGACGATACCGAGCAATTCAGGTTGCTTCGGATCAGTCCGATCGATCACCGGCACGAATTCCTGCTTCTGCTCGGCCATGCTCTGCACCGCTGTGACGATATTGGTCATGGCCGTTATGGCGTAATCGGCGTTCAGCACACCGTCGATGGCCTGAGAATCATTACCGTGTTCGATGGCATGCGTGATCAGCAGCGACAGATTCGCACTGCCCTTGAACACCCCATCATCATCCACGAAGATGGCAATTCGCTGTCGTTCCTGCCCCATGCGCGAGGTCAGCTCACCGGTGGTGATATCGGTCGGCACGGTCAGAAACCCGGTGCGTACCAGATCCTCTACCCGGTGAGTCATCAGCAGACTGATATCCCGGCCACTGGACAGATTGATGTTGCGCCGCGCCAGCTGCCAGCGGAAGAATGAACCGTGGGCACCCGTCTGCATGACGGTGCTGGCGAAGGCGGCAGCGGTCATGACGCCCAGCGTCACGCCATAGTCGCGCGTCAGTTCGAACACGATCAATACCGTGGATATCGGTGCGCCCAGCAGTGCCGAGCCCATGGCGGCCATGCCGATGGTGGCGTAGACACCCTGCTCGCTCAGCGGCAGACCGGTGAAACTCAACAGCGCCCAGAACAGTCCACCGAGCATGCTGCCCATGAACACGGCCGGACCGAATACCCCGCCGGGAAAACCACTGCTGAAAGCCAGACACACCACCACGAACTTGGCGAGCAGCAGCCATGCGATGACCGGGTTGTCCAGCGCCCCGTTCAGGGCCAGAAAGGTTCCCTCGAAGCCGATACCCAGTATGTGCGGCATGGGCAAGGCGATGACACCGATGAGAATCCCGGCCAGTGCCGGCTGACACCAGCGCGGCAGGCCCGTCCACTTCCAGCCCTGCTCTATCTGCCCGGTCGTGGCCAGCATGGCCTTGGCAAGCAGCGCTCCGAGTATGCCCAGCAAGGCAAACAGCGGCAGTTCCCAGTTGGAGATGATGGAATGAGACGGGACCGGAAACTGTGCCTGATGTCCGATGAACTGTTCGCGTACCAGCATGGCGGCCATGGCCGCGATCACGATCGGTGCAAACACACGCAGTGTGAAGTAGCCGACGATGACCTCCAGAGCGAAGATCACGGCAGCAATCGGCGTACTGAAGGACACCGCCACGGCCGCCGCCGCGCCACAGCCAAGCAGTGCCAGGGATTGCTTGTGTGGCAGACCCAGGCGCTCTGCCAGCCAGGCGCTGATGGACGCTCCGATGTGGACCGCCGGCCCCTCTCGTCCCAGTGGCGCACCGACCCCCAGCGACAAGGCTGCGGCCAGCGCCGCCCCGACACCGGAGCGCACCGGCATGCGGGCACTGTTCAGCGCGCAGGCTTCCATGACATCGGCAATACCGTGATAACGACGTCCCGGCAGGAACTGCATGAGAACGCCCAGCACCAGGCCACCCAGGGCCGGTATCAGTACCACCTGCCAGGCGGGTCGTGCCGCGACGATCTGCGAGTATCGAATCTCGGAAGAATCGCCATAACCGACCCACTGGAAAAACAGGATCAGCTTGATCAGAAGCAGCGTTGCCAAACCAACCATGGCCCCGGTCAACGCGGCCACCAGAAAGAACAGCAGACGTTGTCCCAGACCGGTCTGCAGGTAAGTGGGCAATCTGGTCAGGAGGATAATCCCATGGTCCGTCCGGCAAATCGACGACGCAGCGGCGTCAGGGTATCCAGACCCAGCAATGCCGCCGAGCGAACATGTCCCGGCAAGGATGCATGCCCTCGGAAGCTGCGTGCCAGCGTGTCGGTAAAACGTACGACCTGCTGCTGATCCGCCTGCCTGGCCGCCACGAATTCTGCCAATAATTGCGCATCTCCAGGATCAGCATCGCGCTGAGCTTGCAGCAGTTGCACCAGACACTCGACATCGCGCATGGCCAGGTTGTACCCCTGACCGCCCACCGGGTGTAGCAGGCGTACCGCATTACCCAGCAGCAGTGTTCGCGACGCGGTCTGTGCCGTCGCCTCGATGCGCACCAGTGGCAATACAATTCGTGGCCCCACGGCTTCGAAACGTCCGAGGCGATAGCCGAACCGTGACTGCAGACGGGCCAGGTAATCGGCATCATTCAGAGCACTCATCTCGGCCTGCTGCTCGGGCTCGATGCAATCCACCACATTCATGTAGGGCCCCTTGCGAGGCAGCAAGGCCAGCGGGCCACTATCAGTGAAACGCTCGTGGGCCACATCGCCATGAGCATCGGCCAGTTTCAGCATGCTCAGGGCTGCCGCCTGTTGATAATCGACCTGCGTGGTCGTGATGCCGACGGACTCTCGTACCACCGACCCCACACCATCGGCGGCAATCAGCAAACGCGCGCGAACACTGTCCCCATCCTCGAGCTGGACATCGACGAAGCCCTCCTGCTGACGCACCGCAACAACTCTGGCAGCGGTGCGATGATCCACGCTCGACTGCGCCAACAGAGGTTGCAATGACTCGACCAGATGCTGATTGTTGAGCACATGACCCAGGGCATCGACACCCATCTCTGCCGCCTTCAGGCGGGTGGCGCCAAAGTAGCCCTTGTGGGACACCACGACCTGGCGGATAGGGGCAGCATCCTCGGCGATGGCAGACCAGAGACCGTGTCGCGCAAACCAGCGCTGGGTACCGAGGCTGACCGCGGTGCAACGCTGTTTGAGATAATGCGTGGCAGCATCCGAGGCTGCAGCGGCGTCTGCCATTGGCCCCTGTGCGTCGAGCAAGACCACCTGCCAGCCCTGTGCGGCAAGCACTTGCGCCAGGGGCACACCGACCAGGCCGGCCCCCACGATGGCAATATCCGCCAGGGTGTCTTGCTCGGCCATCAGGCGTCGCCGCGCATGAACGCTTCGATATCGTCCACGCTCTTCACGACATCGGAGGTGATCACTTCATGGGCATCACGTGTCACGACTATGTCGTCTTCGATGCGAATACCGATGTTGCGATACTGCTTCGGAATACGCCTGTCATTGCCAAGATACAAGCCTGGCTCCACGGTGAGCACCATGCCCGGTTCCAGCACACGCCAGTCGCCATTGATCTTGTATTCCCCCACATCATGGACATCGATGCCCAGCCAGTGCCCGGTGCGATGCATGTAATAGGGCTTGTAGGCTTCCTGCTTGATCAGCGTCGGCAACTTGCCCTTGAGCACACCGATGTCACGCAGACCTCGGGTCAGCACCTTGACAGCGGCCTCGTGCGGCTCGTTCCAGTGATTACCCGGCTGTACGGCTGCAATGGCGGCCAGCTGTGCCTCGAGCACGATGTTGTAGACGGTCTTCTGCGCCTCGGTGAACGTGCCGTTGACCGGGAAGGTGCGCGTGATGTCACCGGCATAGCCAGCCAGCTCGGCGCCCGAGTCGATCAGTACCAGCTCCCCATCCTGCAACACATCGTGATTTTCCGTGTAATGCAGAATGCAGCCATTCTCGCCACCCCCCACGATCGGCAGGAAGGAATGCTCGGCGCCGTGCGAACGGTATTCGGCAATCAGCTCGGCTTCCAGTTCGTACTCATGCATGCCGGGTCGTGATGCCCGCATGGCTCTGGCATGCCCCGCCGCGCTGAGCTTTGCCGCCTGACGCATCAGTGTCAATTCGGTACGGCTCTTGATGACGCGCATCTCGTCAAGGTGGAAGTCCAGCGAAATGAAGGAATCCGGATCACCGCCTTCACGCCGTCGGCTGGAACGCGCCTTGTTCAGCCAGCCCAGCAGTTGCGCATCGAAGGCCAGATCCTTGCCCAGCGTATGGAAGACCGACTGCTTGTTCTCCAGCAGACCCGGCAGGATATCGTCGATGTCACCGATGGGGAAGGCATCATCAGCCCCCAGCACCTCTGGTGCATCTTCGACACCCAGACGACGACCGTTCCAGGTTTCCTTTTCCGGATCGCGCTCACGGCAGAACATCAGATACTGGCCGGCGCGACGATTGGGAATCAGCACCATGAGTGCATCCGGCTCATCGAAGCCGCTCAGATACAACATGTTGCTGTCGGCCCGGTAGGGGTATTCGGTATCACGACTGCGAATACTGGCCCGCGCCGCCGGTATCACGGCGATGGAGTTTTCCCCCATGATGCGCATCAGGGCGCGGCGACGACGTTTGAGTTCTGCGTCCAGACTCTTGCTGAATCGCTGGGTTCGGCGGCTGCCTTTAGTCATGAGGGCTTCTGTTGGGTTACAGGGGTAATGGGACGGAGTTCTTCCAGGACCAGCAGTACACCGACGCGTACATACTCCAGCAGTTCGGTGTACACCGCTTCATCGGCACCACCGTCGTCGACTTCAACCGCATCGATTTCCTGAAAGTCGGCAATGATTTCACGGCTGTCTTCCGGCAATGGCTTCTGCCCTCCCTGGCCCAGGGAAATACCCACGCCATAGGTAAAACCGCCGCAGAAGTCGCCCAGTGCCCGGGTACGCACGTCTACCGGTACGTCATCATCAGGCAGGACGGGCGAGAATTCGAGGTCGCTGTCGTTGAGTGAGCTCAGGGTCTGCGAGAACCATTCGTCGAGCGTCTTCAGTTCCCCCGCCTTGGAGGCGACGGATTCGGGCGACAGCGAGGCGGCGTCCAGCAACTCGGTAAACCAGCGAGTCTTGGCAGCGGCGCTCGGCATCGAGCACAACAGGCCGCAGCACAGTCCGTGGATCTCGGACAGTGGCAGGGGTAGATCGAGCCGCTCGATGGCGGTCGATAGCGTCTGAGTAGAGAGCGTCACGGATAAACCAAGTCATTACCAGCAGAACAGCACCCAAGTATACAATGCCCTCAACACAACCAGACGAGGCCGCCGCATGAGTCGTCCAGCATTAGATGAGCAGTTCGAGTTACTCGAGACACGACTGCAGGCCCTGATTGCGCTCTGCACTCGTTTGCGTCAGGAAAATCAGGTCCTGCGCAGTCAGCAGGAGTCACTGGTCGAGGAGAGAGCTCGACTGATCGACAAGAACGAAACCGCCCGCAACAAGGTGGAACAGATGATCGTGCGCCTGAAGTCACTGGAAGTGAGCCAATGAGCGACAAACGCAACGATCGCAAGCAGGAAACCGGTGGCAACCGGCCTGCCCGGCTGCGCATCCTGGACAAGGAAGTGCAGATCTCCTGCAAACCGGGGGAAGAGGACGACCTGATGCAGGCCGCGGCCTATATCGACCGCTCCATGCGGGACTTGCGCAAGCGCAATACCACATCCAGCATCGAGAAAATCGCCATTGTCACGGCCATCAATACGGCCAATGCACTGCTCAAGTCACGTTCACTGGAGAGTTCAAGTCAGCAGCAGTCAGAAGGTCAGGACAGCGACATT
Organism: uncultured Granulosicoccus sp.; assembly: GCA_965367215.1. Classification (GTDB taxonomy): domain Bacteria; phylum Pseudomonadota; class Gammaproteobacteria; order Granulosicoccales; family Granulosicoccaceae; genus Granulosicoccus. The sequence goes on from CBDUIJ010000165.1 coordinate 5,521, forward strand.
GCCGATCGATTGTCGGAACTGAACAGCAAGCTGGAGGAGTTACTGGAAGAAAATGTCGTAAATTCGACAAACACGACAGAGTAACCAGTGTTTAACTTCCAACGGCGCGCGATCATGATAGTCTTTGAATCGTATCTTCTGCGGTGCTCGTTATTTGGTTGGGTATATCCCTTGAGCCTAATTTCTCACCCCGGGGACGATCTGGTCGCTGTTGTTGTGCATGTCCGTTACGGCGGAAAGCCTGATACGGTTCCAGTTGTCCCCACCTGAACCGCTTGGTTCAAGGTAGCACACCAAAAACGGTACTCGTGGTTGATACTCTATGATTGCTTCCGACAACGATCGGACAGATAACGGCGCTGCCTCGGGGACTTTCCCCGACGACACGCAGGCCGTATCGGGAAGTGAGACAGCTTCCTCTCCAGCAACACCGAAGCAGGACGCGCAGCAGCGCCCCGGCCTCCGTCAAACGTTACGCACACGCCGTGACAGCCTCTCCCAAGCCACTATTGCAGAGAACTCGCAGCTTGTTGCCGAGCAGCTGCTGCCATTGCTGCGCGATGCCAGGCGCATTGCAGGCTATCTGTCGTTCGGCAACGAGGTGAATGTCGAGAATCTGCTGGCTGCCTGCCGCGCTCGCCACAGCACGACATTCGTGCCACTGATCCAGAGCGATCACACCCTGTTGTTTTCACCACTGGATGAAAACACCGTTATCGTGCAGAACAGATACGGTATCCGGGAACCGGTGCATGATTCACGTGACTGCATCGCCCCGACGGCACTCGATGCGGTGCTCGTGCCACTACTCGGATTCGACCCGCAATGCAACCGTATGGGAATGGGTGGCGGCTACTATGACCGTTCATTTACCCATCGGCGACATCCGGATTCGACTGCCGGATCAGCGCAGAGCGCCACGCCCCTGTTGATCGGCGTGGCTCACCAGCTGCAATGTGTGGACAACATCAGCACGCAATGGTGGGACGTGCCTCTGGACATGGTGGTGACCGAAGACCGTATCTATCGCAGAAACAGCGAATAGGCCTCGTTGTCGGTTTCTTCCTGACCGGTAAAACCCAGCTGCGCGATGAATTCATCCAGCTTGCCCTCATCACCTGCGGGTACCGACATGCCCACCAGCACCCGTCCATAAGCTGCACCGTGGTTGCGATAGTGAAACAGGGTAATGTTCCAGCTCTGGCCCATGGCAGACAGAAAACCCAGCAAGGCCCCCGGCCGTTCCGGGAAGGCAAATCGGTAGAGTCGTTCCGAAGAGATGTTGGCCGCGCCGCCGATCATGTGCCGCAGATGCAGCTTGGCGGTATCGTTATGCGACATGTCCAGCACCGGATATCCCTTGTCGGTCAAGGCCGCCACCAGAGTATCCCGCTCTTCATCGCCACCGGGCATCTCGACACCGGCAAATACATGAGCCGTGCCTGAATCCGAGTAGCGGTAGTTGAACTCCGTGATGGCGCGCTTGCCCAGCGCCTGACAGAACGCCAGAAAGCTGCCCGGTCTTTCCGGAATGGTGACCGCCAGCAATGCTTCCCGGCTCTCACCCACTTCAACTCGTTCTGCCACATGACGCAATCGGTCAAAATTGATATTGGCGCCACTGGTCACGGCAATCAGGGTCTGACCGCTAACCTTGCGCTCACGAATGTAACGCTTCATGCCGGCAACCGCCAGGGCCCCGGCAGGCTCTGTCAGCGTACGCGTTTCGTTGAAGATATCCTTGATGGCCGCGGACATCTCGTCGACGCTGACCAGTATGACTTCATCCAGGTACTGGCGGCAGACTTCAAAACAGTGCTCCCCGACCTGCTTGACCGCCACGCCATCGGCAAACAAACCCACCTGCGGCAGCACGACTCGCTCGTTGGCCTTGAGTGAATCGTGCATCGAAGCGGCATCGATCGGTTCCACGCCGACGATCCTGACTTCCGGGCGCAGGTATTTCAGGTAGACACTGATACCGGCTGCCAGGCCGCCACCGCCAACCGGCACGAACACCACATCCATCGGCTCCGGATGCTGACGGCACAGCTCCACACCCACCGTTCCCTGACCGGCGATGGTATTGGGATCGTCAAAGGGATGAATGAAGGGAAAGCCGCGCTCCTCACCCAGTGTCAGGGCATGTGCCAGAGCTGTATCAAAGTCGTCCCCGTGCAGAATGGCTTCGGCACCGAGGGCTCGCACGGCCTCGACCTTGATACCCGGTGTGGTCTGCGGCATGACGATGACGGCTTCGATACCCAGTTCACGTGCGGCCAGCGCCACGCCCTGTGCATGATTGCCGGCCGAGGCCGCAATGACACCCGGTACCGGCTGCTCCTGCAGCAGTTTGTAGATGCGATTGAAGGCGCCGCGGCATTTGAACGAGAAGACCTGCTGTTCGTCCTCACGCTTGAGCAGCACGGTATTGTTCAGTCGTCGCGACAGAATCGGCGCTGCATGCAGGCGAGTTTCAATGGACACATCATAGACACGGGCTGAGAGAATGCGTTTGATATACTCGGCTTGTAACTGGCTCATCAATCGCCTGTGCCTGGCTGGTGTCGAATGGAATCCGCAAATGTACTCGGTTTCACGTCGATGAACCAGCCAACGGCCACATTCCATACACTTATACCTCAGGTTCGACAATCCATCGTGCATCCCGGAAAACAGGCAGCGGCATTGGCCGCACTCGAATACGTCAAGAACGATAGCCTGCTTGGCGTCGGTACCGGCTCTACCGTCAATGTCTTCATTGATGCGTTGGCCGCCTCCAGCATTCGCATCAGCGGCGCTGTCGCCAGCTCCGAAGCCACAGCTGAACGACTCAAGTCGCATGGCATCGAGGTGCTGGACCTGAACATGGCCGGCCAGCTGGAGCTCTACATCGATGGTGCCGACGAATCAGACCCCGGCCTGCGATTGATCAAGGGCGGCGGCGGTGCACTGACTCGGGAAAAGATCATTGCGGCGGCCAGTCGCGAGTTCATCTGCATTGTCGACAAGAGCAAGCAGGTAGACATTCTCGGCACCTTCCCACTGCCCGTTGAAGTCATTCCCATGGCACGCAGTTTCGTGGCGCGCGAGATCGTACGTCTGGGGGCTGATCCGGAATATCGCGAAACAGCACCGACCGACAACGGCAACATCATCCTCGATTGCCATGGCTTCTCGATCACCGACCCCATCGCTCTGGAAGCGGCCATCAACGCCATTCCAGGGGTTGTGACCAACGGCCTGTTCGCCGCCAGAGGTGCCGATCTGCTGCTGGTAGGCCACGACAACGGTGAGGTGGAGACCATCAAGGCGGCGGTTACTGACTGATCAGCTGGCCGACCTGCCCGGCCAACAGCGCCGGGCAGATCAGAGAAAGTTCCTGGCAAACCTTCAGTGAGCCATCAGGGAGACGCTGGCAAGCCCTTCCACCGTTGTCAGAACCGAGGGCACGGACCAGCTGTCGAGCTCACTCTTCCGGCTCTTCGGCTTCCAGTGGCACTTCCAGCGTGATGCGTGTTCCCTGCTCCAGATTGCTGGCCGCCACCTTGCCGCCATGCAGTGACACGACCCGCGCCACCAGCGCCAGACCCAGACCAATCCCCTTGAACTGACCTGCCGTCTTGGCATCACGCCGGAAACGGGTAAACAGCTGGCCCAGCATGGCCGGATCGATACCCACGCCCTGATCATCGATTGTCAACACAGCCTGATCGTCCTTGCGGACCAGACGCACAGTGATTGTCGTGCCTTCCGGTGAGTACTTGATGGCGTTGCTCAGAATGTTGCAGATCGCCCGCTCCAGCGAGGCTGCATCACCCTTCACCCACAGGTCGTCATCTTCCGAATCGACATCCAGCTCGATCTGCTTGCTCAGCGCCTGCGGCTGCATCTGATCCAGAGAATTGTCCAGTACACCGTTCATGTACACCGGGGTGAATTTCACCTCCGACAGACTGTCGGCACGCGCCACATGCAGCAGATCATCCATCATGGACAGCGAGGTCTTGATGTTCTGCTCGATGCGCGGATCCCCGTTCTGCTCCAGCAGATAGAGCGCGGATATCAACGGCGATCGAAGGTCATGCGACAGGTAATCCACCATCTCTGCCCGCGCCCGCTCGGCCGTACGTATATCGGTCACATCCAGCACACTGGCGCAAATCAGACGATCGGCAAGACGTTCACCAACGGCACTGAAATTGAACACCAGCTCGCGTTCATCGACACTGTAGATCACCTGCCAGGACTGACTTTGCAGCACCAGCTGATCAAAGTGGCTGCGCCCGTCAGCCGATTCCAGCTGCTGACCGATGCAGCTCAGAAAATCGGCAAATTCACCGCGCTCGGCAAATTCGGGCACCATGCGATACAGCAAGGGGTTGGCGCGGATGCACTCGCCGGCCGCATTCCACACGGCAAAGCCCATGGGGCTGCCATCGAGAATGGTGTCGGAGAACACCTTGACGTTGCGTAGCCACTCCAGCTGCTCACTGAGTTTCAGCGCATTGGTCTGCAGTTTTTCAATGGAGCTACTGAGCCTGCCAGCCTCACCGCGAGAACGCACTCGCGCCAGATTGTTCACGTACTGGGTGATGGCACGGCTGTAGTCGGTGTTGCTGAACACGATTTCGATATGCAATGGCAGCTTGCCCGGATACTGGCGGGCATGCACACCACGACGCATCCGCCAGTTGGCCTCACCGCCGGTCACGCGCTGCTCGGGCAGACCCTCACCACCACTGAAGATCTCACCACCGGAGCTGAACCGCCAGCCCCGAATCGGCAGATGCCGCTGCGCCGCCCGGAAGAAATCGGCCAACAGCTCGTTGCTCTGCGCGTCGCGCTGCGGCAAATGGGGTTCGAGCTTGGCCCGCTCCCGCTCCAGATAGCGGTTGACGTAATCCAGTCGGTGCCAGCTCCACAACAGATAGCTGCCCAGCAGTGGCAGCGCTGCCGGCAAGGGTGCATACCAGAGCCGGAAATAGCGGTACAACAGGAAACTGCAGACAACCGGCACACAGGCCCCGACGATGGCCGACACCAGTGCCCAGCGAGGCGGTGCCCGCGAATACAGCAGCAGCATCAGAGGCAGCAGTGTCAACGCCATCAGTATGTTGGTGTACGGACCGATGCTGATGACCAGGCTCTGATCCCGCAGTGCCGAGAACACATTGGCATGGATTTCGACACCGGGTACGGGCTGGTCCAGTGCCGACACCGGCGTGGGCACGACATCACCCAGACCGGTCGTCGTCAGGCCGACGAAAACGATCTTGCCTTCCAGTTCGGCTGGCGACACATCGCCATTGACGATATCCACAGCCGAGATCCGCTTGAACGCGCCGTTGGGCCCGTAAAAGGGAATCAACACTTCGTGATCCTCGACCCACAGCCCCTGTGCCTTGTCACGCTCGACGAGACGACCCGGCAGAGGCTCAGGCAGACCCTCCACCGCTTCCAGTGCTGCCAGCGACAAGGCCGGCCAGTGAGGCTGAATGAAACCTGACTTCAGATACAGGCGACGCACGATACCGTCATCATCGATAGGCAGAAAGATATGCCCCAGATAATCGACATGACGTGTGATCGAGGAGATCGGCAGAGACTCGATGGCAGCCGTGCCACGCCCGCCTTCGGTCAGCACCGGCAGTACCGGCTTGGGTAATGCCGCTATTGCCTTGATCAGCCGGGAATCATCGGCGGAATCGCTGGAAGGTTCCACGTACAGCAGATCCAGCACAACCGCTCTGGCGCCCTGCAGCTGCTCCAGCAGTTGCGCCTGCAGATCGCGTGACCAGGGCCAGCGACCCAGCTCTGCCAGACTGCGGGGATCGATACCGGCGATGACGACATCTTCCGGCACGACACGTTGATGAGCACGAACCCAGTTGTCATGCAGCAGGCGATCGACCTTACGGGTCGCATCACTCCACTGCAGCAGCCACACCGTGGCCAGCAGAGTACACAGAAACAACAGCAGGCCCTTGACGGTAATCCTGCGCTGCCTCGCAATGGCGACGCCCTTCACGTGTCGATGCGCATGTCGGGCTCAGAGCGCCATCAGACGCTGCCGGTGTGCTCCTCGAGTCGATAACCGTGCTGGTAGATGGAGGTCAGCTTCCAGCGTTCCGAGGCCAGCAGGCGCAGCTTCTTGCGCAGACGACTGGCATGGGTATCCACGGTACGTGTATTGAGTTCGGCCGAGGTACCCCAGACCGAGGTCAGCAGGTGCTGACGCGACAGAACACGCCCCCGGTTGCGGAACATGAACAGCGCCAGTTCATATTCCTTTTCCGTCAGCTTGATCACCTCGTCGTTGAGGCGCACTTGCCGGTTGGAGGTATCGAAGACATACGGCGGGCATTCCAGGATCTCGACT
>CBDUIJ010000166.1:0-11881 GCA_965367215.1 uncultured Granulosicoccus sp.
CTGGTCAAGGGTTCTCGCAGTGCCCGTATGGAACGTGTCGTCAAGGCACTGATGCCAACCGCCAAGCGTACGCAGGGTAGTGTTGCCGAGGAACCTTCCTCATGATGCTGCTGATCGGACAATGGCTGGCCGAGCTGGATCCCGGCTTCGGTGTGCTGCAGTACATCACCGTACGAGCCATCTTTGCCGCTCTGACGGCACTGATCATCTGTCTGTTGGTGGGCCCGCGACTGATTCGCTGGCTGACCGATGCCAAGATCGGACAGTCAGTCCGGGACGATGGTCCTCAATCACATCTGGTCAAGGCGGGAACTCCCACCATGGGTGGGGCCATGATCATTCTGGCTGTGGCACTGAGTACCTTGTTGTGGTCCGACCTGAGCGTACGCCAGGTCTGGATCGTCCTGTTTGTCAGCATCGGCTTCGGTGCCATTGGCTGGGTGGATGACTACCGCAAGGTCGTGCTGTCCAATTCGGTTGGACTGACCGCTCGCGAAAAGCTGATCTGGCAAACGCTGGTGGCAGGCACGGCGGTCATCGTGCTGTACCTGACCGCCAGCGAGCGTGCCGAGCTGGAACTGATCGTGCCCTTTTTCAAGAGTGCCGTGATCTATCTGGGCTGGATGTTCATTCCGTTCACCTTTCTGGTCATCGTCGGAAGCAGCAATGCCGTCAACCTGACTGATGGTCTGGACGGACTGGCCATTCTGCCGTCCGTCATGGTTGCCGCAGGCCTGGGCCTCATTGCCTATCTGGCAGGGCATGCCATATTCGCCGGCTATCTGGGCATACCCAATATCAAGGGGGCCGGGGAGCTGACGGTTTTCTGCAGCGCCATGGTCGGTGCTGGTCTTGGCTTTCTGTGGTTCAACACTTATCCGGCTCAGGTCTTCATGGGCGATGTCGGTGCTCTGAGCATCGGCGCATCCCTGGGTGCCGTTGCCATCATGGTGCGTCAGGAGCTGGTGCTGTTCATCATGGGCGGGATCTTCGTGCTGGAGGCCGTTTCGGTCATCCTGCAGGTAGGCTCCTTCAAGCTCAGGGGCAAGCGCATCTTCCGCATGGCGCCCATTCATCATCATTTCGAACTTCAGGGCTGGCCCGAGCCGCGCATCATCGTGCGCTTCTGGATCATCACCGTCATTCTTGTACTGGTGGGCCTGTCCACCCTGAAGATTCGCTGATGGATCCTCGCGAACTACAAGGCAAGCGCGTGCTGATCGTCGGCTACGGCGTTACCGGTGCATCGGTTGCACGCTTCCTGAGTGCTCAGGGCGTGGCATTCGACGTTGCCGATGAATGCAGCGAAGAGATGGCACAGACTCTGGCTGTCAGTCTGGGCTGCAAGGTTCATACGCAGTTCGATCTGGCCTTGTTCAGCGAGTATCCGGTATTGATTCTCAGCCCCGGTGTACCTCGCGCGAACCCGGCCGTGACAGCGGCACTGGAAGCCGGAATCGATGTCATTGGTGATATCGAACTGTTTGCCGGTGCTGTCGAGGTGCCGGTCATTGCGGTAACGGGCTCCAATGGAAAAAGCAGTGTTGTCACCTGGATTGCCCACGTGTTGCAGAGCGCCGGCATCAATGCGCTGGCCTGCGGCAATATCGGTGAGCCGGCTCTGGACAGTCTCAAGGTTGCGGCAGATGTCATCATTCTGGAACTCTCCAGCTATCAGCTGGAGTCCACCCGATCTCTGAAGCCACTGGCTGCCACTGTTCTCAATATCAGCGACGATCACATGGATCGTTACACTGATATCGAACACTATGCCGCGGTCAAGCGCACCATCTATCAGGGCGCCGAGCATTGTGTCGCCAACCTGGATGACAAGCGCACCTGGCCAGATTCATCCGTTGCTGCTTGTGACTACTTCACACTCGGTACCGGTGAGTCCGATTTCGCCCGCTGGCATCGCACCATCAGGAATGAAGAAGTCTGGTTGTGTGATGACCGCTATGCCTTGATGCCGCAGGCAGAGCTGTCCGTTCCCGGAGACCACAACGCCGCCAATGCACTGGCCGTGCTGGCGCTGATCGAAGTGCTGGCCATCCCCTTTACGGCTCTGAAGAACGGGCTGACCGGCTTCACCGGTCTGGCGCATCGTACGCAGTTTCTGGGTGAGCACGACGGCGTTCGCTGGTACAACGATTCCAAGGGCACCAATGTCGACGCCTGCATCAAGGCCGTTCGGGCGATGCCCGGACCGGTCGTACTGATTGCCGGTGGTATTTCCAAGGATGCCGATTTCACGCCCTTGCGCGCTGTTCTCGAAGAACATGTCCGGACCCTGGTGCTGATTGGCCGCGATCGCGACCGCATGGCGGAACAATTGGAAGGCAGCACGACCATTCTCAATGCAGACGATCTGCAAGACGCGGTCAAGCTGAGCCGCGAGCAGGCTCAGGCCGGTGATGCCGTTCTGCTGTCGCCTGCCTGTTCCAGTTTCGACATGTTCAGGAATTTCGAAGACCGTGGCGTGCAGTTTGCTGCTGCGGTCGAGCAGGTGCTGGCTGCATGAGCGCGCTGATCTCCAATGTCGCCACTGGCCGCACCATGACAGGTGGGCCCATGAAGCAGCCGCAGGGATTCGATGGTGGTTTCCGCCTTGCCGATCATGCGCTGCTGATAGCCATACTGGCTCTGGCCATGTTTGGCGCGTTGATGATTGCTTCGGCATCGATGTCCATCGCCGAAAAGACCTACGGCACGCCGTTCTATTTCGTGATGCGCCAGTTGTTCTTCCTGGCCGCCGGCTGCATGGCTGCTCTGATCACCTTCCGTCTGCCGCTGTCGGTCTGGGAGAAGTACGGCCCGCACATGATCATCGTGTCGCTGTTCTTCCTGGTGCTGGTACTGGTGCCGGGTATTGGCAAATCGGTCAATGGCGCACGGCGCTGGATCGATCTGGGCGTGTTTACCGTGCAGGTGTCCGAAACCGTCAAACTGTTCGTCATTGTCTATCTGGCAGGCTATCTGGTGCGCCGCGGTTATCTGGTACAGACTACTTTTGGCGGTTTCTTCCGGCCCCTGGTGCTGATCTGCATGGCCGGTGGCCTGTTGTTGTGGGAGCCTGATTTCGGTGCTGCCGTGGTCATCGTGTCCACGTCCATCATCATGATTCTGGTGGCCGGCGTGCGCTTCAGTCAGTTCCTGGCCATCGTCGCGGTGCTGGGAGTCGTCGGTTCCGCGCTGATTCTGAGCACACCCTATCGTATGGCTCGTCTGCTGAGCTTCACCGAGCCTTTCGCGCCGGACATGGTCTACGGCAGCGGCTATCAGTTGAGTCAGGCGCTGATTGCCATCGGCACCGGCGGCTTGACCGGCGTTGGCTTCGGTAACAGTGTGCAGAAGCTCGATTACCTGCCGGAACCGCATACCGATTTCCTGTTTGCCGTACTGAGTGAAGAGCTCGGACTCATTGGCGCGGTGGCGCTGATACTGCTCTACAGCTTCATCGTCTGGCGCAGTTTTCGTCTGGCGAAAATAGCGGACAGGCAGGGCAACCGTTTTGCCGGTTTTCTTGCCATGGGCATCGGCTCATGGATCGGCCTGCAATCGTTCATCAACATCGGTGTGAACCTCGGGCTGTTGCCTACCAAGGGAATCACGCTGCCTCTGATGAGTTATGGCGGTAGTAGTGCAGTCGTGTTCCTCATCACCTTCAGCTTGCTGCTGCGTGTCGAGAAGGAACTTCGCGACGAGACCAACCTGACCCTGCGTGCCCGTCAGGAACGCCCAGCCGGAGGTGGTTCATGAATCGCCCGGTTCTGGTAGCGGCAGGCGGCACCGGCGGACACGTCATTCCGGCGCTGGCCGTGGCTGAAGTGCTGCGACAACGTGGTGTTCCGGTGATCTGGCTTGGCACCCGTGAGGGGCTCGAAGCTCGTCTGGTGCCTGCTGCGGGAATCGAAATTCGCTGGATTTCAGTGGCTGGACTGCGCGGCAAGAATCTGCTGCAAACCTTAGTCGGACCCTTGAAGCTGTTGCGCTCCTGTGCACAGAGCCTGCGCCTGGTCAATACGCTGAAGCCTCGTGCGGTACTGGGCATGGGCGGATTCGTATCGGGTCCGGTGGGTATCGCCGCATTGCTGACGAAGACACCGCTGGTTCTGCATGAACAGAATGCCGTGGCCGGTATGACCAATCGCTGGCTCAGCAGTCGGGCACGTCGTGTGTTCGCCGCTTTTCCGGGTGCCTTTGACGAGAGCAAGACACTGCAGGTTGTCGGCAACCCGGTTCGGGCTGACATTGCTCGTCTGGCGGAGATTCCTCGTCAGACCGATAATGACAGCAGCCGGCCACTGCGCATTCTGGTGGTGGGCGGTAGTCGGGGTGCCCGAGCCTTGAATGAAACCGTGCCGGCCGCCATTGCAAGCCTGGCCATGCCCGTGCAGGTGCTGCATCAGTCCGGCACCGCCGAGGGTGATCTGGTGCGTGAACGCTATCAGGCAGTCACTGCAGCGAACAGCGCAGCTCACTGCGAAGTGATTGAATTCATCGATGACATGGCCGCCGCCTATCGCGACGCCGATGTCGTGATCTGTCGCAGTGGCGCCATGACCGTGACCGAGCTGGGTGCTCTGGGCGTGCCCAGTATCCTGGTTCCATTTCCTCATGCCGTGGATGACCATCAGACTCGCAATGCCGAGCACCTGGCCAACCATGGCGCGGCTGTTCTGATGCCGCAAACATCACTCACCGCCGATGTACTGGCGGCCGAGCTGGCGCAGTTGGCCAACGATCGTTCACGTCTGCAGGTCATGAGTGATGCAGCGCGACGCTGTTTTGTACCCATGGCCGCCGAAGTGGTCGCTGAAGCACTACTGGAGGTGGCAGGCTGATGGTTGTCGATATCGCGCCAATCGTGAAAAGTCAGATGCGTCGGGTTCGCGCCATGCATTTCATCGGAATCGGTGGAGTGGGCATGGGCGGTATCGCCGAAGTCATGCACCACCTGGGGTTTCGTGTCAGTGGCTCGGACCTGGGCAGCAATGCACTGACGCAGAGACTGCAGGGTCTGGGTGTGCAAGTCATGCAGGGTCATGCCGCGGAACATGTCGAGGACGCCGACGTGGTTGTCATCTCGACAGCAGTACCGGAAGACAACCCCGAGCTGGTACGGGCGCGTGAAATGCGTATCCCCGTTGTGCGACGTGCAGAGATGCTCGCTGAACTGATGCGTTTCCAGCAGGGCATTGCAGTTGCCGGCACACATGGCAAGACCACCACGACCAGTCTGGTTGCCAGTCTGCTGACCGAGGGCGGCATGGATCCTACCTACGTCATCGGCGGGCGACTCAACAGTTCCTCCGCCAACGCGTATCTGGGGCAGTCCGAATGGCTGGTGGCAGAGGCCGATGAAAGCGATGCTTCGTTTCTGTACCTGCAGCCGGTCATGTCCATCGTCACCAATATCGACGCCGATCATCTGTCGACCTACGGTGGTGATTTCGAAAAGCTCAAGCAGACCTTCGTCGATTTCCTGATGCATCTGCCGTTCTATGGTCTTGCCATACTCTGCATCGATGATGAGCACATTCGCGATGTACTGCCACGCATCGGTCGGCCGGTTCGCACTTATGGCTTCGATGAGTCTGCCGATGTGCGGGCAACCAATGTGCGCCAGGAAGGTCTGCGCATGTACTTCGATGTGCGCATCGATGATGGTGGCGATGTCAGTAGTGAAATTCGTGATATCGCACTGAACATGCCGGGCAGGCACAATGTACTGAACGCTCTGGCCGCCATTACCGTGGCTCTCGAGCTGGGTGTTCCCGTGAAGTCCAGTAAACGCGCACTGTCCCGTTTTGCCGGTGTCGGCAGACGTGCCCAGTCACATGGCCAGTTGCATTTTGCCGGTGGCACGGCCGAACTGCTGGATGATTATGGACATCACCCGACGGAAGTGGCCGCCACACTCAAGGCCATTCGCGGTGGCTGGCCGGATCGACGCATGGTCGTGATCTTCCAGCCGCATCGTTTTACCCGTACCCGCGATCTTTTCGAGGATTTTGCCGAAGCCCTGTCGCTGACCGATGTGTTGCTGCTCAGCGAAGTCTATGCTGCCGGTGAAGAGCATATCAACGGTGCCGATGGTCGTGCTCTGGCTCGCGCCATTCGCAATCGGGGCGCCGTTGAGCCGATCTTCATCGAGAACATCACTGATGCCCCTGTTGCTCTTGAGCGCATCATCAAGGATGGCGATATCGTTCTGACTCTGGGGGCCGGTAACGTCGGTGCCCTTGCGCAGACATTGCCAGAGCACTTCGCTGTCGATGCGAATGCGGGTCAGGAGGGATCAGCTCATGGCTGAGCAGATTCTGCAAAAGCTGAATATCCAGCCTGAACGCTTCGGCAAGGTTGCCGTGGTCATGGGCGGCTGGTCAGCGGAGCGCGAAGTCTCCCTGATGAGTGGACAGCAAGTATTCGATTCGCTGACCTCGGCAGGTGTGGATGCGCATGCCGTGGATGCCGGCAGGGACATAGCTGCCATATTGAATGATGGTCGCTTCGATCGTGCCTTCCTGATCCTGCATGGTAGAGGCGGAGAAGACGGCATCGTGCAGGGTGCGCTGGAGCTGGCTGGAATTCCCTATACCGGTAGCGGCGTACTGGCCTCGGCCTTGTGTATGGACAAATGGCGTGCCAAGGGTCTGGTTTCCCTGCGTGGCGTGGTAACCCCGGCAGCCCGTGAGGTGTTCACGCTTGAGCAGGCCGAGCAGGCTGCCAGCGATATCGGCTACCCGCTGGTGGTCAAGCCCACCAATGAAGGTTCCAGTATTGGTGTCAGCATGGTGAATCAGGCAGAGCAATTGTCAGAGGCCTTCAGTGCCGCAAGACGTTACGGCCCGGTTCTTGTCGAGCAGCGCATGTCCGGCATCGAAGTGACTGCCGGCATCATCGGCGATGTGGCACTGCCACTGGTCAGCATGAAGGGCGCCAACGAATTCTACGATTACAAGGCCAAGTACATCGCCGATGACACGGTGTACGAGTGCCCGGTAAAACTGCCGGAAGAGGTGGTGGCGACCATTCAGGAGATGGCGCTGACGGCCTTTGCCGCGCTGGATTGTCGCGGATGGGGCCGAGTCGATTTCATGCTTGATGCGAAGGGGCAGCCCAATTTCATCGAGTGCAATACAGCGCCCGGCATGACCAGTCATTCTCTGGTGCCCATTGCTGCACGTGAAGCCGGTCTGGACTTTCCCTCTCTGTGTCTGCATATCCTTGCCGACACCTTGAGTGCCGAGGAGCTCGCCGCATGAGTCCACCGGTAGCACAATTACTGGGCAATGGCCCTGTGCTGCCGAAGGCGCATCCGCGCCAGTCGGCCGGAAAACGCTGGACAGTCAGTGTGCTGGGTCTGGCTGTTCTTGTCGGGGTCGGGGTTGGCGTTGTTAACCTGGCGCAGGATCCAGAGCGTTTTCCGGTCAGCAATGTCGATATACTTGGCACAGTGGATTATGTTGATCGTGACAAGTTGAAGGAAGCAGTGGGCCAGTACATCGACAAGGGTTTTTACGGGCTGGATATCGACGATGTGCGTAGCTCTGTCGAGCAGTTGCCGTGGATAGCACATGCACGGGTGAGACGCGTCTGGCCGGGTCGTATCGAGGTTCATGTCGAAGAACATGAGCCAGGTGCTCGCTGGAATGATGATCAGTTGCTCAGCAAGCGTCTGGAGCTGTTCGCACCGCCACAGTTGCAGCTGGATAATCCCAGATATCACCAGTGGCGGGAAGTATTCGAAGACCTGCCACAGATTCGCGGCATTGATGGTCGGCATAGTGAATTGCTGGATGCCTATCGCAGTTACGAAGGCAGTCTGGCTGCTTTCGGGCTGACTCTGGCAGAGCTGGACGAGGACGAGCGTGGTTCCCGGACACTGGTGTTGTCCAACCATGTCACGGTTCGCCTCGGTTACGAAGAGCAGGCGCTCAGGATGCAGCGTTTTGTGGATGTTTACGAAAGGATGAAGGCGAAGATCGAACGGCAGTCGGATGTTTCCTCGGCAACGTTCGACATGCGTTACAGCAATGGTTTTGCCCTTGGAGGCATCGTCGCGGACTTGCGCAGCGATGTGAACGGAAAGTCGACTCGCCCGTCACAAGGGGCTTTGCAATGAGCAAGATATCGTAATGGATTCAACAACAGACAAACAGATGATCGTCGGCCTTGATATAGGCACGTCGAAGATAGTTGCTCTGGTCGCAGAGGTTGATGATGACGGCAAGGTCGAGTTGATCGCCCTGGGCTCACATCCGTCACAGGGCATGAAAAAGGGCGTGGTGATCAACATCGAGAGCACCGTCAACGCGATCAGCAAGGCCGTGGAAGAGGCCGAGCGCATGGCGGGGGTCAAGATTCAGTCCGTCTTCGCCGGTATCGCGGGTTCGCATATCAAGAGCCTCAACTCTCATGGCATCGTTGCCATCAAGAATTCGGAAGTCCAGCAGGATGATGTCGAGCGTGTTGTGGATGCTGCCAAGGCAGTCGCCATTCCGGCTGATCAGCGGGTACTGCATGTCCTGCCCCAGGAATTCATCATCGACAACCAGGATGGCATCCATCAGCCGGTAGGCATGTCGGGTGTTCGTCTGGAGGCCAAGGTGCATCTGGTCACCGGTTCGATCAGTGCCTCGCAGAACATTGCCAAGTGCATCCAGCGATGCGGTCTGGAAGTGGAAGACATCATTCTCGAGCAACTGGCGTCCAGCCATGCGGTGCTCACGGATGACGAGCGCGACCTGGGTGTCCTGCTGGTCGACATGGGCGGCGGCACCACCGATATCGCCATCTTCACCGAGGGCGCCATCCGGCACACGGCGGTCATTCCCGTTGCAGGCGATCAGGTCACCAACGATATTGCAGTGGCATTTCGTACGCCAACGCAATTCGCCGAGGAAATAAAGGTCAAGTACGCCTGTGCGCTTCGCCAGTTGGCAAGCCCGGACGACATGATCGAAGTGCCGGGAGTAGGCGATCGCAATGCGCGCCGCCTGGCAAGACAGACGCTGGCAGAAGTGGTAGAGCCGCGTTACGAGGAATTGCTGGGACTGGTTCAGAGCGAACTGCGACGCAGCGGATTTGAAGATGCCTGTGCCGCCGGTGTGGTTCTGACCGGTGGTACATCAAAGATGGAAGGTGTTGTGGAACTGGCAGAGGAGATATTCCATATGCCAGTGAGATTGGGAGTACCGCAGCATGTCGAAGGTCTGACCGATATCACTCGGAACCCGATTCATGCCACAGGCGTGGGCTTGCTGCTCTATGGGCAGCGTAGCCGCAAGGCACCGCGCAGCAAACCGGTTGAACCCACCAGTACCCGAGAGGGGCTGATCAAGCAGTTGCTGGGTTGGATACGGCGAAATTTCTAGGTACTGTTTTTTGTAGTTCGATTTATCAGTTCAGTTGTTCAATTTGTAGACCCCGGGAGCGAAACGGAACACAAGATTCCGATCGCATAGAGAACGTACGACTCATATAACTCAAGATTAGGAGAATTAAAGATGTTTGAACTTGTTGACTCAATCAATGACTCACCCGTAATCAAGCTTGTCGGTGTCGGTGGAGGCGGCAGCAACGCAGTTCAGCACATGGTCCAGTCCGGTATCGAAGGTGTGGATTTCATCTGCGCCAATACCGATGCACAGGCCCTCAAGGGCATGCATGCACAGACAGTCCTGCATATCGGCCAGAGCATCACCAAAGGCCTGGGCGCTGGCGCCAATCCTGAAATCGGTCGTCAGGCTGCGATGGAAGATCGTGACCGTATTCAGGACCTGATCGAAGGTACTGACATGCTGTTCATCACCGCTGGCATGGGTGGCGGAACCGGAACAGGTGCCATTCCTGTGGTTGCACAGATTGCTCGTGAAATGGGTGTTCTGACCGTGGCTGTTGTCACCAAGCCATTCCCGTTCGAAGGCAACAAGCGCATGCGTACGGCTGAAGCCGGTATTGAAGAGCTGCGTGGCCATGTCGATTCCCTGATCACCATCCCCAACGAGAAGCTGTTGTCCGTTCTGGGCAAGAACATCAGTCTGCTGGATGCCTTCCGTGCAGCCAATGACGTTCTGCGTGGCGCGGTGCAGGGTATTGCCGAACTGATCACCAACCCTGGCCTGATCAACGTCGATTTCGCTGACGTACGTACGGTCATGAGCGAGATGGGTCTGGCGATGATGGGCTCCGGTGTGGGTCGTGGCGATGAGCGTGCAACAGAAGCTGCCGAGATGGCTATCTCCAGCCCGCTGCTCGAAGATATCGATCTGGCTGGTGCTCGCGGTATCCTGGTGAACATCACTTGCGGTCTGGATATGGCCATCGGTGAGTTCGAAGAAGTGGGCAACGTGGTTCGTTCATTCGCGGCTGATGATGCAACTGTGGTTGTGGGTACAGCGATTGACGAGACTCTCGATGGTGAGTTGCGCGTCACGGTCGTGGCAACCGGACTGGGTCATCAGGCTCAGGCACAACAGTTACGATCCGTACAGCAACCCCGTGCAGCAATCGGTGGTGCAGCTGCTGCCTACTCGCAAGGTGGAAATGGCAACCAGCAAGGTAATGCTGCACAGTCTGCCTATGCTGGTTACGACAAGCCAAACGTGATTCGCAAGAACCCACGCGGCGCTCAGGGAACAGGTCCTGCGAACAATGGGCATGACGTGGAATACCTTGATATTCCAGCCTTTTTGCGTCGACAAGCAGATTAGTTCCGCATTACACCTGGTCAAGGTTTGAGCAGGCAGTCGTATTATCCAGTAACATTCCCGAGGTTCTGGGGAGTACCCCACAAGGGTACTTCCCGGAGTGGATTAAACTCGCCTCGACAGCGGACGCTACCAAGCCGGGCTCCTGATTCCGGGAAGCTGGCGTAGCGGTTGAATCGGTAGTCTGTATATCTGAGTTCAAATGTATCCATTGACCCTGTAAAAATGGTCAGAGGTGCTATAAACAAGATAGGCAAGCTTTCCCGGTTGCAGCAGGATTACATCGTGATACGACAAAGAACGTTAAAGAATTCGATTCGTGCAACTGGCGTAGGTTTGCACACGGGTAAGAAAATCTACCTGACTCTGAGCCCGGCTCCCAGCAATGCGGGCATCGTGTTCCGTCGTACCGATC
This sequence comes from uncultured Granulosicoccus sp., assembly GCA_965367215.1. GTDB lineage: Bacteria > Pseudomonadota > Gammaproteobacteria > Granulosicoccales > Granulosicoccaceae > Granulosicoccus. The sequence continues at coordinate 11,131 of CBDUIJ010000166.1, forward strand.
TGACTCCTGCGGCTGTCATCCGCAATGACGCCCTTGGCGTCAAGAGCACCGAACTCGCCACCTCTCTGTACAACAGCGACGGTATCCGTGTATCCACCATCGAACACCTGATGGCGGCTCTTGCCGGTCTGGGTGTCGACAATTGCTACGTGGATGTCAGTGCCGACGAAATTCCCATCATGGATGGCAGTGCCGCGCCTTTCGTGTTTCTGGTGCAGTCTGCCGGTATCCTCGAGCAGAGCGCAGCCAAACGCTTCATTCGCATCAAGAAGCCCATCGAAGTACGGGTTGATGACAAATGGGCCCGATTCGAGCCTTTCAATGGCTTCAAGGTGAAGTTCACCATCGATTTCGATCACCCGGTCTTCCAGAGCGACAGCCGCACCGCCGAAGTGGATTTTTCCACCACATCCTTCGTCAAGGAAATCAGCCGTGCCCGTACCTTCGGTTTCATGCGTGATATCGAAGAGCTGCGTAAACGCGACCTGGTTCTCGGTGGCAGCATGGACAACGCTATCGTCATCGACGATTACCGTGTGCTCAACGAAGACGGCCTGCGCTACAAGAATGAATTCGTGCGTCACAAGATTCTTGATGCCATCGGCGACCTGTACCTGCTGGGACGCAGCATCATCGGTTCCTTCGATGGCTACAAGTCGGGTCACGCATTGAACAATCTGCTGGTGCGAGAACTCCTGAATCAGCCGCAGAGTTGGGAAGAAGTCGTGTTCGAAGGCAAGAACACGGAAGT
>CBDUIJ010000167.1:0-11576 GCA_965367215.1 uncultured Granulosicoccus sp.
AATCCTTGCCCTCCATACCGCTGCTGGCCTCCTTTGTGGAGTTCGTCATTGTCTGGGCGTGGCATATGCCCGGCGCTCATGACATGGCAAGCACCAATGGTGGATGGCTGACTTTCGAGCAGGCCTGCTTTCTTGTTACCGGCATTGTGTTGTGGGCATCCGTACTGGACCCTGATCGTGCCCTGGCCGGCGCCGGCGCACTGCTGTTGACCTCCATGCACATGACTCTGTTGGGAGCATTGATCATTCTCAGCCCACGCACGCTGTACGTCCACGCAGCCCATACCGACATGTCACATTCACTTGAAGCGCAGCAATTGGGCGGCATGATCATGTTGGTGATCGGCACCCCCATCTATTTGCTGGCAGGTCTGTGGCGAACTCGCGATGTGCTCAAAGCCGCCCCAACAGAGCAGGCAACAAGGAGAACGCAACCATGAGAACCGTTATCCTGACGCTGAGCTCGCTGCTGCTGCTGGCAGTACTGATCGGCTCGGCTATCATCTACTTCGGGCTGTTCAATGTGTCCGCTCGTGGGGGACACTGGCCAGTGGTCAGCTGGGTATTACATACCAGCTTCCGTCAATCGGTGGCACTACGTGCACCTCCGGCCTCTGACGTACCAGCGCTGGATGATGACGACCTCGTGACGCTGGGCGCCAGACATTATCAGCTGTCGTGTGCAGTCTGCCATGGAGAGCCAGATGCCAGGCAGACTCGTACCATGCTGTCCATGCTGCCCGCACCTCCCCCCATCAAGGAGGCCGTTTCTGACTGGGAGCCCAATGAACTATTCTGGATCATCAAGCACGGTGTGAAGATGACTGGAATGCCTCACTGGCCTGCGCGTGAACGCGACGATGATATCTGGCCGGTGGTGGCGTTTCTGGAACGGCTATCCGATCTGGATAACGAACAATACAAGGCGCTGTTGAACAGTGATAATAACTCGTTTGCTGTAGCGCCCCTACCTGCGTCTGATGCTCAACCCGCCGCGATCCATAACTGCACGCTGTGTCATGGCGCATCCGGGACCACGGACCATGCGCATGTGCCACGGCTGGACATACTCAGTCAGGAATATCTGTCCGCTACCTTGAAAGCCTACCGCGATGAAGAACGCAGCAGCGGCATCATGCAACAGGCGGCGTCCTTGCTGGACGATGAAACCATTGACGCGCTTGCCGACTATTACGCATCTACTTCGCCGCAATCTGGAGGCGTGCTCACCACAGCGGAGGGCTCGCCATCGGACGGAGTCGACGCAATGGCATCTTCCATGGAACGAGGACGATTACTGGCCACAGGGGGTGCAGTCCCGGCTTCAAGCGACACGAGCTTGCCATCCGGTGCCGAGCTTCCGGCCTGCAACGCTTGCCATGGCCCCTGGCCCGACCCATTGTCTCCAGATTACCCGGCCTTGGCTTCGCAACCGCAGCAGTATCTGCTGGCTCAATTACAGTTATGGAAAGCCGGCAAACGAGGCGGAACACCGTTGGCGAGACTGATGCACAAAGCGGTGCCAGAGCTGGAGTACCAGCAGATGGTGGACCTGTCGGCTTATTATGCAGGTTTGCCGAACAAGGAAGGTAGATCAGGAGATGAGTAAAAAGACGAAGTTCGTGCTTTTGGCGAAAACCATATGCCAATACCGAAAACACCACGCTCCCTGCAGAAATCCCGTTTGCAAAAGCGTGGTGTGATCAGAATGGTACGGTGTACTTTACTCTCGCTCACTGGCCTGTAAAGCGCAGAGAAAGTTTTACCTTGACAGTATTTTCTTCTCTCTTGAACCACCCTGGATGTTTACGGATCCAGGCTCGCGCCGTTTTTCCAATACGCCCCTTCCATCCTTGAAGTTCGATGAAACATCGCAGTGGTACTTGCCCGAAGCAGCCTCGTAGCGACAACTGACCCCGGATGCGCATTTGGGATTACAGCCGGCCATAACAGGGCTGGACAATAACGACGTAAAGAGAATGGCTGAGGACATGTTGACAAAGGTAGAAACTTTCATTTTCATGATGCGTGCTCCTTGACGAAGTTAGAAGGCTACACGCAATGCAAACCAGATGAATATCCCCTGAATATGGTAGTACCTGTACTGAAGTATAGGTATTTCAGACAGGCTTGCGTATGAAGCGGGAAAAGCCTTGGTTCAGAGAGACACGTTGTAACACGAGCGTTCTATTGCCTTTTCCGAGACGTCATGGAGTGTGGTCCATTCATTACGCCATCCAACTCCTTCCTGGAACTTTCCAAGACCCGCACCGGCCTGGTGCATCACTTTTTGCATCAGACGTATGCATTTTTAGCAGCGGACAAGCTCAACCACATTGAATTAAGTTGAAGTCACGGCTTCGAGCCGTGACATGCAGGAGGGATCTTATCGGTCGGCAAGGCCGAAACGGCAACACAACTCAGTGATCAGAACCCACCCGGATCGGGACTGCCTTGTCCCGATCCGGCAGGAAGCATTCAACCAGGCACACGACGCGAATGAGATCGAACAGTCAAGGCAACACAGCAATCACTTCGATCTCGACGACAAACTCCGGCCGGGTGAACCCGGACACGATCATCAGCGTCGAGGCCGGCAAATGAGCGACTCCTTCCAACCACGCATCACGCGCTTCCATATACCCGGCCATGTGTTCTCGACCGGTGACGAAAGCATTGATCTTGATGACATGTTCAGCGCTGGTACCCGCCTCCAACAGGATGGCGTCGATGTTGGCAAAACACAATTCGGCCTGCGCCTTCGCGCCATCGGGAATGGAGCCATCCCGGTGAAGTGCCAGTTGACCCGAGGTCAGCACCAGTCCACCGGATCCACCAATGGCAACCCCGTGAGCGTATCGAGCGAAAGGTGGTGCGATGGACTCCGGGACAAGACTCTTGATCATGACGTGACTCTCCAATGAACGGACTTGAGGGGTTGCAGAAAAACACGAGTCTAGATGGTTCCTTGCAAAGCTGCGCAACTTCAACAAGGCGCACATGCAAGACCACAGACTCATCCGAACAAAACACTCGTGACTATTGAGATCGCAATGAAGAAATTGACCTGGACTGCTTTGACTGTATCCCTGCTCACCGCTGGCACTGCTCAGGCAGAGTTGACAGATGTGACTTTCGGCACCAACTGGCTTGCTCAGACAGAGCACGGCGGCTTCTATCAGGCGGTTGCCGATGGCACCTACGAGGCCTGTGGCTTGAACGTCTCCATCCTTCCTGGCGGCCCGCAGGTGAACAACCGCGCCTTGCTGCTGGCAGGAAAGATCGATTACCACATGGGTGGTGACATGCTGCAGGCATTCAACGCGGTCAAGGAAGGCGTGCCCATCGTGGCCGTCGCCGCCATGTTCCAGAAGATCCCTCAGGTCCTGATGGCCCATCCGGGAAAGGCCGAGACCTTTGAAGACCTCAAGGATCTCAAACTGCTGGTTGGCGACAACGGTTATCAGAGCTACTACCAGTGGATGATCGCCCAGTACGGATTTTCCGCAGACAAGCGTGCGCCCTACACCTTCAACCCGGCGCCCTTTCTGGCCGACGAGAACACGGGTATGCAAGGCTATCTGTCATCCGAACCCTATCTTATCGAGAAGGAAGGTGGATTCGTACCGGACGTGTTCCTGCTGGCAGATGCAGGGTACTCGACCTATGCCACCACGATAGAGACCATGGCGCCGACCATTGCCAGCAAACCTGGAGAAGTTGCCTGCTTTGTGGATGGGTCCATCACGGGTTGGTACAACTACCTCTTCGGCGACAATGCCGCGGCCAATGAAATGATCATGGCCGATAACCCTGAAATGACTCAGGACAAGATCGACTTCGCCATCTCCAAATTGCTATCAGAAGGCATCGTGATTTCCGGCGATGCTGAAACGAAGGGCATTGGCGTCATGACCGATGAGACCGTCAAGGATTTCTTCGACAAGATGGTCTCCGCTGGTGTCATCGATGGAGATGTGAATTACGCTGATTCGTTTACCACCGAGTTCGTGGGCAAGGGACTCGGCATGGATCTGGTGAACTAGACCATCCGGCGCTGCCTACCATGAACGCATCTGCTCTGATAGATCAGCCAATCGTGGACGTTATAACGCCACCGGACGAGTCTCGCATGCTGCTTGAAATGAGTCATGTAGAGAAGTCATTCAACGGTGATGTCATCGCACTGCGAGACATGAATCTGACGGTCAATCAGGGAGATTTCATCTCCCTGCTGGGTCCGTCAGGCTGCGGCAAGTCAACGGCTCTCCGACTGATTGCAGGCCTGACGCGCCCTACATCCGGCTCCATCTCGTGGGTCGGTGGGCAGAACGAGGGGGACCTGGGCGTCGTCTTCCAGGAACCCACTCTGATGCCCTGGGCGAAGGTCAGGGACAATGTCTGGCTGCCGTTTCGATTGCGCGGCAAGCGATACAAGGACTACAAGGACGAGGTCATGCGCGCATTGGAACTGGTTGGTCTTGAACAGTTCCAGAACGCCTATCCACGGGAATTGTCGGGCGGTATGAAAATGCGCGTCTCCATAGCTCGAGCCATGGTAACCAAGCCCCGGCTGATCCTGATGGATGAACCCTTCGCCGCGCTGGATGAAATCACCCGGCAGAAGATGAACAGCGATCTGCTGGCCTTGCGCGATGCCATTGGTTGCACGGTCATCTTTGTCACCCACTCCGTCTTCGAATCGGTCTTCCTGTCCGACCGCATCGTCGTCATGGCGGCTCGACCAGGGCGTGTGGTACGCGAGGTCGCCGTGGATGTTGACGGCCCCCGGTCCGATGACTTTCGAACTTCCATGGAGTTCACCAGACATGCACGCGATGCCTCGGACGCCCTGCAAGAGGCCATATCGGTAGCCTCATGAATCAACAGGTATTACAGGAAAAAGTGTCTCTACAGTCGACCCTCATCGATGCAGAGGAAGCCGCACTGGCGCGTCGTCAGAAGCTCTACCGAATCGGTCGCTGGACGCTGCCTTCACTGGTGCTGGTGCTGGCCATCGGTGCCTGGCAAGCCTATGTGACGCTCGCCGAAGTGCCTCACTACATTCTGCCGTCGCCGATGCTGATTGCCCAGACGCTGTTCAGTGACTGGGACGTGCTGTGGCCGGCCATGCAGATAACCGGACGCCTGACCTTCATGGCCTTGCTGCTGGCTGTCATCGGTGGTCTTGCCATCGCGGTGGCATTCACCCAATCGAAATGGGTCGAGATGTCCCTGTTCCCTTATGCCGTAATTCTGCAGGTGACCCCCGTGGTCGCTATCGCACCCTTGTTACAGATCTACATGGACAGTGCATTCTCCGCAGCCCTGCTGTGTGCCTGGATTGTCGCCTTCTTCCCCATCCTGTCCAACACCACGACTGGCCTGAAATCCGCTGACCACAATCTGCAGGATCTGTTCAGCATCTATGGGGCAACGGGCTGGCAACGACTGCGCTATCTGGCCGCCCCCTCGGCGCTGCCCTACTTTCTCAGCGGACTGAAGATTGCCGGAGGACTGGCTCTGATTGGTGCTGTCGTCGCTGAATTTGTCATCGGGCGTGCGGGTACCGGCCTCGGCCTGGCGTCCACACTGCTGGAAGCCTCCTACCGATTCAACTTCGGTCGCCTGTACGCCGCTCTGGTGCTGATCTCGGTCATGGGTGTTGTCATCTTTGCGTTGATGAGCCTCATCAGCCATTTCGCTCTGTGTCGTTGGCATGAAAGCGCCTTGAAGCGAGAGTCCTGATGGATTTCATGAAGCTACCCGCAGGGTCATTGACCCTGCGCAATGTGACTGTGCCTGCCTGTTTTCTGGATCAGCCTGGCGCACTCATCCGCACGGATATCGGTATCGCCGACGGCCTCATCACCGACCCCGTGGGCCAGGATGTCGATATGGGCGGCGCCATGGTACTGCCAGCCTTTGTCGACATGCATACGCATCTGGACAAGGGACACATCATGCCGCGCGCATCGAACCCCGATGGCTCCTTCATGGGCGCCTTGACCACCGTGCGTGCAGATCACGCCAACTGGCGAGCTGACGATGTGTATCGACGTGCCGACTTCGCATTACGCTGTGCCTATGCCCATGGCACTCGAGCCATCCGCACACACCTGGACAGCCCTCCGCCGCAGGACGATATCTCCTGGCCCGTGTTCGAGCGCCTGCGCGAGGAATGGGCTGGCAGGATAGAGCTTCAAGGTGCCTGTCTGGCAGGCTGCGACCTGATCGATCTGCAGGGCAGGTTTCAGCAAACTGCAAGACTGGTGAAGCACTACGGCGGTGTACTTGGCATGGTCACCTACCCCATGGAGGGCCTGGATGCCTTGCTGCGGGATTTCTTCACTCTGGCAGGCGAACTGGATCTGCACGTTGACCTGCATGTTGATGAAACCATGGACCCCACTGTCGAGACCTTGCGCAGCGTATGCGAAGCCGTGCTGGACACAGGTTTCAAGGCGCCGGTGACCGTCGGCCATGTCTGTTCCTTGTCCACGCAATCTCATGACCGGGCCATGGATACGCTGGATCTTGTGGCACGAGCCGGACTGAACGTCGTCAGCTTGCCCATGTGCAACCTTTATCTGCAGGATCGCCAACAGCAACAGACACCCAGGCTTCGCGGTGTGACGATCGTGCACGAGATGAAGCAGCGTGGCATCCCGGTCAGCTTTGCCTCTGACAATACGCGCGACCCCTTCTACGCCTATGGCGACCTGGACATGATGGAAGTGCTGCGTGAAGCAACTCGCATAGCGCACCTGGACCATTCCGATGTCGACTGGATCAAGGCCTTCACCTCCGTTCCGGCAGCGAGCTGCGGCTTCACACCCACCTCCCTGAACAAGGGCGCCCCTGCTGACCTGGTGGTCTGTCGTGCGCGCAACTGGACAGAGCTGCTGGCACGGCCGCAATCCGATCGCATTGTCATTCGGCATGGTGCTGCCATTGACCGTACATTGCCCGATTACGCCGAACTCGATGATCTATTCTAAGTGAAAATCATGACACCCAATGTAGAGGCCGCCAGAGCGGCTCTGTCCCACCTCGACATAATTGAAAAGCCCAAGCTGATTCGTACCTACTCCAGGGATTGCTTCTGGTATTCACCGGTACTGAAAGCGCGGATGGATCATCTTGAAGCTGACTTCATCGTCTGCCCACGCAGTGAAACCGACGTCATCGAGATACTGCGTACCTGCTTCGAACACGACGTACCGGTGACAACACGCGGCGCCGGTACCGGCAACTACGGTCAGGCCATGCCCATGCGCGGCGGATGCGTCATGCACATGCGCCACATGAATCAAGTCAAGAGCGTGCATCCTGGCCGTGTGATTGTCGAGCCTGGCTGCGTCATCAAGGATCTGGATGCGCATTGCAAGGCAGACTCAGGGCAGGAAGTCCGGATGTTTTCCAGCACCTGGGCGACCGCCACCATCGGTGGGTTCATCGCAGGAGGCTCCGGCGGCGTCGGTTCGGTCACCTGGGGTTCGCTTCGCGATCTCGGCAACATCCTCCGCCTGCGAGTGGTCACCATGGAAGCAGAGCCACGCGTACTGGAATTCACGGGCGAAGAGCTCTCCCGAGTGTCCCACGCCTATGGTACCAACGGCATCATCACCGAGCTGGAGCTACCATTGGCACCCGCTTATGAATGGACCGATATACTGCTGAGCTCACGTGATTTTGCTGCCGCGGCAACATTTGCTGATGAACTGGCCAATGAGGATGGCATCCTCATCAAACTGGCCAGTGTCTACGAAGCGCCGACCGCTCACGCCTATTTCACCCGAGTGGCGCCGTATGTAGAGGCCAGCGATCATCTGGTCGGCCTGATGGTGGCCCCGCACAACATGGACAGTTTTCTGACCTTCCTTGCGCGGCGCCCTGAGCTGTACATGATCTATCGATCCGACGATTGCGACGACTGGCCGAAGAAGCCCGGTCCGGTGTTCGAATTCGGCTGGAATCACACCACGCTACGCGCCATCAAGGTGGATCCATCCATCACCTATCTGCAAGTGCGCTATGGCTACCCGGAGCACAAGGAGCTGGTAGAACAGATGCGCCAGGCATTTCCCGCTGGTGAAGTCATCCAGCATCTGGAAGCCATTCGCATGGAAGGCAAGGTTGCCTTTGCAGGCCTGTCCCTGATCAAGTTCACCTCCGAGGAGCGACTGGATGAAATCGTCGCCATTCACGAGGCCGCTGGTGCAATGGTTTTCAACCCGCACCGCTACACGCTGGAAGAAGGTGGCAGACAGCACGCCGATGATACCCAGCTGGCCTTCAAACGAGAAGCCGACCCCAAGGGCTTGCTCAACCCGGGAAAAATGATTACCTGGGACAGACCAGACTGGGATTACTCTCGCATGTACGATTTTGCCAATGACCGTCTGGAGCAAGCGTGACATGACTCGAGCACTGGTTCTATACGCACACCCTTGCCCCGAGAGTTTCAACGCCGCTGTCCACCAGGTAGTCGTGGATACACTGACCAACCGTGGTTGGGAAGTGGATGATTGCGATCTGAATGCAGAGGGCTTCTCGCCGGTTCTCACCGAGCTTGAGCGCCGTCACTACCATGATGAACCTGACAACATTGCGGCAGTACAGCCTTATGTGGAGCGCCTGCAGGCAGCCGATGTACTGGTCATGGTGTACCCCGTGTGGAACTTTGGCTATCCGGCCATTCTGAAAGGCTTTCTCGATCGCGTATTCCTGCCCGGTGTCAGCTTCAAATTACAGGATGGCGGAATACGACCAGGACTGACCAACATAAAGACGCTGGCAGCCTGCTGTACCTACGGCGGCAACCGTTTCAGGGCCATGCTCAATGGCGACCCACCGCGCAAGAATGTTACCCGCGCCGTCTGGTACACCTGCGGCATGCCGAAGAAGAAATACATCGCGCTGTATGACATGAACAACAACACCGAAAAACAGCTGAAGGCTCACTTGCAGCGCGTCAAGCAAGCCATGGAAGCCTTGTAGTGGAGAAGACGATGACACGAAGACTCGACTGGGCAGAACGACGGGCACCAGAATTTCAGTCAATCGATCCGTCAAGCGCGATTGCCATTCTCCCCACCGCCGCCATTGAACAGCATGGACCGCACTTGCCCGTGGGTACGGACACCATGATCATGCAAGGCATGCTGGATACCTTCAGACGCAGCTGCCCGGCCGACATTGACCCTTACATCCTGCCCATCCAGGCTGTAGGCAAATCCAACGAGCATCTGTGGGCAAAGGGCACGCTGACCTTGGCAGCCACCGAGGCCTTGTCAGCGTGGACAGCCATCGGCCTGTCCGTCGCCCGCGCAGGTTTTCGCAAGATCGTCATCATCAACAGTCACGGTGGCAATCTTGACCTCGTCTCGATACTCTCACGCGAATTGCGTGTGCAGGCAGACATGCTGGCCGTGAAATGCCAATGGGGCAGCTTCGGCTATCCGCAAGACATGTACTCACCTCACGAGCTTGCCTACGGTATTCATGGCGGCGATGTCGAGACCTCACTGATGCTGGCCTTCGAGCCGGACTGTGTTGACATGTCTCAGGCCGGTAACTTCATCTCGAAGGCCGAGAGCACCGACATTTCACCCATCGGCCCCATCAGTCGGGGCTGGATAGCCTCCGACCTGAATGAAGACGGGACCGTGGGCAATGCCTCCCTGGGAACGCTGGAAAAAGGCGAAGCCACGGCCATGCATCAGGTTGGTGGATTCATTGATTTGTTGCGCAAGGTTCGGGATGCGGAACTGCCCACATGACCTGAGCCCCCCAAGCGACTCCCAGCAATCCACGAATAGGTATCGCCATGCCCAACACCATCGATTTCACACCTGTCTCGGGCTTTGACCTGCCGCGCTTTGCCGGTGTTCCGACATTCATGCGCCTGCCATATATACCGCTTGAGGACCCACACATCGGTCAGGTAGACATCGGCTTGATCGGAGCACCATGGGATAGCGGTACCACCAACCGCTCTGGAGCTCGGCATGGTCCTCGCCACTTGCGTGACCTCTCCACGATGATTCGTGCCCAGCATTGTGTTACCGGCACTCGCCCCTTCGAACAGGCCAATTGTGCCGATCTGGGAGACGTTTCACCCAACCCGGTCGACATTCTCGATGGGCTGGAACGCATGACCAGATTCTACCAGCGTGTCACTGCTGCCAACATTCGCCCGCTGACCGCTGGTGGGGATCACCTGTGCTCCCTGCCGATACTGCGGGCACTAGGCAGCGCCGCACCACTGGGCATGATCCACTTCGACAGTCATACCGACCTGTTCGACAGCTATTTCGGCGGTAATCGCTTTACACATGGCACGCCTTTCAGACGCGCAGTGGAAGAAGAACTGCTCGACCCCGAACGTGTCGTGCAAATAGGCATTCGTGGCACTGCCTATGATACTGAAGACCGGGATTTTGCCAAGGCTGTCGGTATCCGGATCATTCCCATTGAAGAATTCTTCCAGCGTGGCGTGACAGATGTCATGGATGAAGCTCGCGATATCGTCGGAGAGTCACCCACGTATATCTCCTATGACATAGACTTCGTTGACCCGGCCTTTGCGCCCGGAACCGGTACGCCGGAAGTGGGCGGGCCCAATTCCTTTCAGGCCTTGCAGGTGGTACGCGAACTCAAGGGCGTGACGATTGCCGGAGCTGATCTGGTTGAAGTCTCACCACCATTCGACACTCAGAGCACCACCGCCTGGCTGGGAGCGTCCCTGATGTTCGAACTGCTGTGTGTCATGGTCTGACAGGCAGATCATGCGTCGATAGCATCCTCGATGACATTGGCAACTCGCTTGAAAGGATTGCTTTCCGGGACATCGACGCCCAGGACGATGTCACCATTCTTCCAGGATTCATGCATGTAGCGAAATGCCTTGACACTCATTCGCATCAGGTGATCGCCAGCCTTGATGGGCGGGTATTTATCCAGCGCTTCAGGCGTATCGAAGCCCGGCAACGGCTCGACCACGCTATGGTAGTCCAATCCGAAGAACAGCGGAAACGAATAGCGTTCACGACCGGTATTCACCACACGGTGTTGTGTTGACTTGAACTGCCCTCCAGTCCAGGTTTCGAAGATATCGCCAATGTTGACGATAAAGCAGCCGGGAATCGGCGGCGCCTCTACCCAGTAGTCCTCACTGTTCATGACTTGCAAGCCTGGCCCTCCCTGCAAGAGAATGGTGAAGCATTCGAAATCCGAATGCGCATCTATACCCACCAGATCCTTGCTCTTGGGCATATCGTTTTCGAGGTAGCGCAACATGCGAAGCTGTGAGGTCGGACAGGTGATGTACTGGCGAAGCTCGGCAGGATCCACCTCGAGCTCCACGGCCAGAGTGTCAAGCAGACGCAGACCGACTGCAAAAACCGCGTCGTAGTAGCGGGAAACCACATCTTGCCAACCAGGGATATCCGGCCAGACGTTGGGTCCCGTCATACGCCACTTCGCCAGATAATCCGGATGGTCCGCGGGAGCTTCCCAGGACAGGTCGTACGCTTCGTTGAAATTGATTCTGACAGGGAAGTCGAAGCCAT
>CBDUIJ010000168.1:0-11550 GCA_965367215.1 uncultured Granulosicoccus sp.
TGAAATGGCGGAGGAAGGTGACAACGCGCCTGCGAAGAAAACCGCAACCATGGCCGATCCCGATATTGAAAGACTGAGCAAGAAGCTCGGTGAAACGCTGGGCGCAACGGTGCGCATTCAGCACAAGACCAGCGGCCGCGGCAAACTGGAAATCAATTACGCATCAGTTGCCGAACTGCAAGGCATTCTTGCTCATATCAAGTAGGTGATGAGCGCCACTCTGGTGGCGCTCTGGACAGAACGACCTTCCGGCAGTTCAGCCTGAAGCCCATCGAAGTCCGGGTGAATCTGCCGAGTCGCTGTCGTCGCATCAAATATCTTCTGGCTGTACGCGAAGTGTGATGATAGGCTGACCGCATCTGTGCACGAACTCACAAACCAGCCAATGCCGAACGCCTCGAAGTGAGTCGTCCTTCGTTGTCATGGAAGGCAGGTAATTTGTTGCACACAAGGCATTAATGGAAGAATCGATCGGCTTTGTATTAACGCAAGCTATGATCAACAATTAGCCCGGATAGCGTTCCTATAGACAAAAACACTGTTATAATTTTGCTGTTCGAAGTTGGACGAACGGATGTTCGGTCGGCCTTGATCCAAAGCAGAAACCCAGGGCGGTGTCATGCGACAGGCTGAACAGCGTTTACGCGTTATCAGGCTTATTTTGATCTGGCAACTCGTTGGTGCAGTATTTGTAGGATTAGCAGGTTTTTTCTGGAATCAGGATGCAGCATTGGCAGCATTTCTGGGTGGGATGACAGTCGTTCTGCCAAATTCCTATTTTGCCTTTCGCGCCTTCAGGTATCGAGTGGCAAGAGCCGCACAGTTGATCGTGAGGTCGTTCTACGCAGGGGCTGCGGGCAAGATGTTGCTCACAGCAGGCATGTTCACGTTGGTCTTCATCAACCTGAAACCCTTGAATGCTCCGGCAGTATTCATCGGCTTCGTATTGGTACAGACGCTCAGCTGGATCGTGCCATTGGTCATAAGCAGGCAGGAAGCCGCCGAAGCTGATTTGAGTGTTTCAGAAAAATAAGTTGTAGTTGTAGAATTCAGTAGCCGTTATAGACTCCAGTCCAGAATCAAGCATTGAAACCATGGCCAACAGCGCACCTACATCGACAGAGTATATCCAGCACCATCTGCAGAACCTGGTGTTCGGTTATCACCCTGAGCACGGCTTGGGCATAGCCCATAGCGGAACAGAAGCAGCTGAGATGGGATTCTGGGCGATAAACCTCGATTCCATGTTCTTCTCGATTGTTCTGGGTGCCTTCTTCATCTGGTTGTTCAAGAAAGCTGCAGACAGCTTCACATCCGGCGTGCCCGGACTTCTGCAGGCATCCATCGAGGTCATTGTTGAATTTGTCGACACCAACGTGCGCGACACCTTCCATGCCAAGAACCCCATGATCGCGCCGATGGCGCTGACCATCTTCGTCTGGATCTTCCTGATGAACCTCATGGATCTGATACCGGTCGATTTCGTACCACGTATCGGTGAGGCCATCGGTATCCCTTATCTCAAGATTGTCCCAAGCACTGACGTTAACGTCACCATGGGATTGTCGCTGTCAGTCTTCGCACTGATGATCTACTTCAGCATCAAGGTCAAAGGCCCCATGGGCTTTGTCAAGGAACTCACGCTGATGCCCTTCGGCAGCAGCAATCCTGTAGTTCAGGCGATTCTCGTTCCTGTCAATCTGTTGCTGGAAGGCGTCAGCCTGATTTCGAAGCCCATCTCTCTGGCGCTTCGACTGTTCGGTAACATGTATGCTGGCGAGCTGATCTTCATCCTGATTGCTCTGCTGCCGTTCTGGGCTCAATGGATGTTGTCAGTGCCTTGGGCGATCTTCCACATACTTGTCATCACTCTGCAGGCGTTCATATTCATGATGTTGACCATCGTTTATATGGCAATGGCGCACGAACATCATTAAACGTAGTCTTTAGTCCACCAGTTCTACTCTTACCTTTTTAACCCTTTAAATCTCTTGGAGTTCTCATGGAAACTGTCGTAGCCTCTACTGCCATCGCCGTTGCGATCATGATCGGCCTTGCTGCTCTGGGCACTGCAATCGGCTTCGCGCTGCTTGGTGGTCGCTTTCTCGAAGGTGCAGCTCGTCAACCAGAAATGGTGCCTATGCTGCAGGTCAAAATGTTCATCGTTGCGGGCCTGCTCGATGCGATTCCCATGATCGGTGTTGGTATCGCGCTGTTCTTCGTATTCGCTAACCCGTTTGTCGGCCAGATCGCAGGCTGATCAAACATTCGACTAACGAGAGGCAAGGCATATGAACCTGAACCTGACATTGCTCGGCCAGGCTATTTCGTTTGCCGTGTTTGTTCTCTTCTGCATGAAGTATGTCTGGCCCCCCATCATCAATGGTCTGCGCGAAAGGCAGGCAATGATTGCGGGCGGACTGGCTGATGCTGAGAAAAGCTCCCAGAAGCGCGAAGAAGCAGAAGCTGAAATCGCTGTACTGCTTCAGGACGCCAAGGCGCAAGCAGCAGAGATAGTGGCGCAAGCACACAAACGCGGTACCGAAATGGTCGAATCATCCAAGGATGCAGCACGCACCGAAGGTGAAAGACTCAAGCAAAGTGCCCAAGCAGAAATCGACCAGGAAGTGGTCGGTGCAAAAGAAGGTCTGCGCAAGCAGGTAGGCTTGCTCGCTGTAGAAGGAGCAAGACGAATTCTTGGCAGTGAAGTTGATCAGAACAAGCATAACGCGGTCATCGATGACCTCGTGAAGCAGCTCTAGATCGACTGATACAACAGCGCAGGCACTACAGAATCGCCACCCGGGGAGTTCGATTGCATAACCGGGTAGCACGAGATAGCGTCACAGAACAGCGGCAACGATAGGCAGGTACGAGACATGGCATCCGAATCGACAACAGCACGACCCTATGCGCGAGCCATTTTCGAGCTGGCTACAGAGCGCGGTGGCTATGACGAATGGTCAGGCCGCCTCGGTTACTGGGCATCTGTTGTTCAGGACGACATCATTCGTGAACGACTGTCCGAGCCTGGCGTCACTGCTCAGGAAAAGGCTGATCTGATTGCGAAGGTGTCCGATGGACTGGACAGCGACAGCCTCAACTTGCTGAAGATGCTTGCTGAAAATGACCGACTGGCTTCATTGCCGGATATGTATCAACAATACGAGCAGCTCCGGCGCGAAGCTCAGGGTGAAGAGGAAGCGCATGTCATAAGCGCGTATGCACTTACCGATGAGCAGACCTCCCGCATTGTAGAAGCGCTGGGTAAAAGGCTCTCATGTAAAGTCAGGATAACCAGCGAGGTTGACCCTGATCTGATCGGTGGTGCAATTATACGCGCCGGCGACCTGGTCATCGACGGATCCATTCGCGGCCGTCTAGCAGCACTGGAACAATCCGTCGCCAGCTGATGCACTCGATGTCAGGCAACTGACTGACGGCGCACGCTGACCCGACCCTGCAGATTTCAAGAGACTAAATAGACCCATGCAACAACTGAATCCATCCGAGATCAGTGACCTGATCCGGGAGAAAATCGGTAATACCGATACAGCTGCCAACGTTCGAACAGAAGGCACTATCGTCAGTCTGAATGACGGTATCGTTCGAATTCACGGCCTTACGGATGCACTGTCCGGTGAGATGATCGCTTTCGATGACGGACTTTACGGTCTGGCATTGAACCTCGAGCGTGATTCTGTCGGTGCGGTTGTACTCGGTAACTACGAAAATCTGACAGAAGGCGACAAGGTTCGTTGTACTGGCAAGGTACTGGAAGTGCCGGTTGGTCGTGAACTGCTCGGACGAGTCGTGAACGCACTGGGTGAGCCGATCGACGGCAAAGGCCCTATCGGCGCTACACAGACATCACCGATTGAAAAGATCGCTCCTGGTGTAATCGATCGTCAATCAGTTGATGAGCCGGTACAGACTGGTCTGAAAGCCATCGATGCGATGGTGCCAGTAGGTCGTGGCCAGCGTGAGCTGATCATCGGTGACCGTCAGACAGGTAAGACTGCTGTCGCGATTGACGCCATCATCAACCAGAAAGGCACAGGCATCAAATGTGTCTACGTGGCTATCGGTCAGAAGCAATCAACCATCGCCAACGTTGTGGCCAAGCTTGAAGAGCACGGCGCTCTCGAGAACACGATCGTTGTTGCAGCGGGCGCAGCAGATTCTGCAGCAATGCAGTTCGTCGCACCTTACGCAGGTTGCACAATGGGTGAATACTTCCGCGATCGTGGCGAAGATGCACTGATCGTATATGACGATCTGACCAAGCAAGCCTGGGCCTACCGTCAGGTATCCCTGCTGCTGCGTCGTCCTCCAGGTCGTGAAGCCTATCCTGGTGACGTTTTCTACCTTCACTCTCGTCTGCTTGAGCGTGCATCACGTGTCAACGCCGATTACGTCGAGAAGTTCACCAACGGTGAAGTCAAGGGCAAGACAGGTTCACTGACAGCTCTGCCAATCATCGAAACGCAGGCAGGTGACGTATCGGCTTTCGTACCGACCAACGTTATCTCCATTACCGATGGTCAGATCTTCCTTGAAACCGATCTGTTCAATGCCGGTATTCGTCCAGCGATCAACGCGGGTCTGTCGGTATCACGAGTAGGTGGTGCTGCACAAACCAAGATCATCAAGAAACTCGGTGGTGGTGTACGTCTGGCACTGGCTCAGTACCGTGAATTGGCGGCATTCGCACAGTTCGCATCAGATCTTGACGAAACGACTCGTAAGCAGATCGAACGTGGACAACGCGTTACCGAACTGATGAAGCAGAAGCAGTACGCTCCTCTGTCAATCGGCGAAATGGGTGTATCACTGTTCGCAGCCAACGAAGGTTTCCTCGACGACGTTCCGGTCAACAAGATCGTGGCTTTCGAAGAAGCGATGCACGCGGATTTCCGCTCCAACCATCAGGAACTGCTTGACCAGGTCAACGCTTCTGGTGACTGGAACGACGATATCCAGGCAGCTTTCAAGAAAGGTCTTGAAGCTTTCAAGGCTAACGGAAGCTGGTAAGCGCTCATGGCTTCCGGTAAGGAGA
The DNA here is from genome assembly GCA_965367215.1 of uncultured Granulosicoccus sp. GTDB lineage: Bacteria > Pseudomonadota > Gammaproteobacteria > Granulosicoccales > Granulosicoccaceae > Granulosicoccus. Next base: position 5,060 of record CBDUIJ010000168.1, read on the forward strand.
TACGCACGCAGATCAAGAGTATCCAGAATACTCAGAAGATCACGAAAGCCATGGAAATGGTAGCTGCGTCAAAAATGCGCAAGGCCCAGGATCGCATGCGTGCGAACCGGCCTTACTCGTTGAAGCTCAGGAAGGTAGTGGGTCATATTGCATCGGCTAGCGTCGAATACAAGCACCCCTACCTGGTTGAACGTCCTGAGCCAAAGCGTGTTGGATATATTATTGTTTCGACCGACCGCGGATTGTGCGGTGGTCTGAACACCAATATCTTCAAGGCCGCGGTGAGTTCCATGAAGCAGTGGAACGAGCAGGACATCGGTGTCGACATCTGCACTATCGGCAAGAAAGCTCAGAACTTCTTCCGCGGTATTGGTGCAAATATCGTTGGTAGCACGATCGATCTGGGCGACGCCCCTGAACTGGCGACTCTGCTCGGTGCCATTCGAGTCATGCTGGACAAGTACGATGCCGGAGAAATCGACAGGCTGTTTATCGTCGAGAACGAGTTCGTCAACACGATGACTCAGACTCCGACAGTCACACAGTTGCTTCCTGCTGTTGCGACGATGGAAAGCCATGCGGATTACGGCTGGGACTATATCTACGAGCCCGATGCTGCAGAAGTTCTTGACCATGTGATGGAGCGGTATATGGAATCGCTGGTCTATCAGGCAGTTGTCGAGAACGTGGCCTGTGAAATGGCAGCTCGCATGATCGCCATGAAGAGTGCTTCGGACAACGCAGGTGAGTTGATTGATGACTTGCAGCTGGTCTACAACAAGGCTCGTCAGGCTGCTATTACCCAAGAGATTTCCGAGATCGTCGGCGGCGCTGCGGCTGTCTAGATCCGACTACAGAATAAATTACAGGCGGAAACAAGCATGAGTACAGGAAAAATAGTGGAAATCATCGGCGCGGTTATCGACGTCGAATTTCCGCGTAATGCCGTACCGAAAATCTATGATGCACTGACTGTCGAGAACAACGAAACGGTTCTTGAAGTACAGGGTCAGCTGGGCGACGGTATCGTGCGAACTATCGCAATGGGTACCTCGGACGGACTCAAGCGAGGCCTGAACGTGAGCAACACAGGTGCTCCCATTTCGGTACCCGTTGGTGAAGCGACTCTGGGTCGAATCATGAATGTTCTCGGGCAGCCTATCGATGAAGCCGGCCCGATTGCTACAGAAGCACGCATGCCGATTCACCGGGAGCCGCCTACTTACGCGGAGCAATCAGGTTCAACAGAACTGCTGGAAACAGGCATCAAGGTTATCGACCTGCTTTGCCCGTTCGCCAAAGGCGGTAAGGTTGGTCTGTTCGGTGGTGCCGGTGTAGGCAAGACCGTCAACATGATGGAGCTGATTCGTAACATCGCTGCCGAGCACTCCGGTTTCTCGGTATTCGCAGGTGTTGGTGAGCGAACTCGTGAAGGTAATGACTTCTACCACGAGATGAAGGACTCCAACGTACTGGACAAGGTATCCCTGGTATACGGTCAGATGAACGAGCCACCGGGAAACCGTCTGCGAGTTGCCCTGACAGGTCTGACCATGGCCGAATTCTTCCGTGACGAAGGTCGTGACGTACTGATGTTCATCGACAACATCTACCGTTACACACTGGCTGGAACCGAAGTATCAGCACTGTTGGGTCGTATGCCTTCTGCGGTAGGTTATCAGCCAACTCTTGCTCAAGAGATGGGTGCATTGCAGGAACGTATCACTTCAACCAAGACGGGTTCCATCACGTCAATCCAGGCGGTATACGTACCGGCGGATGATTTGACCGATCCATCTCCTGCAACCACCTTTGCTCACCTGGATGCGACGGTTGTACTGTCACGAAACATTGCCGAGCTGGGTATCTACCCTGCGGTGGATCCACTGGATTCCACTTCTCGCCAGCTGGATCCTCTGGTTGTTGGTGAAGAACACTACAACTGTGCTCGCGGCGTTCAGAACACTCTGCAGCGTTACAAGGAACTGCGTGACATCATCGCGATTCTGGGAATGGACGAGCTGTCTGAAGAAGACAAGCAGGTCGTTTCTCGTGCACGTAAAGTGCAGCGTTATCTGTCTCAGCCATTCTTCGTAGCTGAAGTATTCACCGGTTCACCGGGCAAGTATGTTTCTCTGAAAGATACCATCCGCGCTTTCAACGGCATCGTTGCTGGTGAGTATGATCATCTGCCAGAGCAGGCTTTCTACATGCAGGGCACGATCGAAGAAGTGCTTGAGAAGCATAATAAAGAGGCCGCGTAATCATGGCCTCCTCTCTCAAAGTTGAGATAGTCAGTGCCGAGAAAGAGATCTGGAGTGGCGAAGCCTCAATGGTCAGCGCCTCTGCACAGATGGGCGAAGTAGGTATCGCGCCCGGCCATGCACCGTTTATCACCCGCATCAAGCCGGGTGAGGTTCGGGTAAAGCCTGTAGACAACGGCGAGGAGCTGGACATCTATGTGTCAGGTGGCATTCTGGAAGTACAGCCGCATATCGTGACCATCATGGCTGACACAGCATTGCGTGTCGATGAGCTGGATGAAGCATCTGCGCAGAAAGCCAAGGACGAAGCCGAAGCCGCTCTGGCTGGCAGTACGCCTGGCGAGATCGACTTCAAGGCTGTTCAGGCCCAGTTGGCAGAAGCATCTGCTCAGCTGCAGTTGATCAAGAAACTGCGTCGCTAGTCGATACCGCAGCCAGTACGAAAAAAGCCCGGACCTGCAAAGGTAGCCGGGCTTTTTTTTGCCTGAATAAAACAGCCGGTACAACGGTTACTGACTGGCTCAATCGCGAGAGGCACTATCAATGATGATCAGGCAATCAGTTCGGTCATCAAGATGAGGGCCGACTTGCTCAATCACGTGAAGCCAACTCATTGATGATCGGGCAATCAGGTCGATCATCGCCGTGACAAGTGTTCATCAGATGATCCAGCGTATCTCGCATCTGGCATAAATCGGCAATCTTCGATTCGATGACTGCCAGATGTTCACCGGCGATACGCTTGACGTCACCACTGGCGCGCGACTGATCTTCCCAGAGGCCTAGCAGGGCGCGGCAGTTCTCTATGGTGAAGCCCAGTGTTCTGGCACGACTCAGAAACCCCAGCTTGTGCACATCGGCATCAGAGAAGTCTCGGTAACCATTCGCATCCCGCCGAGGGGCGATCAGGTTGATGTCCTCGTAATAGCGAATGGTTTTTGCCGGCAGGCCGGATTGTGCTGCAGCCTCACCGATATTCATGCTGAGCTCTCCGGGTGAAGAGCCTTGACCCAGCGCAGCCGCAATGCATTGGTCAGCACGAAGACACTGGACAGGGTCATGGCCAGCGCTGCCAGCATCGGCGAGAGCGTCATGCCGTTGAGCGGATAGAGTACGCCGGCTGCAACCGGGATCAACAGTACGTTGTAACCGAAAGCCCACAGCAGGTTCTGCTTGATATTCTTCATGGTGCGTTGACTCAGTTCCATGGCATTGACCACGCCCAGCAGGTCTCCGGACATCAGCACGACATCGGCGCTTTCGATAGCGACATCGGTACCTGTGCCAATGGCGATGCCGACGTCGGCAGCGGCCAGTGCAGGGGCATCGTTGATGCCATCACCCACAAATGCAACTGTGGCATTGTCTGAGGAGAGTTGCCTGATGGCATCCACCTTGCCATCCGGCATGACCTGGGCCACCACATGGTCTATACCCAATTCACGAGCGATACTGTCGGCGGTTGCCTGATTGTCCCCGGTGATCATGGCAACTTTCAGACCCAGATCGTGCAGGGCCTTGATGGCTGCCGGGGTTGTCTTCTTGACCGGATCCGCAACGGCCAGCAAGGCCGCCAACTTCCCGTCAACAGCAACAAAGAGGGGTGTCTTGCCCTGTTTGCCGAGTCGCTGAACTTCATCCGGAGCTGAATTCAGAGCGATGTCATGCTCGTTCATGAGCCGCTGTGTACCGATCAGAACCTGCTGGCCGGAGATGCTTGCTCGGACGCCCATACCGGTCAGCGATTCGAAATCGGCCAATTCCGGAAACGTCAGTTCACGCGCCCTGGCGGCCTTGACGATAGCCTGGGCAATCGGATGTTCGGAGCTGTCCTCGATGGCTGCAACCATGGCCAGCAAATCATCTTCGGCCATGTCATTCATCACTTGCAGGTCGGTCAGTTCCGGTTGACCCAGGGTCAAGGTACCAGTCTTGTCCAGAGCAATGACGTTTGTACGTTGCAGAGTCTGCAAGGCGGCGCCCTGGCGAAACAGGACTCCGATCTCTGCTGCCCGGCCAGTGGCGACCATGATCGAGGTGGGTACCGCCAGGCCCATGGCGCAGGGGCAGGCGATGATCAGCACCGAGACTCCGGCTATCAGCGCACGGGTCAGTGTCGGTTCGGGACCCACGAAGAACCAGACGAGCATGGTCAGAACGGCAATCGCCAGTACAGCGGGAACGAACCAGGCGGTGATGCGGTTGACCAGGTCCTGTACCGGCAGTCTGGCACCCTGCGCCTGTTCCACCATGCGGATGATCTGGGCCAACATCGTGTCGGCGCCCACCTTGCTGGCCTGCATTTGCAAGGCACCGGTGCCATTGATGGTGCCTCCAACCAGCTCGTCCCCGACGGACTTGTCCACAGGTACCGGTTCGCCGGTAATCATGCTTTCATCGATATAGCTTTGCCCACTGATCAATCTGCCATCTGCGGGTATCTTCTCGCCGGGCCTGATATGAACGATGTCACCGGTCCTGATGTCGCTGATGTCGATTTCAGTCACAACGCCGTCGCGCTCTACCCGAGCGGATTTTGCCTGCAGGCCGATCAGTGAGCGAATGGCCTCGCCGGTACGGCCCTTGGCACGTGCCTCCAGGAAGCGCCCCAGCAGGATCAGTGTCACGATGACGGCTGCGGCCTCGAAGTACACGGCGCGTGACTCCTCGGGCAATACAGAAGGCAGGAAGGTGGCAATAGTGGAGTAGCCCCAGGCCGCCAGGCTGCCAATGGCGACCAGACTGTTCATGTCTGGTGTGCTCTTGAACAGGGCCGGCAGGCCACGGCGATAGAATTGTTGTCCGGGCCAGGCCATGACAATCGAGCTGAGAATGAATTGCAGCACCCAGCTTGTCTGCATGCCAATCGAATTGCCTATCCAGACATGCAGACTGGGGAAGAGGTGACCTCCCATCTCTGCAAGAAATACGGGCAATGTGAGTATTGCAGCTATCAGAGTCATCCGGCGAAGATGACTTGCCTCGATTTGCTTGCGCTCGGTCTGGTCTTGTTGATCTATCTGATCAAAGCTTGCCGGGTAGCCCATGGCGGTGGGTACGGCGGCCAGTTCCTGTTGTGTGATGACGCCGGCGAGGTAAGTGACACTGGCCGATTCCGTGGCCAGGTTGACGCTGGCCTCGACCACGCCGGGTTGCTCCAGCAGTGCCTTTTCGACCCGACCCACGCAGGAGGCGCAGCTCATGCTCTGAATGTTCAGCGTGAGCGTTTCCTGTCTTGCCGGATACCCCGTCTCCATCAAGGCCTGACGGATGTCGGCAAGCTGTGCCGTCCCCGTAATGATGGCATTCTCGGCGCTCAGGTTGACGGTAGCGTCGTTGACACCGTCAACCGCGCGTAGTGCCTTCTCGACACGCCCGACACAGGAGGCGCAGCTCATGCCCTCGATATCGATGGACAATTGTCTGACTGCCTGCATGATCAATCCCCTTGCGTTGACTTCTACCCCTATCATGGGCATTCCAGTAACTGGAAGGTCAAGGGTAGTGTCAGAATTCCAGGAGTAAAGACCTGTTACGAGCTCGACATGCTCGGCGGAGGCGGACTTATCTTGAAGCGAGGCTTACAGGGCGTCCCTGAGGGCTTTCATTTGCTGGTTCTGATCGCTCTGCTGCCGCTGGATACGACCTTGCAACACCTTGATCTGGTTGATGAGCTCGGCGAAGCGAACGTCCGAATCAGCGCTCTTCGGGGGTGAGGACGGTTTGAATGCCGATGGCGTCGTCACGTCAGCCTGCTTGACCGCTACTGCATTGGCAGATGGCTCGGGCACCCTGGGGGCCTGGATACTGGCAAGGGGTGTTGGTGCCTCGGTCTGGACTGGCGTGCGCAGGGCCAGTGCGTGCTCTGGTGGTACTTTCAGCAGGCCGCTGATCTGCTCTGCTGCCTGCAGACTGCTTTTCGCCAGCGCGAGCTTGCCATCAGCCAGTGCCTGCTGACTCTCACGCAATTTTCGCTTCGCGATATCCAGTTTGAGTTTCTCACTGTCCAGGTCTTCGATGGTGAGGTCGGTTATGGAGGTGGTCGGAGTCGCACCGGTGGCACGGTAGAATTCAGACAAGGCCCGGCGGGTATTGCCACCGGGTACCCCATCGGGAAATCCGGCGTTGAAGCCGAAGTCGTTCAATCGTGTCTGCACCTCGGAGACCATGGCCTTGTAAGCCTTGCGGCGGGTCTCTGCTATCAGCTCCTGAATATCGACCTCTTCG
>CBDUIJ010000169.1:0-11519 GCA_965367215.1 uncultured Granulosicoccus sp.
CCGCCACAGACCGGTATGCAACGATAGTCCGGTCAATGTCGCCGTAAGGCAGGAAATGCCGTATCAGTCCGTCTTGTCGGTGACCATGATGTCTTCCAGCGTCAGACCAGTCAGGCGATTGACCGTACGCCAGATGAACCAGAAGATACCCAGCATCATGATCATCGACGGAATGGCGATCACGGGGTAGCTCAGCAGTGTCATGCGCCCCAGTTCCTCATTGAAGGCGGACGAACCGCTTTCACTGGTCACGATGAGCTTGGCCAGAAAATAGTTCATCACCGCGCTGAACAGAAACGTGCCAGCCAGCAAGGTGTTGGCCCTGTCCAGGCGTGATTCGAATTCCGGTCGCGTGTTTTTCCTGTCCAGCTCTTCGTGGATGCGATCCACATTCATGATGGTGGGGTTGAACAGCAGCTTCTTTACCAACGGGTAGCCCAGCTTGTTGGCAACGAGCACGCCGATGCCGATACACAGCGGAATGGCAGCCTCCTTGATCGCCAGCCACTGCGCATCGATCTTGAGCAGACCGATACCACCGGTGAGGATCACGCTGACAACGCCGAGAGCTGCCATGACATTGCGCTTGCCGTTGGCGATCCATTCATACAGGCCGTAACCGATGGGGAATGCCAGCGCCAGAATCAGGGCATTGGTTGCGCCCAATCTCGCATCATCACTGAACTTCATCAGAATGATCGATGGAATGACAATGCTGATGATCAGGTCAACAAAAGGCCGCTGTTGCGGTTGAGTCTTCAGGGTGGCGTCTTCTGTCACGGTATCGTCAGGTGTCGGCATAATGCGCGAGTATAGCCCGAGAGCGCTGCAGGGTCGTCCGAGGCGGATGGCGACCGTGTAACACCAGGTGTCTTCGCAAGCGCGATGTCGCTTTGACAGGGCAATCTGCCAGGAGCCGTGCAGTGCGGGCCTGGCGCCGCTGTGTGGTTCAGCTGCTGCAGTGGTGGTACGGCAGGCGTATGGCCGTGTATTCTTGTTGGCAGGGCAGTTCCGATGGGTGTCTGCTATAGATCAATTAACTTTCACGATTGAACAGCGCGCACCTCGCAAACACGATACTGATGGCAATCAAGCAAGAAGATCAGGTATTCAGCGTTCTGCCCTGCAACGACTTGCAGGCCGATATCGCTTTCTATACGCGAGAGCTGAACATGCAGCTGGACCGGCTTTATCCATCGGAGAAGCCACATTCGGCCGAGCTCTCCGGCCGTGGCCTGTCCCTGCTGCTGGATACTCGCCATCAGGGCGCTCCCGGATTGCTGGTGATCAAGACCGAAGAGAGCTTGCGTCAGCCGCTTCAGTCGCCCAGTGGTACCGAACTTCGCTGGGAACGCACGGCGGAGCCGCATGTGCAGAGCTTTGCCAATCACCGGGAGGAAATCTGCACACTCCGGGGCACTCCATGGGTCACCGGCAGGGCCGGTACACACACCCGGGACCTGATTCCAAGTCGTCTGGGCGGCGGCATCATGGTGTCCCATATCCGTATTCCCAACGGCGGGCCGGTACGCGACCGCGTTCATTATCACACCACCGAATTTCAGTTGCTGTTCTGTGTGCAGGGCTGGATTCAGCTGGTCTACGAGGATCAGGGGCCACCCATTACTCTGCATGCGGGTGACTGCGTGACTCAGCCTCCTCATATTCGGCACCGTGTGATGGAAACATCCAACGGGCTGGAAGTCATCGAGGTGGGGACTCCGGCCGAGCACGTCACGGCAATAGACAACGATATGGAGTTGCCCAACGGTCGTGTTGACAGCCACCGACTGTTTCATGGGCAGCGTTTCTGCCATTACGTGCACAAGGGCGCTCGCTGGCAGCCGCATCGCCTGCCGGGATTGGCATACTCCGAAACCGGAGTCGCCGAGGCCACGGCGGGTATCGCCGGCGCCAGAATGCTCAAATCAAGTGGCGCTTCGCCAGCGTACAGCACCTCGCATGGTGCCCAGGTTCTGTTCTCGTATGTGGTGGCCGGCAGTGTGCGCATCAACCGGCAATTGCTGGTAGCAGGCGATGCCTTTACCTTGCCGCCCGGGGAAAACTATTCCCTGGGTGACATCTCTGCAGATCTCAGCCTGCTGGAATTATCCCTGCCGGGCAGATTCGACACGAGGCTGTAGTAACTCGGCCTGGCTCGGACGTACTGTGTCAGTGTTCAATTGACATTGACACCCGGTCTGATCATCTTGAAATACCGTTGTCCCGGTGCGAGTTCGATCTCCAGAGTCCGTCGTTGCATGACGAGCCCCGGGGTCAGCCCGTCTCCGCTGATCTGCAATTGAAGGGTGTGCGAGCCAGGTGGCAGTGAGGTGCGTACCAGCGTCAACCAGGCGGGCAGGGTTTCCCAACTGCGAGTATCGGCTTGCTCGATAGCCAGAAAAATCAACTTCGCGATACTGCCTGCCAACGCATCCTGTTCCGAGATGGCTTCTGAGACGCTGTACTTGGCGGCAAGTCGCAGAGCCTGCCTGGCAGCAATGCGCTTGCCACGCTCAGCCAGGGAGTCACTGGAAATGCGTAGCAGCTGAGTGTCGCTGCGTATTGTCGGTAGTGCCTCGTCTTCACTGTAAATGCGGATTACCGGGGGGATGCTGGCTGGCTCCGGATAATAGGGAAAGGAGATGCGGGCATTGACGTCGATGAACAGATCCCCGGGCAGCTTCGGTTCGATGAATCCGGATGCCACGAACAGAACCAGCTCACTCTCATCCTTGCCCAGCGGCTTGTCCAGTGATGTGCCGAAATCGTCCTTCAGTCGTCGGTATTCCACACTGGCGCTGTCGTTCTGTCCTGCGGCGGCGAAGCTCAGTGCCATGAGAGCGCGGGTGAAGACATCCTGTTTGAGAACATCCCCGTGTTCCTCATACACGGCTACTGCTCGACGAGCTTCAACAGCCGCTTCCTGCGGTTCATCGATCAACAGAAAATTGAGCATCTGGAAGGTGTGAATCCAGAGACGTTCACTGTATTCACCGCTGTAGCGAGTTGCCCAGTCGCTGGTCAGCAAGGCTGAGGACTGGTCTCGCAAACTGACGTAGTCGAGTTCATCCACCAGCCGCAAGGCACTGTCGAAAGCTGCAATACTGGTTTCGAATTCACCGGCGGCCTGGGCAACCAGGCCTCGGTCCAGATACAGAAGAAGCCGGTCACGCCGCGAAACGCTCGCCTCCGACAAGGTCTGCAGAGCTTCCTGAGCACTGCCATGACGGAACTGGTCCCGCGCAACATTCAGCGCACCGGAAGTTGCACAGGCTTGCAACAGCACTATCAGACTCAATAGTGCCGTGCGAAGTATGCTCTTCGATAGTGGGTGACCAGACAATTCAATGGTCCTTCGAATACGCAAGAGGCTGGTGCTTCTCCGGTGCTGGCCGATTACCAGCCAATGACTGGGCGTGAAGACTCGCGAGCAATCTCGACGTTGTCTGCCCATGAGATTTCACCGGTTTCCAGGTCAGTGAGCTCCAGGTTCATCGAGTAATAGATGAGTTCACGCTTGTTGAGGCGCCACTGTCGCGCTTGCTTCTTCTCGATGGAGCGCAAAGTGCCTGACAGAATATAGTCAGCTCCCAGTTGTCGGCCTTCTGCAACGCGCTCTTCCGGGGGCACGAAGCCGGAGTACTGATAATCCGCTTCATCGAGCAGATTACCGCGCTGCTTGCGATTGATGAATCGATACTCGCCCGATTTTATCAACGCCAGGCGAATATCGTCGGTAATGCCGCTGGTGCTGATGTGCTCCGACGTTTCATTATCCACGCCATAAATCACGATGATGGGTTTGGCGGTTTCCGTGACGATATTGGGTGAAGAAAGCAGGCTGTCAGTCAGAACGTCGACTATCTGCTTCTTGTCGGAGAAATCATAGCTGGCATCGTAATGTTTCTCGGCCTGCGGATCCAGCGTACGTGTGGTTGCCACGCAGCCGCCGAGAAGACTGGTCAGGAATGCCAGTGACAGGAGGCCAGCCAGTCGTTTCATCCTGAGGCCATTAGAAAAAGTACCAATCTGCGATCTGCGGGAGTGACTGGTGGCTGCCACGGTCGCAGGCGAATCGGCGTTCATACGGTGGTGATGCATGCGGATCTCCGGAATGCGTCAAGAAAGCAAGAATAATGGGGTCGTAAGTCTGGAGTGGACCAACCGGCGCAGAATACGTGATGATCCTTAACACCAGATTAACCAGTTAGCGACAAAAATGAGAAAGGGTTGGCATTTTATTTGATTAACTGCACAACAGTTCCTGAGAATGTTAACCGTCTGTAAATTCTCGAAATGGTCTGTGATAGCTTCGATGAACTACTCCTGTTGCACTGAATGAGCTGCGACGACCGGGCGCAAGGCTGGTGTCGCATCGGTCAATGGATATCACTTGTATCAGCGAAGAGTATCGGCCGCGTTCTCCGCAAGCTGACGCATGCAGGCAACCGAGGTTCCGGCTATGGAAAGTATCCAGATAATGGTAAAACCGAACAGACAACTGGTCAGGAAAGCCGATAGCCCGGTATCCGAACAGGAGGAAGAGTTCGGCATGCTGCTGTCGCAGAAGCCGGGGAAGCGCCGGACCAAGGGGTCTTCGACCAGGTCCCGCCTGGTTCTGCATGGCAGTTTGTTCAGCATCGGGCTGATCGGTTCAATCGGTTGCCTGGGGGCCATGCTCTATACCTCCCGCAGTGAGGAGGTTGCACAGAATCTGGGCTTGCATCGTGTCGCCAACAGTCTGGAGAATGTCCTGTCCTTGCTGGCCTATCCGGTACTGATGTTCACGGTCATCCTGACGTTGTACGCAGCTCAACAGCTATATCGCCTGTACAGGGAAGTCTCTCAGGTGACGTCGTCCCGTCGGCATCGGTTGAAATAATCGGAGTTCACTCTCAAGCACACGCAAGAGTGTTTCAGCGGTCGATATCGTCCGCTTCATCAGTGACTACCTGACCTGTCGCACGTCTCCAGATGATGGCGCCAGACAGACCGATACCCAGAAAAGCGCTGTATAGAATGAGAACCAGCCATTCGATCGATTGCTGATTGCCGGACGATACCCAGCCTTCCTGCAGTGACAGATAAACCAGTGCCGCGAAAAAGACCAGAACAATGAAGGTGCCAAGCTTGCCAAGAGCCTTCCAGGCTGCGATCAATAGCGCCAGATTGATGAGTATGGCAACAATGGCGCCGAGGATGACCCAGGCGTCGGTGGGATTCTCGTTGTTGCTGACCCAGTGAAAGACCGACGTACCACTGGGGTTGTAGGATGCAAAGACGACGACAGCCGCAATCAGCATGCGAGTCAGCAGTACGCCGGGCGAAGAGTCTCTGATAGCCTGAATCATGAAGCGTTGTCGTATCGTCGATAGGTGAGATGCCCAGACTATAGACGTTCGCCGCGGCGATAGGGCTTCAACAATGCCTTGGGGTACTCGGCACGGCGTGCCACGATGATCATGGCCACAATACTTAACACATAGGGCAGCATCAGAAAGAACTGGTAGGGGATATAGGCACCTGCCTGCTGTTGCATGCGAACCTGGAATGCGTCCAGTCCGGCGAACAGCAGAGCGCCCAGCAAGGCCTTGCCGGGACGCCAGGAGGCAAAGATGACCAACGCGACGCAGATCCAGCCTCGACCGTTGATCATGCCGAAATAGAAGGCGTCGAATGCGCTGATGGTCAGCGAAGCACCACCAATGGCCATCAGCGCGCTGCCGAGCATTACCGCCAGAGTACGAACCCTGATGACATCGATTCCCTGTGCCTCCAGAGCCACCGGATTCTCACCGGCAATGCGCATGGCCAGTCCCCATGGCGTGCGGTACAGCACGTACATGATGATGGGCACGACGAGAAAGGCGGTGTAGGTCAATGGGGTGTGGGAGAACAGTGCTTCACCCAGAAAAGGCAGGGAAGAGAGCATGGGGACATCGATGTTCTGAAAAGGCACGATCTTCGGTGGAGACGTGCTCTCCGGCAACAGCATCTTGATGATGAAATAGCTCAGGGAAGATGCCAGCAGAGTGATTCCTATTCCGGTTACATGCTGGGAGAGACCAAGCGAGACCGTGAAGCTGGCATGCAGGAGGCCAAGCATGGCGCCAACGGCTGCTGCAAACAGGACGGCGCCGACCAGATCACCACCGTTGTAGACCCACAACCAACCGGACATGGCGCCGGCCGTCATGATGCCCTCGATCCCCAGATTCAGGACGCCGGCTCGTTCGCAGATCAGTTCGCCGAGGGTGGCAAAGATCAATGGGCAGGCTATGCGTATCGTGGCAGCCCAGAAGCTGGCACTGATGAGTATGTCCAGAATGTCCATCAGCGGCGAATCCGGTAGCGAGACAGCATCAGGCCGATCAGCACGCTCAGGACAGCTGAGGCGACCATGATATCGGCGATGTAGCTGGGCACGCCCAGTGCGCGGCCCATGGAATCAGCGCCGACCGAAATACCGGCCAGAAAGGTGGCAGACAGAACCACGCCCAGTGGGTGCAGATTTGCCAGCATGGCCACGGCAATGCCGGTGTAGCCGAACCCCGGTGACAGATCGAGCGTCAGATAGCCTTTCAGACCGGCCACCTCACTGACCCCGGCGGCACCAGCCAGCGCGCCGCTTAGCATGGCCACCCAGAAAAGTGTGCGCGTGGCTGGAATGCCGGCATGTCGGGCGGCATTGCTGTTGAGACCCAGGGCCTTGACGCTGAAACCGAACACACTGAAGCGCAGCAATAGCCACAGCACAATGGCCGCAGCTACTGCAACATAGAGCCCGGCATGCAGGCGAGTGCGCGGAACCAGTGCCGGCAGAACCCCTGCATCGATGATGGGAGCAGCTTGTGGCCATCCCATGGACATGGGGTCACGCAGAGGGCCTTCCAGGGCATAACTCACCAGCAGAAGAATCACGAAATTGAGCAGCAGCGTGGTGACCACTTCGTCCACGCTCAATCGCGTCTTCAGGTACCAGGGCAGGAGCAGGGCGCCACCACCAGCCAGGGCGCCTGCGACAAACAACAATGGGATCATCCAGAAGGAGTTCAAATCCAGCAGTCCGGTGCCCACCAGAGTCGCTGCCAGAGCGCCACAGTAAAGCTGTCCTTCGGCGCCGATATTGTAGAACCGTGCTCGAAAGGCAATGGCCGCGGCCAATCCGGTGAGCGTCAGAGGGATAGCTCTGGAGAGCGTTTCCGTAAAGGCAAATGTAGAGCCGAATGCACCTATCGCCATCATCCGGAAAGCATCGATGATCGATTCACCTGCCCAGACAATGAGCAGTGAAGCGAGCAGCAGCGACAGGGCGATGGCCATGATCGGGGCCGCAAGCGACAGCCACCAGGGTACTGATTCACGGAGTTCCAGGCGCATCAGTCGTTGTTCGTTGTCATGTGGCGTTGTTGTCGAAGGCACCTGACATACGCAGGCCCAGTTCGCGAGGAGTGAGTCCGGCACCGGGCAGTGATTCGCTCATGTGTCCGTCGTGCATGACGACCACCCTGTCGGAAAGACGCAGCAATTCGTCCAGATCTTCGGTGATCAGCAAAATGCCGGCGCCTCTGTTACGGGCATCGATAAGCAAGGAGTGAACGGCAGAAATGGCACCTTCATCAAGGCCACGTGTGGGCTGGTTGGCCAGGATGACGTCGGGGTCACGGGCCAGGTTGCGTGCCAGAATCAGTTTCTGCATATTGCCGCCGGAAAGCAGCCCGACCGGTTGTTCTTCATTGTGGCAGCGTACGTCGTATTCATCGATCAGCTGGCAGGCCTGCTGCCGTGCCGTACGCCTGTCCAGCACCATGCCCATGCGCCAGACGGGTTCCTGACCCAGCTCATCGAGCAACAGGTTCTCCCACAGGCTCATCTCGCTGACAACGCCGTCAGTGTGTCGGTCCTCCGGAATGCGGGCCAGACCTTTGCTGGTCAGCATGCGTGGCGAGGGTCTTTTCAGGGTTTCGCCCTGCAGCAGAAATTCACCTTCGTCGGGCGTGCAGAGACCAGACAGGACGCTGGCAAGAACCGCCTGTCCATTGCCTGATACACCCGCAACGCCAACGATTTCGTGGGATCTTATCTGCAGATCAATGTTGCTCAAGGTGATTCTGTGGGTTGTTCGGTCCCGTACCGTAACTCCCCTCAGGGCCAGTATTTCCTCGCCGGCAGGTCGTGCTTCCACACAGGGACGCTCGACCGCCCGCCCGACGATCATCTCCGCCAGCTGGTTGCGATCGACGGTTGCGGTCTCGGCGTTTCCGACCACTTCGCCTCCGCGAAGCACAACGACGCGATCGCTGATGGCCAGTACTTCGTGCAGCTTGTGAGAGATGATGATGATAGCCAGGCCGCGAGAGGCCATGCTGCGCAAGAGTACGAAAAGGTCGTCAACCTCCTGCGGTGTCAGCACTGCCGTGGGTTCGTCCAGGATCAGGATCCGGACATTGCGATACAGGGCCTTGAGGATCTCCACTCTCTGGCGTTCGCCCACGGTCAGATCCCTGACCGGACTATCGATGTTCACGTTCAGCCCGGCATCTTCCATGATCTGTTGCAGACGCTTGCGAGCCGCAGAACGTCGGCTGAAGGGTTGCCAGAGAGACTCGGTGCCGAGCATGATATTGTCCAGAACCGACAGATTGTCCGCCAGCGTGAAGTGCTGGTGAACCATGCCGATGCCGCGTTTCAGCGCCTCCTCGGGGGAATGCTGTTCCAGTGGTTCTCCGAATGCCTCGATGGTGCCACTGTCTGCACGGTAGTGACCGAACAGGATATTCATCAGCGTGGTCTTGCCGGCACCGTTTTCACCCAGCAGTGCGACGATTTCACCGGTGTGCAGAGACAGGCTGATGTTCTGATTGGCGGCCAGGGAACCGAAGCATTTTGTAATGCCACTGATGGACAGGATGGGGGCGACGGAATCGCCCGGTGCGACACCGGCAGATGCCGGATTCACAGAGAGCGATTCCATCGGCGGTTTTCCGTGCTGTGGCGTAGAGAGTCTTGTAGACACCGTGTTGTGTTACAGCCAGGTGTGTATCAGTAGGTGGACTTGGGCTCCTCGTCATTGATATCGATCGTGAGCTCTCCGGCCAGAATTGCGGCGCTGGTCTCCTCGACTCTCGTCTTGATATCGGCATCGACGCGATCCTCGAACTCATGGTAGGGCGCAAGTGAGGCACCACCCTTGGCCATCATGGTCCATTCCTTGTAGTCCTCGGCAGAGAATGACCCGGCCTTGACGCGTTCTACCGCATGGGCGATGGCATTCTCCATGTGCCACAGCGCCGAGGTGACCACGACATCGGTGCCGTTCTCTTCCTTGTTCATGTCGTTGACATTGCCGAAGGCCAGAATGCCCTTTTCCCGGGCGGCGTCGACCACGCCTGCGCGTTCGGCGTACATGATGTCGGCACCCGCTTCGATCTGTGCAAATGCGGCTTCCTTTGCCTTTGGTGGGTCGTACCAGCTACCGATGAAAGTCACCTTGAATTCGACTTCCGGATTGACAGCCTTGGCGCCTGCCATGAAGGCATGAAACAGCCGGTTCACCTCTCCGATCGGGTAACCGCCGACCATGCCGATGCGATTGCTGGTCGTCATACTGCCGGCAACCATGCCCATCAGATAACAGGGTTCATGGATGTAGTTGTCGAACACGGAAAAGTTGTCACCATGCGGTTCGAAGGGGTCGCCCATCAGATAGGCGGTGTCAGGATAGTCATCTGCCACCTTGCGAGCTTCGCGACTGATACCGAAGGCTTCGCCGACAATCAGGTCGACACCACTTTCGCTGTATTCGCGCAGGACTCGCACGTAATCGGTGTTGGCGACTTTCTCGGAGTAGTCATATTCGATTTCACCGGCATCTTCGAGGGCCTGCAGGGCTTGGTGAAGACGGGCGTCCCACTTCTGTTGAATGGGCTGCGTGTAAATGCCCGCAACCTTGATGGTGTCGGCCAGCAAGGGGGACGAGCTGACGGCGAGGGCACTGGCAAGCAGCCATGTGGTCAGTTTGTATTTCACGGACATGCAATGGCTCCAGGAAAAGGTAGTGAGTGGCCGGGGCGGCGTGCGCAAACATCAGGATGGCGACTGACGATTTTTCAATCGTGTAACAATCCGATGTTCCCGACAGAGCCTACGAGGGAGTAGGCACCGGGTCAACTGTTGATGCAGGATATGTGATTGTGTGCCTGCGGCTTGTGTTGCCAGGCCGGTCCGGGAGATGATCATTGAATCTGCCGGGTGTGCCCGGCACTGGCCACTGCACATCCTCTGTGGCCATTCACTCTTGTGCGAGGAGTCTGTCCGACTTGTTCTTGATCATTGCTTGCCCGTTGCGGGCGCCGGCTGGTGTCATGTGCTCATGAGTGAGCTCGTTGATCAGGATGCCGAATTGTGGATCTTCGGGTATGGATCGCTGATCTGGCGGCCCGCTTTCGAGCACGACAGGCGTCAGGCAGCCGGCCTGGCAGGGTATGAGCGTCGTTTCTGTCAGGCCTCTCATGATCACCGGGGAACACCCGCCTTGCCGGGTCGGGTCGTCACCTTGCTGCCGGTGCCTGGTAGTGTTTGTCGCGGTATGGCCTACAAACTACCGGACCGTGGTCGCGGCGAGATACTCGAGTATCTCGATCATCGTGAACAGGACGGGTATGAACGGCTGTATGCGCCCCTCCATATGGAAGGCGGAATGATGGTGGCCGGCCTCACGTGGGTAGCTCACGAATCGAATCCTTCCTGGCGTGCCGGTGAGAGCCTCGAGGATGTGGCTCGACTGATTGCCGAGCGTCATGGTCCCAGCGGTAGCAATCGGGAATATCTGTACGAACTGGAACAGGCGCTGAACGCGCTGGAAATGCCCGATCCGCATGTCAGCGAACTGTCGCAGCGGGTCAGGCAGTTGGCAAACGAGAGCTGAACCGCCCGTCGGATGCTCAGTACTTTTTCAGATTGAGAGGTACGGTGCCTTTCTTGGCATCTTCACAGGTGAGCTGCAGGCTGGATGAGTCCTTGCTGGCGACGCCGAAGCATTTTCCCCTGACAGGGCGTACCTGACCCTTGTCCAATGCCTGATAAGTGAGTTTGGCCGCCCGACCTTCCAGCGTTCCCTTGTAAGTCTCCACAACGGGTATGCCCTTGTAGTCACCCTTTCTGGACATGGTGAAGTCAGTACCATTCTGCTTGATGCTGATTGTCAGTTCTGGATAGTCGCTATCCTGCCAGCGACCGGACAGTTGCGGTGTCGGGTAATCCTTCAGTGCCTGCGTGTCTCCCCGCATGGCTTCGGGAAGTGATGCACGGATGTCTTCAGGCAGCACCGAGCAGGCGGTGGCTGTAAGCAATGTCGTGAACAGGGATGCCACTAATAGAGAGGAGGACTTGTTTGTCTTCATGATCGCGTAATCAGTTCAAGGGCCTCCCTTGATGGTAGACACTAATGAGTGCTTGTGAGGAGTGCTTGTGAGGAGTGCTTGTGAGGAGTGCTTGTGAGGAGTGCTTGTGAGGAG
>CBDUIJ010000170.1:0-11477 GCA_965367215.1 uncultured Granulosicoccus sp.
TCGAATGCCAGAATCTGGCGTGGCGTGCCGCGGGACTGCACGACATAGAGAATGGATTCATCCGGAGAGAAGGCCAGGCCGTTTGGCTGGTTGATGGTATTCGACATGACGCTCAGCGTGCCATCAGGCGCCAGGCGGTAGAGATTGGGGGAGAGTTCAGGGTCGACTTTCTCTCCTTCGTAGAAACCGGAAATGCCGAAGACCGGGTCGGTAAACCAGATCGAACCATCGGAGTGACACACGACATCGTTGGGGGAGTTCAGCGTTGCGCCCTGATAGTCAGCGGCCAGCACGGTACGCTGACCATCGAGTTCGGTGCGCACCAGTCGGCGGGTCAGGTGTTCACAGGTGATCAGGCGACCATTGCGGTCCCGGGTGTTGCCGTTGGCGTTATTGCTGGGGGAACGGAAGATGCGCGTTGAGCCGCTTTGCTCATCCCAGCAATACTGCACATTGCCCGGCACATCGCTCCACACCAGTGATTGAAACTCGCCGATCCAGACGGGGCCTTCGCACCAGCGGAAACCGGTGGCAAGCCGTTCGATCTTGGCCAGAGGCAGACGGTACTGGTCGAATTCGGGCGTCACGGACACGACGGCCGGGTCGGGGTAGCGCTGACTGGGTGTCCAGAGGGTGCTCATGGGGTCGCTCATCAGGTTGAATGATGCCGTCTACCATATCAAGACTCTCGGGAAGGGTAACGTTCGGGTTCACCGTGGCAATTCAGAGGGCTGGCTGCCCGCCGCTAACGTCAGTCTAGAACTCAGCCAACAGGTACGAATGCATGAAGGTCAATCAATCCAGACGCCAGTCCATGAAACAGCTCGTCGGTCTGATCGCCGCTGTACCTGCTCTGGGGCTTTATTCAGCGGCTGCGGTTGCTGCCAAGGCACCCATCTACACCTCACGATCCAACAATCTGGCGCTCAATGGCCGTGATGCGGTCAGCTACTTCGAGCAAGGCAAGGCCGTTGCCGGCGACAAGGCCCATTCGCTGGAACATGAGGGGGCGCGCTGGCTGTTCGCCTCCGCGGAGAACAAGGAGAAGTTCATGGCTGATCCACAAGCCTTTGCACCCCAGTTCGGCGGCTACTGTGCATTTTCGGTGGCTCAGGGCAAGCTGGTCAAGGGCGACCCCGAGCTTTGGGATATCGAGGACGGACAATTGTTCTTCAATTACAACAAGGGCATCCATCTGCTCTGGTTGAAGCGCAAGCAGCTGCTGATTACCCGGGCGCAAACGAATTGGCCTGACATACTCGGCTAGGAAAAGGGCGGGTCACACACGCATTCGGACACGATGGAGGGGATGTTTTTTCTGTATCCTGTGCGTTCGACTGTTAGCTGATCTGCCATGAAGATCTACCCGGACAAACTGGACGCTCATCTGAGCAAGACGCTGGCCCCGGTCTACCTGTTACACGGTGATGAGCCGCTGCAGCTGATGGAAATCGGTGACAAGCTGCGCAACAAGGGGCGCGATGCCGGTTTTGACGAACGTCAGGTTATCGTCGCCACCGAAGACGCCGATTGGTCAAGCTTTCGCGAGGCTGCAGACAGCTTCTCACTGTTTGCCGAGCGTCGCCTGATCGAGTTGCGACTGCCCACCGGCAAACCGGGCCGCATCGGCAGCGAAGTGCTGAAACAATACTGCTCGAATCCGCCGCCGGATGTACTGTTGCTGATAACAGCCGGCAAGCTGGATCGCAGTGCCAGCAACAGTGCCTGGTTCAAGGCTATCGACCAGTCAGGTGTCACGCTGGCTGTCTGGCCGATCCCGGCCGCCCAATTGGGTAGCTGGCTGAACCAGCGGCTCACGGCCAAGGGCCTGCATGCCGATGCCGCCGCGTTGAGCCTGATCGCTGAACGCATCGAGGGCAATCTGCTGGCGGCCAGGCAGGAAGTCGAACGTCTGGCGCTGCTCTATCCGCCGGGCCCCCTGAATAGTGAACAAGTGCTGATAGCGGTCAGTGACAGCGCACGATACTCCATCGCGGATCTGTCTCTGGCCGCGCTGCAGGGTGAATCAGTCAGAGCCCTGCGCATTCTGACCGGCCTGCATGACGAAGCTGTCAGTGAGGTGCTGGTACTGTGGTCACTGGTCAACGAGATTCGTGCCGGTGCACGCAGTGCCGAGGCCGTGGCGGCGGGTGTGGGCGAAGATGCGGCCCTGAAATCGGCCGGTGTCTGGGCCAATCGCATGGCGCCACTGAAACTGGCACTGGGCCGACATTCAGCGCTGTCCTGGCTGTCAATGCTGTCCACGTGCACTACCATTGACAGACAGATAAAGGGCCAGGCTTCCGGATCATGCTGGGACTCGCTCGCAGCACTGACAACGGAACTGGCCGGTAACGGCGAACCCCCTTTGAAGAAGCATCCCGGTATTCCTGCATGAACAAGATAGACATCGTTGACCTACTGGCCACCGCTCCCGAAGGACAGAGCGTGACCGTCCAGGGCTGGGTACGCAGCCGACGTGACTCCAAGGCGGGCCTGTCCTTCATCGCGCTGTATGACGGCTCCTGTTTCGACAGTCTGCAGGTCATCGCCGAGCAGTCTCTGCACAATTATCAGGATCAGGTGCTGCACCTGAGTTCCGGTTTCGCCATCGAGGTCACCGGTACACTGGTGGCATCCGAAGGCAAGGGGCAGTCGGTGGAAGTGCAGGCCAGCGACATCAAGGTCGTGGGAGAGGTCGATGACCCGGAGCAGTATCCCATCGCCAAGAAGCGCCACACTTTCGAATACCTGCGGCAGGTTGCGCACTTGCGCCCGCGTACCAATGCCTTCGGTGCCATCAGTCGGGTGCGAACCACGTTGGCCAGCAGCATTCATCAGTATTTCAAGGAACGTCGATTTCATTGGGTCAATACGCCGCTGATCACCACCAGTGATTGTGAAGGGGCGGGTGAGCTGTTCCGTGTCAGCACCCTGGATGCGCTCAACCCGCCAAAGACCGCTGACGGCAAGGTGGACTTCGATCAGGATTTCTTTGCCCGAGAGGCGTACCTGACGGTATCGGGCCAGCTCAATGCCGAGAGCTATGCGCTGGCGCTGAGCAAGGTCTACACCTTCGGTCCGACCTTCCGTGCGGAGAACTCCAATACCAGCCGGCACCTGGCAGAATTCTGGATGGTCGAGCCGGAGATGGCCTTTGCCGATCTGGACGATAATGCAGCTCTGGCTGAAGACTTCCTGACCTATCTGTTCAAGGCAGTGCTCGATGAGCGCGAGGACGATATGGCGTTCTTCTCACAGAGAATCGACAAGGAAGCCCTGTCTCGGCTGCAGCATGTGGCTGAATCGAACTTCGAGCGCATGGATTACACCGATGCAATCACGCTGCTGGAGAAGAGCGGCAAGCGCTTCGAGTATCCGGTGAGCTGGGGGCTCGACTTGCAGTCCGAACATGAACGCTGGCTGGCGGAAGAGCATGTCGGACGCCCGGTCATCCTGCAGAACTACCCCAAGGAGATCAAGGCTTTCTACATGCGCGAGAACGATGATGGCAGAACCGTTGCGGCCATGGATGTGCTGGCGCCGGGCATCGGTGAGATCATTGGCGGCAGTCAGCGTGAAGAGCGACTGTCCGTACTTGATGAGAAGCTGGCAGCACAGGGTCTCAGTGAAGAGCTGGACTGGTATCGTGATCTGCGTCGCTATGGCAGTGCACCTCATGCCGGCTTCGGCATGGGCTTCGAGCGCGTGCTCAACTACATCACAGGCATGGAAAACATTCGTGATGCCATTCCATTCCCACGAGTACCGCGCAGCGCACCCTTCTAGTTCTGACGAAAACGGCTTTCTGCAGACCAGGGCTGCCCTTGGGGCAGTCCGCTACTGTATGGTTATGGCGTACTGAAGTCGCGGCGTACTTGTCAGCTCTGACCCGCTTGCTTATTCTTTGCCGGTGTCAGGGAGAAGTGTATGTCGAAGTGTCGCAGTCATCGGAACGCTGCCGGGTTTACCCTGGTCGAGGTTGCCATCGTTCTGGTCATCATCGGTCTGATTCTGGGTGGTGTGTTCAAGGGGCAGGCACTGATCGACAGCGCACGGGTGCGCTCCATCAATACCGAACTGACCGGTATCCAGACCGCCTGGTTGTCCTTCGCAGATCGTTACCGGGCCGTACCGGGAGACTTCGCCCGCGCCGATGTCCAGATAGACAGCGCCGCCAGTCCGGGCAATGGCAACGGCAAGCTGGACAGTTCCAGCGAACGTGCGGGCGTCTGGCAGCAACTGGCGCTGGCGGGGTTCATCAGTGGCAGTTTTGATGGTTCAGCGGCCAATGTGGGTAGCGCGTCCGATCTGGAGTGCGCCGCCACCACCTGCCCGAAAAATCCCTTCAATGGTTTTTACAAGATTGCCTACGGTGCCCAGGGCGCAGGCTTCGGCACCCCGGCCAACGAGCTCTTCACCGGCAAGCAGATGCCGGTCGGCATTCTGTCGCAACTGGATGCCAGGCTGGACGATGGTCATGCCACAACGGGCCGCTTCCGGGTGCATCGCGATTATGTCGCCGCCTGCACCCGCAACGGTGACTGGGATCAGGCGTCGGTCAATGCCAATTGCGCCGCTGTATTGCGCAATTAGACACTCGGGGCCTCCGGTATTTGAGTTTCAGTATTATTGCTGTAGCATCAGGGGTGTTGGGAAAGTGGGTCTTCAATTGAATCCACGCATTTCCTGTTGCATGCGCTTACCGAGGGACGAATCATCGTGGCAGACCCCATCACGATCGGCATAGAAGAAGAGTACCTGCTGGTAAATCCGCACACTCGAGAGTTGGCGAAACACCAGGCAGCGGGTTTCATGGATCGCTGCAAGGAGCTGCTTGGCCCTCGCGTCATGCACGAGATGCTGCAGAGTCAGATTGAAATCGGCACTGGCGTCTGTACCACCATTGACGAGGCCCGAGCCGAGCTGCTGGAGCTGAGGCAGGGGGTCGCCTCGGTGGCCCGTGACTTCGATCTGAGCATCATCGCCGCCTCTACCCATCCCTGGTCACTATGGAGCGAGCAGGAACCGGTGGACATGGAGCGCTATCGCATCATGGGCGTGGAGCAGGCAAGCATTGCGCGGCGTATGGCCATCTGCGGCATGCATGTTCATGCGGGTATCCCGGACAGGGATCTGCGCATCGATCTGATGAATCAGGTCTGTTATTTCATGCCACACCTGCTGGCACTGAGCGGCTCCTCACCGTTCTGGGAAGGCATTGATACCGGTCTGAAATCCATGCGTCCGACCATTGCCGGCCATTTGCCGCGCTCGGGTCTGCCGGAAGTGTTTGATAACTGGAACGACTGGTCGGAAATGGTCGATGACATGACGGCCTGCGGCATGATCAACGATCCTTCCAGAATCTGGTGGGACCTGCGGCCCAGTGTGCGTCATCCCACACTGGAAATTCGTATCTGCGACGTCTGCACCTGGGTGGAAGATGGCCTGAGTGTGGCGGCTCTCTATCAGTCGATACTGACATTCCTTTCACACCTGCGGCAGAACAATCAGCGCTGGCGCCAGTATCGCCGCATCCTGATTCTGGAAAACAAATGGCGGGCACAACGCTACGGCGTCGAGGCCGAGCTGGGCGATTTCGGCAAACGCCAGGCGGTACCCATGACAGATCTGATCGACGAGCTGGTCGAGCTGGTGCGGCCCCACGCCGAAGACCTGGGCTGTATCAAGGAAGTGGAGCACGCCCGAGAGATAGCACGTCGCGGCAGCAGCTCCGATCAGCAGCTTCGCGTCTATCATGAAGCTCTGGCCAAGGGGGCCTCCGATCATGAAGCACAGGTGGCTGTGGTGGATTGGCTGATTGCGGAATCCGTACCACCCGTCGTCGCCTCAAGGCCAACTTCGAGTAAAGTGTTGCACCCCGAGCCAAGTTGACAGAACCCTTTGAATTCATTGCCCTTGTCCGAACCCCACTCATTTGACGAGGATACCCATGCGGTGGTTCGTCAACTCCTTGGCAAGCCTCTGACGCCGGCAAGGCTCAAGCAGTTTTCGCGCTCTCATGTGTTTCCGCTGACGGCGCCCGGTCTTGTCACCTTTGTCTGGATCGGTGAGGCTGATCACGTGCGCCTGCTGCGTTGGATTCTGGGTGGTGTCGACCGCAAGGAGTTCAAGCGCGTGGCCAATACGCCGCTGTGGTTGCTGACATTGCCAGTGACGGACGGTGGTCGTTTTGAATACAAGTTGGGGGTCGAGCACAATGGTCACGAAGACTGGCATCTCGATCCGCTGAACAAGGCCCGCGCCGGTGACCCTTACGGGGAAAATTCGGTCTGCAGGACCTACGGCTATTCACAGCCGGAATGGAGCATGCCGCAGGGCTCTCCCGCCGGTGCCATTCAGCCTTTTCCAGTCAACAGTAGCGTTTTCGAAGAAACACGCGATGAGCAGGTCTACCTGCCTGCCGACTACGATTCTCAGCGCGTCTATCCCTTGCTGGTCATTCATGACGGTGCCGATTTCATAACCTATGCCGATCTTGCAACATCGCTGGACAACCTGATTGCTTCGGGTACCATTCCACCTATTATTGCAGCTCTGGTACAGACACGAGACCGGTTGGGTGAATACTCGCGAGGCCATCGACATGCCCGCTATGTCGTCAACGATCTTCTGCCGCATCTGCAAGCCAGCTTCCTGCTTTCCGAGCGTAGCGAAGATCGCATCCTGCTGGGAGCCAGTCTGGGTGCCGTGGCCTCGCTGGCAACGGTGTTCCGCTATCCCGGTGTCTTTGGTGGAGCGGTATTGCAGTCCGGTTCATTCATTCTGGACGAAGGCAAGCTGGAAGGGCGGCCACACCCTGTATTTCGCAAGGTGGCCAGGCTGGTCAAGGCGGTCAGGCGGGCTCCGAGCATGCCCAGCTTTCGAGCCTTTGTCTCGAGCGGCGAGCTGGAGGGTCTGGCTTCGGAGAACGAGGCACTTGCAAAACTCTTGCAAGAGAACGGGGTTAGTGTTCTATTCAAGAGTGCGTGGGATGGGCATCACTGGCACAACTGGCGCGATCAGTTGCGTGATGGCCTGGTATGGGCGCTTGACTCGGACAGTTCTTGAGACGCCGGTGTTCGGGCGGTAAACAGAGGCGATATTCGCCGGGCTAGTGTTGGGCAGGCCTAGATTGTAAGACAACACAGGAAGCAGAAATGGCAGAGCGTAAGGTAAAGATCGGATTGTCACTGGGGGCTGATATCTGTTGGCCCATTTGCTATGAGACACTGCTGAGCGATTTGAAGCTCGACATCAAGCATGGCGGGGAACGTCTGACATTCTCTTCTGAACGGGTGACCATCGAGCCGTTCAATCTGCAGCAACCAGTCTCCTACGATGTCGTTATCGACCGCCTGACGCACTGGTATTCAACCAGCCGGGAATGGATCAAGAAGGGCATTCTGCTCGATGATCTGTATGTCTACAACAACCCCTGGTCTCTGCAATCCAACGAAAAGCACACCTCCTATGCGGCCATGATGCGCCTTGGCTTGCCGGTTCCGGAAACCTGGATGATGCCGCCCAAGGCGTATGAAGACTCGGATGATCTGCAAGAGACCTTGCGCAAGTATGCACGCATGTTCTCGCTAGAGGATATCGGCTCTCAGCTGGGCTACCCCTTTTTCATGAAGCCCTACCACGGTGGTGGCTGGAAGGGCGTGTCGAAGATAGATGACCTCGCAGACTTTCAGAAGGCCTACGACGAAAGTGGTACCGAGGTAATGAACCTGCAATCAGCCGTACTGCCACATGACTGGTTCGTGCGTTGTGTCGGGCTCGGGCCGCAGATGCGCAAGGTCAATTATGATCCGTCGGCCGCATTGCACGATCGTTACCGCATGGACATCAACTTCCTGGACGCTGATGACAGCAGTGTGCTTGAAGACATGACGGCTACCATCAACAGTTTCTTCGGTTGGGACTTCAATTCCTGTGAATCCCTGCGGCGCGATGGCATCTGGCACCCTATCGATTTTGCCAATGCCTGTCCGGACAGTCAGGTGACATCATTGCATTACCATTTCCCATGGCTGCTGAAGGCCAATCTGCGTTGGTCCATCTTCTGTGCAGCAACGAAACGACCCATGCATCGCAATCTTGACTGGGAACCGTTCTTCAAGATTGCCGACAAGGATATTTCCTATCGTGAGAAGCTCTCAGGCTATGCCGCCATTGCCCATGAGCGTTATGAGACCGAGCGCTTCCGCGAATTCTGTCAGACGCATCTGTCGCATCTGGATGAACTGGCCTACGATTTCTTTGCCTCGGGCACGGTCAAGGATGCGGTTCACCAGAAAGTCTCGTCTTTGTTCCCGGCGCACGAAATAGAGGAATTCACCGAGCTGTTCTGGCAACGTATCCAGGACTGGCGTGAAGCCGAAGGTGCCCAGGGCGATCCTGATGGTTTCTAGGGAGCAGTCATGAAAACGGTCACACGCTGGTACTCCTCCAGGCTGGAGCAGGAAATCACACTGGCGCGATGGGGGCACTGGGGGCAACCCGTTGTGTTGTTTCCTACAGCCGGTGGGGATGCGGAAGAAGTGGAACGCATGCATCTGATCGGCGCCATACAGCCTCTGATCGACGCTGGCCGAATCAAGGTTTATTCCTTTGACAGCGTGGCCGGAAAGGCGCTGGCAGAGCAGGCCGGATCCGTCGAGCATCGCTGCTGGCTGCTGAAGCAGACGGGTGAGTATCTGGTGCACGAAGTGCTGCCGTCGATCATTGAAGACTGTGGCGGCGAGCCTATCGAACTGGTGGCGGCCGGTGCCTCCATTGGTGCCTACAATGCCGTGGCCATGTTGTGCCGCTACCCGCATGTCTTCAAGGCGGCAATCGGCATGAGTGGTACCTACGACCTGGAAAAGCTGATGGGGTTTCAGGGGAACGTGGACTACTACCTGTCCAGTCCCCTGAAGTTTCTGCCCAACCTCGAACCCGGGGACATGCTTGATAAATTGCATTCACGCTTCGTGCTGTTGCCCTTTGGTCAGGGCCGTTGGGAGAGTCCGACGGAGTCCTGGCAGATGGCGCATGTGCTGGGCAGTTGTGGAATACCGAATCGGGTAGATGCCTGGAGTCATGAACATCATCATGACTGGGAAACCTGGCGCGAGATGCTACCTCATTATCTGGACGAAATCGTTGATTGAACAGGAGAGAATTCGCACATGAACGTGATATTCATCGAACCGGGTTTTCCCGCCAATCAACGACAGTTCGTACGAGCTCTGGCAGCTATCGGTGCCAATGTCATTGGTATCGGCGAACGCCCTTATGAATGGCTGGACGAGGAGACCCGATCCTGGCTGGGTTCCTACCAGCAGATTTCATCGGTAACCGACGAAGCTGCGCTGGAGTGGGCGGTCAGGCAGGCACAGGAGGTGCAGTGGGTAGATCGGCTGGAGGCAGTGGTTGAAGCTCATGTCATGCCTGCTGCACACGTTCGGGAACGCTGTGGCATTCCGGGTACCACGGCTCGTACGGCCTATCTGTGCCGCGACAAGGTCGCCATGAAAGATGCACTACGTGAGGCCGGTGTACCCACGGCGGCGTCCGCCGGTCTGTCCAGCACTCGTGAGGCTATCGAATTTGCCGAGGCCGTGGGTTATCCGATCATCATCAAGCCACGGGATGCGGCTGGAGCGGCGGGTACGTATCGTGCCAATGACGAACCGGAACTGCTGGAAGTGGCGCAGATCTGTGGTCTGGCCGATGGTGCTGCGGTCGCCGTCGAGGAATTCGTGGAAGGCCATGAAGGCTTCTATGACACGCTCACGGTAGAGGGCGAGGTGGCTCATGATTTCATCAGTCACTACTATCCCAATGTGCTGGAGGCCATGCGGGCACGCTGGATCTCGCCACAGATCATCTCGACCAATCGCATGGACGAACCCGGTTATGATGAGATCAAGGCCATGGGCAAGCGCGTCATCGATGCGCTGGGTATCCATACGTCTGCCACCCATATGGAGTGGTTCTATGGCCCCAAGGGTTTGCGCTTTTCCGAGATTGGCTGCCGGCCACCGGGTGTGGGCCAGTGGGAGAGCTATTGTTCGGGCAACGAGTTCGACCTGTACCGTGAATGGGCGGTGGCTGTCTGTCATCACCAGATCGACAGGAAACCTTCGCGACGCTACAGCTGCGGCATCATCGCCCTGCGTCCCGATCGCGATGGCAATATCTTCAGCTATGAAGGTGTCGAGGATGTCTTCAAGCAATATGGGGAGAACATTGTCGAGAAGTACTTCCCTGAGCCGGGTACGCCTACCCAGAGTGTGGAGGCGGGCTATATGGCCAATGCCTGGCTACGCGTCCGACATCCTGACTATGACGAGCTGCGCCACATACTCAACGATATCGGTGAGCGCATTCAGGTAAGGGCCGGGTAGTACGGATACACGATCGAGAGCTGCCGACGACCCACTTGAGGATCGTCGGCAAAAGACGTCAAGTGTTGCTGTCGCTTATTCGATGTCCAGTTCCTTGATCTTGCGAGTCAGCGTATTGCGCCCCCAGCCAATCAGGCGTGCCGCTTCCTGGCGGCGATCCTGAGTCTTGTTCAGCGCACATTGAATCAGGATACGTTCCACCGCAGGTTGAGCGGTGCCCAGCAGATCGGTATGGCCATCATGCAACTGACGATTGGCCCATTGGCGCAGACCACTTTCCCAGTCAACGTCACGCTGTGAGGGGGCATCCTGCACCTGAGCCGGCATGTCCTCTTTCTTGAGTTCGTTACTGCTGGCCATGACGGTCAGCCAGTGTGCCGTGTTCTGTAGTTGACGTACATTGCCGGGCCAGGTCAGGGAGCTGACGTAGGCTTCAAATTCCGGGGTCATGACCTTGGTCTCCTCACCCAGCTCTTCCGCCGCCTTTGACAGGAAGTGCTTGAGCAGGCGTGGAATGTCCTCACGTCGTTCACGCAGGGGTGGGGCTTCGATGCGGATGACGTTCAGGCGGTGGAACAGATCCTCGCGAAAACGCTTCTCCTCTACCAGCATCTCCAGGTCCTGATGCGTGGCGGCGATGATGCGTACATCCACGGTGATAGGCGTATGGCCACCGACGCGATAGAACTGTCCATCAGCCAGTACGCGCAGCAGTCTTGTCTGCAGTGTGGCTGGCATATCGCCGATTTCGTCCAGAAACAGCGTACCGCCATCGGATTGTTCGAAGCGTCCGATGCGGGTGCTCTGTGCGCCAGTGAACGAGCCCTTTTCGTGCCCGAACAGTTCGGATTCCATCAGGTCATGAGGAATGGCGGCCATGTTCAGTGCCACGAAAGGCTTGTCCGAGCGCGGGCTGTGTCGATGCAGGGCGTGGGCGATGAGCTCCTTGCCCGTGCCGCTCTCACCATTGATGAGAACCGTGATCTTCGAACGTGACAGGCGACCGATCGCCTTGAACACATCCTGCATGGCAGGTGCATCACCAATCAGCTCGGGTGGTTCGTCTTTTTGCGGTTC
>CBDUIJ010000171.1:0-11453 GCA_965367215.1 uncultured Granulosicoccus sp.
GGTGTGACGGTGTGACGGTGTGACGGTGTGACGGTGTGACGGTGTGACGGTGTGACGGTGTGATTTGAACAGGGTGCAACGGCAGCGCATTCAGTCAAGCACGCGCTGCCATCACTTACATCAAAAAGAGCATCTGGCAGATAGCTCTCCTTCACTCACTGCTTTCTGAACGTTTCGATAAAGGCCAGCACTTCCAGGATGGCATCCTGGTCCATTCGAAGTCCGAACGCCTGCATGGCGCCGGCACCACCGCCATACACCACTTCGAAACGCCCCTTCTCGGTGTCAGTTCGAGCACGGGTCCAGGTCTCATCGGTCAGGTTGGGACCGATACGTCCCTTGCCATCCTTCAAATGACAAGCCTGACACTGCTTCTTGTAGATCTTCTCACCAGCAGCAATATGTTCGGCATCGCCCGAATAGGGGTTTTCACCCGTTTCATGAAATTCAAGCACCGCAGGCGTCAGGACCTGATCGGGCCGCATGTTCATGTCCAACGGCTTGTTGGTCAGGGCATGCAGGAACTCCAGGCTTCCCGCTTCTGGCGCTTTTTCACTATCAGCTGACTGATCAGCCGATTCAGAACTGGTGGCTGTTTCCGCAGCATGACTAACAGATACTGCCAACATCAGACAGATTGGCAGCAGGTGACGAAACTTACTCATGGTTCAAGAATTATCCGTGTAGTTTTTTGAAGTCGCCGAGGCAAGACACCTCGGCGACCAGTCGGCCTTCTGGAAATTGACTACTGCACCGAGTCAGCGACAACGGCACCTTCAGGTACGTCGGCAGCAGGCATGATGCGCCACAGAGCTCCCGGAGGATTGGTATCAGGTCCCTGATCTGCCAGATAGAAGTTGTTGGCGTTGACCACCATGACCATACCGTCTTCGTCATAACCACCGGCGGTGAACTGCATGGTTGTCTGCATCATGTCCTGCAGCTGCCAGTTCTCGCCGTCGTGACCGATTCCGAATACACGGCCCGAGCACCAGTCACCCACCATGTAGACGCCTTCCATACCGCCATAATTGACGACACCGAATCCCTGAATGGAACAACCCCCACTCGCATCTTCAGGGGCACCGGGATAAGGTGCGGAGTGAGGATACTGCGCAACCGGCAACGTACCGACAACGGCACAATCGGATTCAGCAGGATCTCCTGTCATCGGGTGACAATAAGAAGCTTCCATGCGCGGCCAGCCGTAGTTCATGCCACCATTACCCGCTTTTTCGAAGATCACTTCTTCCCAGTGGTTCTGTCCGACATCTGCGATGAACAGATCCCCGGTCTTCTGGTCAAACGAGAATTCATAGGGGTTGCGCACACCATAAGACCAGATCTCTGGACGAGAACGCGTCTTGATCTTCGAGAACTGTTCTTCGGTAATACCGAACAGGGACATCAGACGCTCACTGGAAGCGCTGGCAAACGGGTTGTCTGCCGGAATCTTGTAGGGCACCGTGTCATCTTCCGTGTTGACGTCGATGCGCAGAATCTTGGCCAGCAGGGTCGACAGGTCCTGACCCGCTTCGTAGGGATCACCTTCCCATCCTCCGTCGCCGGAACCGATGTACAGCATGCCATCAGGGCCGAATTCTATCTGACCACCGTTGTGGTTGTACCAGGGTT
Source organism: uncultured Granulosicoccus sp. (assembly GCA_965367215.1). Taxonomy (GTDB): domain Bacteria; phylum Pseudomonadota; class Gammaproteobacteria; order Granulosicoccales; family Granulosicoccaceae; genus Granulosicoccus. Next base: position 1,636 of record CBDUIJ010000171.1, read on the forward strand.
GCTCTATTCGCATGATGACCTTGGCTGTGCCGTTGGCACGATCAGCATCCACGACATCCGGGCTTTCAGGATCAACAGTGAAACGAACGATCATGCCATCGCCATTGAATGGCAGAGAAGCATAGTGAACGTAGAAATAGCCGTTCTCTGCAAAGTCGGGATGAAAGGCAACTGAATACAAGCCCTGCTCGACAAACCCGGTCTGCACATCACTACCCAGTGGATTGATGGACGTCAGATCAAGAAAAGGCTCGTCGTTGACAGCCCCATCCTTGCCGACAATCTGAATACGCCCAGCTCGCTCGACCACGAAGATGCGGCCCGTACCGTCACCCGCATTGGCGACATTGACCGGATCCAGAAAACCTGTAGCTACCTGAACAAATGCAATCTCGGGGTTTCCAGGGAGTGTGCCACCCGGCTGAGCAACATCATCGATGCTTGTCGGGACCTCTTTGGCGAATGCCGCGGACGTAGTCAGCAGCGCGGCACAGGCCATGGCGACTGGTAATCGTTTCATCCTCATTATTCTCGTGGTGTGAATCGAACGTCCGAGGCTACCACTCGGCCTTTGGTACGACAAACGATAACGAGAAAAAATTAAGGCGTCGCGACATTTTGTCGCAATTTACTGTCAGCTCCATTTTGCACTGCAAAACAAAATAAATACGGAGAAAAGCTTGTACAAGGCTACTCTGGTGATATTTCGAGAGCGGGTCAATTCAAACTTCAAACGATTTTTGGTATGACCATATATTCAGCTCATGAAAAGATATGCTGCAACACCAAGTCCTTGAAATCTACAGAATTTACCTCGCCATCAGGTAGCTGATGCGCATTGGAACTGATCACCAGTGGACCATGCTCCGGATCATCCGTCGGCCGACCGTGAGACCCCTTGACCAGTGTCGTCTCCTTCAGAGAGATCACATCCATCAAGGTCCGGAAACCCAGTTTCTTTCTTGCCAGACGGGAAATGATCGCCGCCTTGGGTGACTTGATTTCAGGGTCGACGAACAATTCAACGGGGTCGTATCCCGGCTTGCGATGGATATCGACGGTACGCGCGTAGTCCGGTGCGTGCGCGTCATCCAGCCAGTAGTAGTAACTGAACCAACGGTCTGCCTTCGAGATCGCTACCAGCTCACCGGCACGTTCATGGTTCAGTCCCCAGGCCTTCTTGCCTTCCTCATCCAGAACATGCTCGATGCCATCCAGACCTTCAAGCAGCTTTTTCGTTTTCTCCAGTACATCCGGATTGTTGACGTAGACATGCGCAATCTGATGATCTGCGACAGCAAAGGCATCGGACGCGCCTGCATCGAACTGCTCTCGTCCTTGCTCGTTGCGCACGCGTACCAGCCCTGCCCGCCGCAGCTCACGATTGATATGCACCGCATCGGTGACCGGGGTGATGCCGTATTCGGACACCACGATGATGTTCTGATTCTGCTTGTCCGCCGCCTCTATCAACTCGCCGCACAGCACATCAACTGCCTTCAGATCCTTCTGAATCAACGGGTGCTCAAGGTCCGGCCCCAGTCGCTGCAGGTTGTAGTCAAGATGAGGCAGGTATGTCAGCGTCAACGTGGGACTACGCGTTTCCATGACATGTCGCGTCGCATCACTGATCCACTTGCTTGACGTTATGTCTGCAGCGGGCCCCCAGAACTTGAACAGGGGAAATTGCCCGAACTTCTCATCCAGCTCATCATGCAACTCTGGTGGATAGGCGTAATGATCAGGAATCTTGCGACCATCGGCCGGATACATCGGCCGTGGAGTGGCGCTCCAGTCTGCCGTGGAGTACATGTTGTACCACCAGAACATCTTCGCACAGGTGAAGTCACTGTCTCTCTGTCGAGCGGTGTCCCATATCTTGTCACCTTCGACCAGCTTGTTCGATTGACGCCATAGCCAGACTTCGGAGAGATCGCGAAAATACCAGCCATTGGCCACGATACCGTGCTCGGCAGGCAGCTTGCCGGTGACCAGTGTGCTCTGGGCAGAGCAGGTGACCGCAGGGGTCACAGCCTTGAGCGATCTCATCCCACCTCGCTTGGCAAGCGCTGAAAGATGAGGCGTGTGTTCGCCGACAAGGCCGGGACTCAGACCAACGACCAGTATCACTAGTGTCTTGTTCATGGCAGGATAATACTCAAGTGATGGTTTTATTCCAATCGTATTTATGTTCTAGTTGCCTACCCCATTGACGCTGGAACAGAACCTTCGGTGAAACTCCTTCACTCTTCAGGCAGCCTCAGCCACCTCGGTTATTGCTCGAACATTCATGCTGGTGAAAGCTGGCAGGCAGTGCGAGAGAATCTGCAACGCTACATACCGGGCATTAGAGATGCACTGGTACCGGGTGAAGAATTCGGGATTGGCCTGCGACTCTCCGCAGCAGCGGTCAATGATCTGGCCAAGGCCGAAGCTCTGCAGGAATTCCGCCAATTTCTCACGCAGAACAATCTCTATGTATTCACCATCAACGGCTTTCCTTACGGCCCCTTCCACGGCACACGGGTGAAAGAGGACGTCTATCTGCCTGACTGGATGGATGATGAAAGACTGCGCTATACCAATCAGCTGGCCGATGTCTTCGCAAGCATTCTGCCTGACGGACAAGGCGGCAGCATCAGCACGGTACCCGGCGCCTTCAAGGAGCGGGTTGCGGGCCCTGATGATATCCGGCAGATGGCAGACAATATGATCAGGCATGCCGCGCACCTTGCGAACCTGCATGTGAGCACCGGAAAGTTCATTGCTCTTGCCCTGGAACCCGAGCCTTGCTGCTTTCTGGAAACCATCGATGAGAGCGTTGACTTTTTCAGTCAGGAATTGTTTTCTGATGCTTCCGCAGAATTGATGGCAAGCTTGACGCAGACCGACAAGGCCAGCGCCCTCAAGCTTCTACGCAAACACCTGACCCTCTGCCTGGACTTGTGCCACGCCGCAGTAGAGTTCGAAGACCCCGATGACTGCCTGGCCAAGCTTGAATCCGCAGGCATTACCGTAGGCAAACTACAGATCAGCTCTGGTCTTCGACTGAAGGATGTCAGCGCCGCCACAGTAGACAGCCTGGAGCCGTTCATCGACAAGGTGTATCTGCACCAGGTCGTCGAGCGTCACAATGGCACTCTCAATCGTTTTACCGACTTGCCCGAAGCTATCGAGCATCTGGGCAACAGTCAGGAGAGTCGGGAATGGCGAGTGCATTTTCATGTCCCGATCTTTCTGGAAGAGCTGGTAGATTTCTCATCAACACAGCCCTTCGTCGCGACCATGCTGAGTCGACATAAGGAAAAGCCGATCAGCGATCACCTGGAAGTCGAGACCTACACCTGGGACGTACTGCCAGCTGAACTGCGCACCGAGTCCGTTGATCAGGCGATCGTACGCGAGATGCGCTGGGTTCTGGAGGCCTTGTCTTGAGCTGGACGGCAAGAACGGCTTTTGAACTCGGCCGCGTATCCAATCTGCCAACGGCCTGGACCAACACGGCTGCCGGCATGTTGCTCTCAGGTGCGGCAATGGCTGACTGGCGCTTTCCCGTGCTGCTGCTTGCCATGACATCGGCCTATACCGGTGGCATGTTTCTGAATGATGCCTTTGATGCCGAGATAGATGCGCAACAACGTCCCGAACGCCCGATTCCCTCGGGCAAGGTAAGCCGAAGCAGCGTATTCCTGGCAGGCTTCTCCATGCTTGCAATATCTGTCTTGCTGGTAGCCCTGTGCGCACTATCGACAAACGGAGGTGGCTGGAAAGCCGTCGTGGCATCTATTGCACTGTGCGCCACCATCACCCTCTACAACGCATGGCACAAGGGCAACACGCTGGGCCCCGTCATCATGGGAGCTTGCCGACTCTTGGTGTACATCACTGCAGGCCTGAGCTTTACCAGCACCCCTGACTCTCTGCTCTACCTGGGTGCTTCCATATCCCTGTGTTACCTGATCGGGCTGACCTACACGGCAAAGCAGGAAAGCCTGGGTGAAGTTCGGAACATGTGGCCGCTGCTGTTTCTGCTGACCCCGATCGTTTTTGGCCTTTATGGCTTATCGGCAGACAAACTGGTCTTTCTGCCATTACTGCTGCTTGTCGCCTGGCTCCTTGTCGTGATGCGTTATCTCAGACGCAGAGGTCCGGGAGATATACCACGAGCCGTGGTCAGCATGATCGCCGGCATCTCACTGATGGATGCCGTGTTCATTGCCACGACCGGCAGCCTTGCCTGGGTCGTATTCTGCATCGCCGGATTTCTTGCAACGATCTTTCTGCAGAAATGGATTTCGGGGACTTGAGCCGGATACTCGCCATCGATTCAAGCCGTTGGCAAAGGGCTTGAATCGACACGCGACACGCGACACGCGACACGCGACACGCGACACGCGAACAGCCTGACGGACGCTCTACAGCATGTCTGTCAGATAACGGCAGGAATGATTCGTGTGGTCAGTAGATCATGCAGCGTGTCCATGTACTCACCCGAGCGCGCAGGTCGGGAGGCATCCGAGGTGATGGCAACGGTCAGCTCGAGCGAGGGAATGACGTAGAGCACCTGTCCACCGTAGCCTCTGGCATACGCCACTCGGTGGCCATCCACCAACGCCAGGTACCATCCCAGACCATAGGCGTGCCCCGAGTATTTCGAACGAGTCCGGGCGGACCAGGCGGCGTCTATCCATTCCTGACTGATGACGCGTCTGCCATCGATCACACCGCCCATTCGATGCATCTCACCGAACCTGGCCAGGCCCTTGGCTGACAATGCCATTTCATTGCCCCCCAGATAATAGCCTTGCGGATCTCGCGTCCACGGTGGCACCTGAATTTCCAAGGGCTGTCCCAGCCACTCGCGAGCGAGTTCCAGCAGACTCTTGCCGGTGATGCTGGTCAACATGGCACCCAGTACATGATAATTGCCGGTTGAATACAGCATTCGGCCACCCTCCTGCGCCACAAACGGTCGAGTCAGAACGTACTCCACCCAGTCCGGGCTGTTGACCCAGGTGTTATAGAAGGGTCCGGACGTTCGCTGCAGCCCGGCTTGCATGCTCAGCCAGTGCCTGACGGTGATATCAGCCACTTTTGAATCAGCCGCCGATGGAATGAGATCGGGTACCAGCTCGCCCAGAGTTCCGTCGAGGCTGGGTAAAACTCCTCGATCGACGGCAATTCCGGTCAGGGTCGCCACCAGCGTCTTGGACACCGACTTCAGGTTGACCGGCTCCCGCGTTGACACGCCCCGAAAGGCTTTTTCAAAGATTGTCTCGCCCTGACGAATGATGATCAGAGCATGCAATTGATCGAGAGAGTCAGCACTGTTCGCCATCGACTCCATCGAGACCTTTCTCTTGCCGCCCTCGACGCCGGTTTTTCCCGGCATCAGGGCCGCCAGAGAAGATCCGGAGTGAGCCAGCGTCAGCACGGCGCCCAATCTGGCAAGTACACGACGACGCTCGGTGCAGCTGTTCAAATGAGCAAGACCGGCTGACGGGGCTACCGACTCCATCGCAGAACGAGCTTGTCCGGTATCGATGGATGACAAGGCCACTGCGCTATCAGGATTCTTTTTCATCTACAACAACTTGGATCAGAACGGAAGGCACGCCCGAAGGCGGCGCCGTGGAAACTGGCGGATCGTTCTCGGCGCGCGATCGGCCGGATGCCACCAAGGCTGAAAAGCCCGCCCACGTAACGCTTGTTTTTTGACATTCTACGTCATCTGTGACTTTTCTGAACTGACAGGATGGAATGGGAGCTGCCACGGTAGTGCCGGGCTGGAAATCACCACCAGAGCGCTGCGGCACTGGTATAACGAGGACTGGAAAAACAGAGCCTTTACCCGTGACGCCAGAGAAACCCTTCGCGCCATCTGCAGAACGAAATCGACATGCCATCCTGGACGCTCTGCGTCTCGAACTGTTTGATAACGATCTGGTTCTCGAATTCGGCAGCGGAACCGCTCAGCATGTCTGCCACTTCGCAGCAGAGCTGCCTTCCGTGCGTTGGCAGCCGTCGGACCGTGCCGACAAGCTACCCGGCATGCGTCAATGGATTGCTGAATGCAAGCTGCCGAATATCCTGCCGCCGGTGGAACTGGATCTGAACGCCGAGCCACCTGTCATGAATGGCGTGACACTCTGCTATACCGCCAACACCCTGCATATCGTCAGCTGGCCACTGGTCGAGACATTGTTCGCGCAGGCCGCAACCGCTTTGGGCGGCAGTGGCAAACTGTGCGTCTATGGACCGTTCAGATTTGATGGAGAGCACATCAGCGATGGCAACCGGCAATTCGATCAGCAGTTGCGAGCAGAGGACCCGGCCAGCGGTATTCGCGATATTCAGGATCTTGATGGACTTGCGCAAGGCTTGGGATTCTCGACCGCTCGTCAAATCCCCATGCCTGCCAACAATCACTTGTTGGTATGGGAACGCTGAAAAGCTATCGACGACCTGCTTCCGGAATCGTTCAAGGAACGAGCTGATGACCTTGTCGAGAATGCATTCGAGCCCGCTGATCCACCACCGCGAAGAACATGAGCCCAACGATGCCTGATCCGGTTTCAAAAAACGAGAACAGGTAGTAATACCTTCGGTTCTCTGCAAAAAAGCCTTCGCACATCCGCTCAAGCTCAGGTGCTTGTGAAATACTCTCGCCGAAGATTGACCTCGAACAAGCCCGGTCAATCTGGCGCCTGAGTCGGCATCCTCGCCCTCCCCTGAACCGAAAGAACATGAGCACGATCCTGGTAAACCCCCGTTGTTCCAACACTGACTTGCGAGCGTCGCTTTTCACCGGCGATATCGTTCTGTTTACCGAATTACCCGCGGTAGCTGAACTGGTTGAACACACACGGGCCGAGCTGAACATGCTGTTCGATGGTCACGACCCTCAGCATGTGCATGAGCACCTGACTCCCGAAGAGCTGGCTGCCATCCTGAGCAAATGGAAACCGGCCTTCATGCGCATGGAGCGCTCCATGCATCTGGCAAGGGAAATCATCAAGCAGTGCGGCTTCGACCCACACACCACACATTTCGACTTGCTGAAGCCTCGAACCTCGTATCCGGTTGGCCATCTCACAACCGGCATTGCCTATGCCTTTCCATGGCACCGCGACACCTGGTACGCCGCGGCACCCCAGCAGATCAATTTATGGCTCCCTATCTGGGAACCGCAGCGCAACAATGCCATGGCTTTCGATCCCACGGCGTTCGGCAAGCAGGTACCCAATAATTCCGGTGACTTCGACTACTATCGCCGCAATGTCGAGCGAGCTTCACTGGACAAGGTGGTGAAGGCCGATACACGCGCCCAACCCGGAGCCATCGACTGGCACCCTGCCCACGAGGATATCGTACTGCCCTCGCCCGGCAGCATTCTGCTGTTCTCGGCGGACCAGCTGCACCGCTCCATACCCAATACATCGGGACTGGCTCGCTACAGTATCGATTATCGTATCGTCGAGACAAGTGACATCGAATCGGGCCGCGGAGCACCTGCGCTGGACAACGCCTGTACCGGCACGGCGATACGCGACTTTCACCGGGTATCAGATGGTGCAGCGATGCCTGAGGCCATGGTCCGGATCCTCGAACCTGAACCACCTGCCGGCGATGTCGTGTTGACGTTCGATCCCGGCAAATCGCAATAGCATTTTTTGCGTTGCGAGCACCTCTGACAACCTGCTGCGGCCTGCAACACACGGCTGCAGTCTGAACTCTCTTCCAACAAGCACTTCCGTATCGATACAGCCCGCCTTGTCACGACAGCCTTTTTTGCCGGACTACAGGAAATTGCAGATCCAGCCGATAACCGGAGGCGGGGCTGAAATACATCGATCGATCAACATCGAACAGGCGTACCCCTGGAATGGCGAGCAATCAATGCCTGCCCATTCTGCTGGCGGACCCACTTGTGTTTCCACCAAACACGTCGTCACTGCTGTAACCATGGAAAACAACACGCCAACCGATGCTGTTCAACTCCCCACAGTTCATTTTCCTGTTTCTACCTGTGACATTGGGCCTGTTCTACACGCTGGCCCTTCACTCGAACTTTCGCGCCGCGCTTGCCTCACTGGTGCTCTGTTCTCTGTTCTTCTACGGATTCTGGAATCCGCCCTACCTGATTCTGTTGCTGATTTCCATTGGCATCAACTTCCATCTGGGCAATCGGCTGCAGGCACAAGCTGAATTCTCCAGAAAGGCCAGAGCTTTACTGTGGTCAGGTATCGCCTTCAACCTGGGGTTGATCGCCTACTACAAGTACGCGAATTTCTTCGTATCGGCTGTCAGCGATGTATCCGGTTACCCGCTGTCGCTGCAGCAGATCATTCTGCCATTGGGCATCTCGTTCTTTACCTTCCAGCAGATTACCTGGCTGGTGGACACCTATCGAGGAAACAGCAAACGTTTCGACCTGCTTGAGTACACGCAGTTCGTCACCTTTTTTCCGCAGCTGATTGCCGGGCCCATCGTTCACCATCACGAGATGATGCCCCAGTTCAACCGGCAGAACATGCTGGCACGCATTCCCGAGAACCTGTCCGTCGGACTGACTTTGTTTCTATTCGGGTTGTTCAAGAAGGTCATTCTGGCAGACTCCATTGCCGTGCATGCCACCCCGGTTTTCGCAGCCGCGGAGTCCGGCGTCGTGCTCACGATCCATGAGGCATGGATCGGTGCACTGGCCTACAGCCTGCAATTGTATTTTGATTTTTCCGGCTATTCCGATATGGCCATTGGTCTAGCACGTCTGTTCGGTATCACCTTGCCGATGAACTTCGACTCACCCTACAAGGCTTCGTCCATCATAGATTTCTGGCGTCGCTGGCATATGACACTATCGCGATTTCTACGCGACTATGTCTACATCCCCCTGGGTGGAAGTCAGCGTGGATCGACACGACGCTATATCAACGTGGGATTGACCATGCTGCTCGGCGGCCTGTGGCACGGCGCAGGTTGGACCTTTGTCCTCTGGGGCGGCCTGCACGGCACCTTTCTCATGATCAACCACGGCTGGCGCAGTCTGAAGCTGCGAACGGTCAATACCGCAGCCAGGACGAGCCAAACCACCGGCCAGGCATCGCATGAGCTTGCCAACGGCCCGAGCAATGCTTCCGTCTACCAGGCCATATTCAGGACTGCCTGCTCCCTGAGTGCGCACGTGCTGACCTTGTTGGCAGTAGTCGCTGCCTGGGTGGTTTTCCGAGCCGAGTCTCTCGACGCTGCACTGTCGCAGTTACGTTCCATGTTCGGCATGAACGGTATCGCACTGCCCACCCAACTACAGGGAATCCTGCAGGCTTATACGCCTCAGCCAATACTGGAACATATCGATTTCGGTGGATTGTTCAGCAATGAACTGTTCACACCCACAAGTGCCATGCTGTGGATTGCACTGGCGGGTACGATTGCACTTGCAGCCCCCAACACCCAACAACTGCTGATTCAGTATCGACCGGTGCTGGAAAAGGTGAGAGTCATCAATGGCATGACGGGAAAACTGCGTTGGTCACCTACCCTACCCTGGTGTGCGCTCATGTCCATGGTTGCATTGTATACACTGCTGCATCTGACCAGTATCAGCGAATTTCTGTATTTCCAGTTTTGAACGGATCTCTCATGCGAACCAGACTGATTGCGCAGCCAAACCCTGGTGCCGACTCTGACAACTCGTCTTCGGCATCACACATCCACGATGCCTGCGATACGAAGATTCATGAAAGATGCCAGCAACACGCACCCGCCCCATTGTCTCTGTCATGAACACCGCCAGATCTGACAGCGTAGAGCAGAAT
>CBDUIJ010000172.1:0-11446 GCA_965367215.1 uncultured Granulosicoccus sp.
CACTCGAGCGTTTGCATTATTGAGATATATCGCCGCCGGCAACAGCTGCCGAAATGTCAGCAACACGGCCAAGGAAGTGGGGATCAATCGTACGACAGCCATTCGCCTGCTGGCAACACTGGAGGCTGAAGGCATGATCGAGACCATCGACAAGGATGGCGGTTATCGGCTTGGTACCGGGCTGATCACTCTGGCTTCCAACGCACTGAGCGAACGCGGAGCGGCAAGAGTGGCGCGACCGATACTGGCGCAATTGGCCGCTGACCTGAATCTGTCTGCCCATCTCAGTGTGCGAGAGGGTCGCGAGATCGTCTATCTGGTGCGTGAAACACCGAACTCCCACCTGGTCAGCAATGTACGCGAAGGCACACGCTTCCCGGCACATGCCACGTCCATCGGTCGCATTCTGCTCGCTCAACTATCGGACAAGGAATTGGACGCCCTGTACGCAGGCGTAGAACTGAAATCCTATTCCGACAAGACCCGGACCAGTCTGGAGAGCCTGAAGGCACAACTGAAGAAGGATCGGGAGCTGGGGATCTCCTGGAGCAGTGACAACTTCGAACCGGGAATCGGTTCGGCAGCCATGGCCGTTTACGACCATACCGGAGAAGTGGCGGGTGCGATCAACGTGACGGGGCATTCGAGTGCCTTCACTCGAGAAAGTGGTCTTCTGGGAGAAATCGAGGATCGCCTGCGCAAGGCTGCACGTCTGATCACGGAAGCGCTGGGGCATCGTTAGCGCTGTTGGATGTGCGGCTTTTTCTGATGCAGGAGGGGGTTAACGGAGTCCATTCAGGTTCGTGACAGGCGCTTTCATGGAACCGAATATCTGTCAGACACGCATTTGAGGTGTCACGGTTGGTCATCAGGGGGTCAAATGCGCGACAATAGGCGCCTTATTCCTGATTTATAACCCAACAAGAGGCAGTCAATGGCCGGACATAGTAAATGGGCCAATATCCAGCATCGCAAGGGTAAGCAAGACGCCAAGCGCGGCAAGCTGTTTACCAAGTTCATCCGCGAGATCAACATTGCGGCCAGGATGGGAGGCTCCGACCTGGGATCCAACCCGCGCCTGCGCCTGGCGGTGGACAAGGCCCTGAGCGGCAACATGACCAAGGACACCATCGAGCGCGCCATCAAGAAAGGCGCGGGCGAGCTCGATGATGTGTCTTATGAGGAAAATCGCTACGAAGGGTATGGCGTGAACGGTGTGGCCATCATGGTGGACACCATGACCGACAACCGCAATCGCACCGTCTCCGAAGTGAAGCATGCCTTCACCAAGTACGGTGGCAACATGGGGGCTCAGGGTTCCGTGTCCTATCTGTTCGAAAAGCAGGGCATTCTCAATTACCCCGCTGGCCTGGACGAAGACACCATCATGGAAGCGGCGCTGGAAGCGGGGGCCGATGACATCATTACCAATGACGACGGGTCCATCGATGTGCTGACCACCGAAGAGGTGTTCATGGACGTCAAGGAAGCTCTGGTGGCCGCCGAACTGGTGCCCGAGCATTCTGAGGTCACGATGCGTGCAGCCACCGAAGTCGAGCTGGATGTGGAGCAGGGCGAGAAATTACTGAAGCTGATCGATGCCCTGGAAGATCTGGACGATGTACAGGATGTCTTCACCAACGCCGACATTCCGGGCGAATCCTACGGTGGCGACGCGTCCAGTTGATGTCACTGACAAGCCAGCAACTGTGAGCAGCTCCCGCCCCAACGGACTCATTCGTGTCCTGGGCATCGATCCCGGATCGGTCATTACGGGCTATGGCCTGATCGAGTCGGATGGCGCGCGCAGCTTTCACCTGACACACGGGCATATCCGTGTGAAAGGTGACTCCTTTGCCGAGAGGCTGGGACACATTCATGCAGCATTGGGTGAAATCATCGTCGAATGGCAGCCACAGGAAGTGGCCATCGAACAGGTGTTTCTCAGCAACAATGCCATGTCGGCGCTGAAGCTGGGGCAGGCGCGAGGGGCGGCCATTACCGCTGCCGTATCGCGCCAGTTGCCGGTGTCCGAATATGCGCCACGACTGGTCAAGAAGGTGGTCACCGGCTCGGGTGCGGCTGACAAGAAACAGGTGCAGACGATGGTCAGAGCGCTGTTGAGCATTGTGGCAGCCGTGCAGGTGGATGCCGCTGACGGGCTGGCCATTGCCATCTGTCATGCGCACTCGCGCAAGACCCCCGGCGGAGAGGTCCTGCTGCCGGTCAGGAAACGTGTCCGTGGAAGAGGTTTGAGGCGATGATTGGTCGGCTGACAGGTGTGTTGCTGGAAAAGAACCCACCCTCGCTACTGGTGGATGTTCAGGGTGTGGGCTATGAGGTGGATGTGCCCATGTCGACCTTCTATGCTCTGCCGGCTCAGGGCGAGGCGGTAGCCTTGTTCACGCATCTGGTGGTGCGCGAGGATGCCCAGCTGCTCTATGGATTTGGCAGTCGTACCGAGCGAGTCCTGTTCCGGGCCCTGCTGAAGGTCAACGGTGTGGGGGCCAAGGTGGCGCTGGCCATTCTGTCCGGGCTGAGTACGGATGAATTTCTGGCCTGTATTGCCAGCAAGGATGTCACGGCTCTGGTACGAGTGCCGGGTATCGGCAAGAAGACCGCCGAGCGGCTGCTGGTCGAGCTGCAGGACAAGGTAGACGCGCTGGGCGTCGGCGCCACTCCCAGTGGCTCTCTGCCGCTGGACAACGATCCGACGGCGCGCGAACAGGCCGAGGAGGCGTTGGTGGCGCTGGGATACAAGCCGGCAGAAGCCAACCGCCTGCTCGACAAGAACAGTGAGGCAGGCCAGAGCGTCGAGCAGATGATTCGATCGGCGCTTCGAGGCGCTGCACGTTAGTCGTCCGCCCACCTGAGCCCGAAATGTTCAGTTGGACGGACCACTGCTTCCTCATCATTGGTACTTTCAAGGCACGAACCTGGAAATCCCGACAATGTCAGACCCTGATCGACTGATCACTGCCGATGCGCACCAGGAAGATGCGCAAGAGCGGGCCATGCGGCCGAAGAAACTGGCGGATTATCACGGTCAGCGTGCCGTGGCCGAGCAGATGGACCTGTTCATTTCTGCTGCCAAGATGCGTAGCGAGGCGCTGGATCATGTGCTGGTGTTCGGTCCCCCCGGACTGGGCAAGACAACCCTGGCCAACATCATCGCCAACGAGCTGGATGTACGCATTCTGCATACCTCCGGCCCGGTGCTGGAACGCCCCGGCGATCTGGCGGCCATCCTGACCAATCTGGAAGCCAACGACGTGCTGTTCATCGACGAGATTCATCGCATGAGCGCCCTGGTGGAGGAGGTGCTGTACCCGGCCATGGAGGATTATCAGATCGACATCATGACGGGCGAAGGCGTCAGCGCCCGTTCATTCAAGATCGATCTGCCACCGTTCACCCTGGTGGGGGCGACGACTCGCGCCGGCCTGCTCAGTTCGCCGCTGCGTGACCGTTTCGGCATCGTGCAACGTCTGGAATTCTATGAAGTGGCAGATCTTGCCGGTATCGTGGCCCGTTCGGCGCGCCTGCTGGAGGTCCCCATTGATGAACAGGGCTGCATCGAGATCGCCCGGCGTTCACGTGGCACCCCGCGTATTGCCAACCGCCTGCTGCGTCGAGTGCGTGATTATGCTGACGTTCGCGCGGATGGCACCGTCAATTCAGACACCGCCGACAAGGCCCTGAACCTGTTGAATGTGGATCGCCTCGGGCTGGATAACATGGACCGACGGCTGCTGAATGCCATCATTCACAAGTTCGGGGGCGGCCCCGTGGGAGTCGACAACCTTGGCGCGGCCCTGTCGGAGGAGACCGGTACACTCGAGGAAGTCGTCGAGCCCTATCTGATTCAGCAGGGCTTGCTGATGCGCACACCGCGCGGCCGGGTGGTGACACCACACACCTATCGTCACTTCGGTCTGCAAATACCGTCCACGAGCGATAGCTGATAGCTGATAGCTGATAGCTGATCGCGGGTCTGGCTAACTGACCCCTGAATTATCGGTCGAGTTGCCGGATTCCGGTATAGTCGCGCAGCAGCGCTGCCGAAGAATCATTCTGGCGGCAAGGTTGCCGGCAATTCATGGCTGTAAGCTGCTTGGTCGCTGTAATTTCCAACTTTTCTCTGCAATACTTTCGCATGTCGCAATTTTCAATACCGATCCGGGTTTATATCGAAGATACCGATGCTGGTGGCATCGTGTTCTACGCCAACTATCTGCGTTTCATGGAAAGAGCGCGCACCGAGTGGCTCAGGGCCTGTGGAATCGAGCTGGATGTGTGGCAGAACGAGAAACGGCGTCTGTTTGTCGTGCGTTCCGTGCAGATCGACTACCTGGCACCGGCACGATTCAACGATCAGCTGACGGTAACTGCCAGTCTGAAGACCATGCGCTCCGCCAGTGTGGTGTGTGAACAGAACGTCATGCGTGGCGATACGGTGCTGACGTCATCCACAGTCGGCCTGGTTTGCGTGGACGCCGATGCGCTCGCAGCCTGTGCCATTCCCAACGAGATCAGAGAGGCCATCTCCCGTGAATTCTGACATGTCTATCATGCACCTGGTGCTGGGGGCCAGCCCCATCGTACAGGGCGTTCTGGTCATTCTGGTCATGGCATCGGTGTTCTCCTGGGCCCTGATTCTGGGCAAATCGCGTCAGCTGCGTCGGGCTCACCGTATGGCGGAAGATTTCGAACAGGACTTCTGGGGCTCCTCGGATATCTCCGGTACCTATTCCAAGCTCACCATGCGTCGCGGCACCCTCGATGGTATGGAGCGCATCTTCGAGGCCGGTTTTTCCGAATTCGGCCGTCTGCGTCGCAAGACAGACAATGACGAAATCATCATGGACGGCTCCGGCCGCGCCATGCGTATCGCCGTCTCCCGCGAAGCCGACATCATTGAAAACCATCTGCCGTTTCTGGCCACCGTGGGTTCCATCAGTCCCTATATCGGCCTGTTCGGCACGGTGTGGGGCATCATGAATTCATTTACCGCGCTGGGCAATGTGCAACAGGCGACTCTCGCCATGGTGGCGCCCGGTATTGCCGAGGCCTTGATCGCCACCGCTGTCGGCCTGTTCGCGGCCATTCCGGCGGTATTGTTCTACAACCGCTTCGCCAACCAGGTGGATCGCCTGCTGAATCGCTACGAGAACTTCGCCGAGGAGTTCTCTACCGTGCTGCAGCGTCAGGCTATCCGCCGTGTTGGCGGTGATACGGAAGCCTCCTAGTGAGAGCCGTACGCCCCATTCGCGCCAACCGTCGAAAAAGGCGACTGGTGGCCGAAATCAACGTGGTGCCCTACATCGACGTCATGCTGGTGTTACTGGTGATCTTCATGATCACGGCACCCTTGCTGCAGACCGGTGTGGAGATCGACCTGCCCGATGCGGCCGCCACGCCCATTGCCGATGCCGGTGAAGCGCAGGAGCCATTGATTCTGTCAGTCAACAGCGAAGGGCAGTGGTACCTGAACGTGGGAGAAACGCCGGACCAGCCACTGGCGCGCGAAGAAGTGCAGCGACTGGCCAGTGCGGTACTGCGGCTCAACCCCGATCGGCGCGTATTGGTGGCAGGAGACGCCTCCATAGACTATGGTCAGATCATGCAAGCGATGGTGACCCTGCAGTTGTCAGGCGCACCTGAAATTGGTTTGATGTCAGATCCGGAGCGGTAGCCAACACTCACCATGAACATGCCGCAACCTGAACTGACTGTTTCTGCCGTGATCGGAACGCAGCCGCGGCTGCATCGTTCGGGCTGACCTCATGCTTGAGCTCATCCGCCGCTATCCGCTTGCCGTCATCCTGTCCGTGCTGTTGCACGGGGTGCTGCTGGCTGCTCTGGTCATCCAGATCAACAAGGAGCCCGACTCTGCCGGACTCGATCAGACCGATGCGGCGCCCATTCAGGCTGTAGCGGTCAGCGAGGCGGATATTCAGGCTGAAGTGCAACGCTTGCAGGAGCTGGATGAGCGGCAGGCGCAGCAGGCTCTGGAAGAGCAACAGGCACTCGAATCCACGGTCGCCGCACTGGAAGAGGCGCGCGCCGCTGCCGAAGCCCGGCTGAAGGAGGCCGAAGAGCTGACCGAGCAGCAACGCGAAGCCTCTGAAGAGGAAAAGCAGCGAATCGAGACTCTGCAGGATCAGGCCAGCGAGCTGGAGCGTCAGCGCGAATTGCAGAAAGCACGCGCCGAAAAGGAACAGGCCGAACTGGAAACACTGCGACAGCAGGAAGCCAATCTGACCGAGCGCCAGGTGCTGGAGCGCGAGGCCATGCTGGAGCGCTTGCGACAGGAACGGCTGCGAGAGGAAGAGCGCATCAGTGCCGCACAGAAGCAGTTGGAGCAGGAAACACAGCGTATCGATGAGGCACGGCAGCGCGCGGATGCCGAGCGTGATCGACTGGCCGAAGTTCAGCGCGATGCCGAGGAGCGTAACCGCCAGTTACAGGAAGAAGCCCGCCTGGCTGCCGAGGAGAAAGCCAGGCTGGAAGAACAGGCCCGTCTGGTCGAGCAGGAGAAGGCGCGTCTGGAAGAAGAAGCTCGTCTGGCTGAACAGGAACGCCAGGAAGCCTTGAAGGCCGCCAGTGAAGCCAAGGCCGAGCGTGAACGTATCGAGCAGGAACGCATCGCAGCCGATGAGGCCGAGAAGCGTGCCGCTGCCGAGCGTGAACGTGAGGAGGCGGCCGCCGAGAAGAAGCGTCTGGAAGAAGAGCTGGCTGCCGCCCAGGCCGAACAGGCACGTCTGGCCGAGGAAGCTGCGCAGCGTCAGGCACAGGAAGAGGAGCAGGCTCGCCTGGCCGAGGAGCAACGCGTGGCTGAAGAGGCCGCTGCCGCCGAGGTGCTTGCGGCAGAACAAGCTGCCGAGGCCGACAGAGTGGCAGAAGAGGCGCGTGTGGCAGAAGTCGAGCGAGTTGCGGCTGAAAAGCAGGTGGAAGCCGAACGGCTTGCCGCCGAGCAGGAGGCCGAGGTGCAGCGACAGGCCGAAGCGCAGCGTGTTGCCGAGGAGGCAGAAGCGGAAGCTGCACGTCAGGCTGAAGCCGAGCGCGTGGCTGCCGAAGAAAAGGCTGAGGCCGAACGCAAGGCGGAGGCTGAGCGGGTCGCCGCAGAGAAGAAGGCGGCAGCCGAGAAAGCCGAACAGGAAAGAATCGCGGCCGAGAAGAAGGCCGAGGCCGATCGCAAGGCTGAGCAGGCGCGTCAGGCAGCGGCTGCACGGGAAGCCGAACTGGCAGAAGAGGCCGCCAGAATCGCGGCTGCTGCATCGGAAGAAAATACAAGATTGGCGCAACAGCAGCAGCGGGAACTTCTGCGGCTGCGTAATCTCTATTTCAACTCCATCAGGCAACGGGTCGAGCGCAGCTGGCGCAAGCCACCGGGTACCACCGGCAAGGTGGACTGCACTGTGAGCGTATTGCAATCTGTAGGGGGTGAAGTGCTGAAGGTGTCCGTCGAGTCCTGTGAAGGTGGTAGTGCAGCCCTGCGCAAGTCCGTCGAAAATGCCGTGCTGGCGGCCTCTCCCTTGCCTGCAGCGCCGGATCCGAAGTTGTTCGACCGACGGTTGAAATTCTATTTCCGGCCCAACTGATGGTTCGGTAACGAGACGCAGCGGCTTTGCCTGCAGGTCTGTTGTCTTTTGGGGTTAATTACCAATTGAACTACCCTTATCTGTGTAAGTTGAGCGGATGGTTTAGGATTCCACGTGGCACGACAAACCTTGGACACTGATGATTTGTACTTCAAAGCGCGTATGAGCGAAATTCTGTCGAGACTCCCTGCGGTGGCTGTGGCGGCCCTTGCGGCTGTGAATCCGCTGTCAAGCCGTGTATCTGGATCACTTCGGTCTGCCGTCAGGCAACGTGGCCGGGCTGTGCTGGGCGGTGTGCTGTCCAGCCTGATGCTGTTGGCTGTGCTGGCAGCTCCTGCGCAAGCGGTGATCGAGATCGAAATCACCCAGGGTGGCGAGAACGCCATTCCCATTGCCATCGTGCCATTCGGCTGGACGGGTAGCGGGGAGCCGCCAGAAGACATCGCTGCCATCGTCGATGCCGATCTGCAGCGCAGTGGCAATTTTTCTCCGTTGAATCGTCAGGATCTTGTCGCCAACCCGGTCAGCGGCGATGTTCCGCGATATGCCAACTGGCGGTTGTCCGGAGCCGATTTTCTGCTCATCGGTGGCATCAAGCCCGCAGCGGCGGCTGGCTATGTGGTGGAGTTCCAGCTCTACGATGTGTTGCAGCAATCGTTGATGACCGGGTTCAGCTTTCAGGTCACCGACCAGACACTGCGCAGTGCCGCTCATCAGATTTCCGACGAAGTGTATGAGGAAATTCTGGGTATACCCGGAGCCTTCAATACGCAGATTGCCTTCGTGTCCGTCTCCGGCGTCGTGGGCGATCGTACCTACCAGCTGCAACTGGCCGATGCCGATGGTGAAAACCCGCAGGCCATGCTGACCTCGCCACGGCCGATTCTCTCACCGGCCTGGGCACCGGACGGTGTCCGGATTGCTTATGTCTCCTTCGAGAATCGTACGCAATCCGCCATCTACGTTCAGGATCGAGAGAAGGGCAGTCGCGTCAAGGTCATCTCCCGCGCCGGAATCAACGGCGCGCCCAGCTGGTCACCCGATGGCAAGCGACTGGCCGTGACGCTCTCTTTCGAAGGCAATCCGGACATCTATATCCTGCAGGTTGACTCCGGTCAGCTGCGGCGCGTCACCGACAGTGATGCCATCGATACCGAAGCGGTCTGGCTGGATGATGACAATCTGGTGTTCACCTCCGATCGTAGTGGCGGGCCTCAGCTGTATCAGGTATCCGCTCGCGGTGGTCGTGCCAGTCGCCTGACTTTCGAGGGCAAGTACAACACCAGTGCAACCGTGTCACCCGATGGCTCTACCGTCGCCTTCGTGCACGGAGCTGGTACGGGTTTTCAGATCGGCATGATCGATCGTTCCTCGGGCCTGTTCCAGACCTTGACTCAAGGCACGCTGGACGAGTCGCCGAGCTTTTCTCCCAATGGGCAGATGATCATCTACGCGACTGAAAAGAACGGTCGTGGAACGCTGGGAGCCGTATCACTCGATGGTAGTGTGGTACAGAGCCTGTCACTGGATGACGGGGGATCGGTTCGGGAACCCGCCTGGTCGCCGTATTCCAAGTAAACAGATTCAAACGAGAGCATGTCAATGTCCAGAATTCAATTACTTATCATCGCCATGGCCGGGCTGGCGCTCAGTGCCTGTGGATCTAACCCCAGCCGCGCACCGGATCTGGCCGACATCGGTGCACCTGCCGTCGTGCAGCCGGTAACCATTGACGGGGTGCAGGATATCAGCCAGTTCGATCCCAATTCCATTGCCGGTAAAGCGCCGCTGGAACGCGTGATCTATTTCGATTATGACCAGGCTGAACTGCGGCCCGAGTTCCTCGATATCGTGGCGCAGCATGGTCGTTATCTGGCGCAGAACCCGGAAGGTCGGGTGCGGCTTGAAGGTCATACCGATGAACGTGGCTCACGCGAATACAACATCGCTCTGGGTGAAAGACGTGCCATGACCATTGCCCGCATGCTGCAGCTGCAGGGTGTGAGTTCCGCTCAGACCCGCACCGTGTCCTATGGTGAGGAACTGCCAGTGGATGACGGCCACAACAGTGATGCCTGGGCCAAGAATCGGCGCGTGAACATCATTTACGAATCCACCATTCCGAACTGATTGCCTGTCATTGCATTCCAGCTGCAGGGTCCATGATGGACCTTGCCTTCGCCACCCCAGGATGAAGGACTACTACACCGATGCTCGATTCACGTACTGTCGTTGAAACCTCCGCCATGGCTCTCAGGTATCCGGCTGCTCTGCTGACAAGTGGCCGCAAGCCCCTGAAGCTGCGATGGCTGGCCGTTGCCTGCCTGTTGCTGGGTAGTGGTACGGCCGTGGCTCAGGAAAAACCGACGCTGAACAATCTGGACAGTCGGCTTGATCGGGTCGAGCGAATCATGGATCAGTCTCTGCTGGAGCAGTTGCAGCGCATCGATAGCCTGCAACAGGAAATTCGTGGCCTGCGTGGTGAGATCGAAAGTCTCAACTACGAAATCGAGAACATGACCAAGCGCAATTCCGATCTGTACGCTGACACGGACAGGCGCATCACGGACCTGGAGGAGGCTGGTGACTCTCTGGAGCTGCTGGCCGGAGATAATGGTCTGGGAAGCGGCTTGCTGGACGAGACGGCAGGTGGTGGCCTTGATGAGACGGCAGGCGAGCCGGCAGGCGTGTTCGTGGCGGAAGACGGCGTCGCCGTACCGTTTGCCAATGATGCCGACTTCGGTGATGGTCCACGGCCGCCCACAGGCGCTCTGCGAGATACGGCAACCCAGGCGGAGAAAGCCGGTTATACCCGCGCCTACGACTTGCTGGCTCGCGGTCAGAACGATAGTGCCGTGGCCTCGTTCGATGACTTTCTGATGAAGTACCCCGATGGTCCCTATTCGGACAATGCCTGGTACTGGCAGGGTGAGGCCATGTACGCTCAGCGCAAGTTCGAAGATGCCTTGCGCAACTTCGGAGTCGTCGTCAATTCCTTTCCGGACAGTACAAAGGTTCCTGATGCCAGGTTGAAAATCGGCTTCGCTCTGTACGAGCAAGGTGAGTATTTACAGGCTCGCACCATACTGACAGGGGTTCAGGAAGACTACCCTGGACGCTCGGCAGCAGTATTAGCGAGAAAGCGTCTGCAAAAAATGGATAGAGAAGGGCTTTAGTCCCCCACAAGATTAAAAAGTGCGTTATGATTACGCGCTCGATACGTAGCAAGACATACACGCATCGCAACGGTCTCCCGACCGTAGGCAGTATTCGGGGGCGTTAGCTCAGTTGGTAGAGCATCTGACTTTTAATCAGGTGGTCGCTGGTTCGAACCCAGCACGCCCCACCATTATCTGCCTGTTTTTCCTCGCTGTTACAGCGACACCCGCACTTTTGAGTTCTGAAGCTTGCGGGGATTCTGCGGAATCAAACTCTCAAGACACTACCCATAATTGGTGGGGATTCTGGATGATGGCATCTCATCTCCAGATGAGCGTTCGTGTGCGTTTCACACTCATGATCATGGGCTCCCCCTGGTTGACGTGCGGCCATAAAGCACCGTGTCATTGTCGCTGCCATTTAGGCTAGCCGGACATGCAAGCGTTGTGGTTCTGGCAGAATGCTGACAAAGTGTCGGACAAGTTCGAGTCCGAACTGTCATTCCAGGCACTGGAACTCACGATTGGCTCAATCCTGACCCGTACAGTATGAAGCCGACAGCAGACTCGATTGACGGTCGGTCCGTCTGCTGCATCGACCCGGCTCACGAGTGTTGCCATGTCCACGGAAGTGCAACGAAAGCTGACGACAATCCTCGCTGCAGATGCGGCAGCCTTCAGTCG
>CBDUIJ010000173.1:0-11411 GCA_965367215.1 uncultured Granulosicoccus sp.
CATATCAACGACTCCAGAGCGCAGGACAACTATCTGACTACCCGGACAATCAAAGCTCCGGAAACAGCGGCGGTGGCACTCTGTGTTGGGTGCGTTGCTCATAGGCGTAGGCATACTTGATCAGCAGTCCCTCATCGAAAGGTCGTGCAAATATCTGCAGGCCAAGCGGCAGATTGGATCCGTCGAATCCCATGGGGACAGTGATGGCAGGCTGCCCACTATAGGGAGCCAGCTGCTGGCTGTTGTCACCCACGTTTTGCGGCAGCTCATCCAGATTGTTGCCAAGCGGTTGCGGTGAGTTATCCCAGGTTGGGTAGATCAGTGCGTCCACGCCTTGATCATCCATGGCAGCGATAACCGCGTTTCTGAACGCCAGCTGCCCGGGGTTGTCGGCAACTGAACCGGGCACACCCAGACAGGGCGGCGTCTGTTCACTCGGTGCGCCCTCTACAGCCAGAGCACTTCTGTAGGAACCTGCGTGCACGGCCGAGAACTGCCCGTTCTCCAGCAAGTCCTGCAGCGAGGTGACAGGAGCATCGGGGCCGAGAGATTCAAGGTACTTGTCGAAGTAGTACCTGAACGAGAAGCATCTTTCCACGCCGTCAACCGCTTCGTCAAAGTTCGGCACATCGAAATCATCCACGATCTCAGCCCCTGCCGACGCAAGGTCAGCGATGGCCGTTTCGAACTGTGCCAGTACGTCAGCATCTGCGGTGTCATCAATCAACCCACGGAACACGCCCAGGCGAGCGCCGTCCAGGCCGTTCTCATCAAGAAACGCCGTGTAGTCTTCAGGAATCTCGCCATCACTGAGTGCTGTGATCGGGTCAGCAGGGTCATAGCCGGCGATGACATTCATGACACGAGCGGTGTCTGCCACTGTGCGCGTGAGTACACCCGTCATGTCTCGCTCCAGGATCAGGGGAATGACGCCGTCTCGACTGATGAGCCCCATGGTGCTACGCAAACCGACCAGGGCTGCGTGCGAGCCTGGTCCGCGAATGGAGTTACCGGTATCCGATGCGGTGGCAATCAGGCCGAAGTTGGCGGCCAATCCGGCAGCAGAACCGCCACTGGACCCGGCTGGTGTTCGTTCCAGATCGTAGGCGTTTCGGGTCAGACCACCCAGTGAACTGACGGTGCGAGCTGCGCTGAATGCAAATTCATCCATATTGGTTTTGGCGATCATGATGGCGTCCTGATCGCGCAGCGCCTTGATCATGAAGGCATCATCCGGCGGTATGGAATTGGCAAGACTCAGATTGCCACCTGATGTGGGCATGTCATAGGTGTCGTACAGGTCCTTGACCAGTACCGGAACGCAGTACAGGCTTCCCAGTGATTCGCCACCTTCAATCTTTGCATCAATCAGATCGGCTGTCGCCAGCGCTGCATCATTGGTTCTTATGACCGTGTTGAGCCCTGTCGTCTTGTCATAGACCTCGATTCGTTCCAGATACCCTTCCACGATAGCGCGGCAGGTGACGGTTCCGTCTTCCAGTGCAGCATGAGTGCCAGCGATATCGGCTTCCATCAGCGAGAATGAGTCAGTCATTGGCGATCCGTCCGAGCCGTCAGGTGAATCCGAATCATCCGAGCAGGCATACAGTAATGTCGAGGCTACCAGAATGGTACCGAAGGCCGTCCTGCCTCGTCGTTTCTTGTCCAGGGAAGAACTACCAGGGGTTGTCATATTGCTATCCACAGTCAGGAATGAGTAGGTTGCAGGAAAGGTAGGCCCCTAGTTTTACTTCATATGTTCTCCGAAATCCACACGCGTGAAAAAAATTTTAATTTGAGTGAAAAACCGCACCAGAAACTACCCAGACGCACAAAGTCAGTGCATGAAAAGTACTACGTCAGCTCACAATGAAGATCACAGTCGCAAATCGACAAAAACCCCACACTTGTATTAAATAAAGGGTCAATCACCGACCCCGTCATCCCAGGCAAAGTTACGTTCTCAGGTGATGAGTTGGGTAGCCACCAGATCATTCCGCATGCAGGGCCTGCGTACATGGATCCATTTGTCACCCGACACGTCTCGAGCGAAAGATGAATATTGGCCATCGAAACCAGCCTCGGTTCCGTACAGAGGCTGCAGCGTTTTACCACGTGCAGTAGTGGCTCATTTTAACCGGTGTTTCTTCATCTGAGTCGGTACGTACTTCTCCAGATATTCAATGGCCAGGGAATAATCATCGTTCACCAGGGCTTGTGTGGAGGGCGCCTTGGGCAAACTGCTACAGGCCGAGCCAAGAAGTGTCAGAACGATAACGGGTATGAGCAGGACTCGTTTCATGGTTCAAGACTCCGGATGACGACATAACCATACACCCACCACCAGCATCACGGCAGGCACCATGATCTTCACCCACAGTGCCGCCGAGCTCAGCACGATGATCACGGCACTCAGGGTCATCATGCTCACGGCGAACACCTTTGCCCGGCGGGGTACGGCACGGTGATCTCGCCAGCGCCGAATGGCCGGACCATGGCGTGGATGCTCCAGCAACCACTGTTCAAGACGAGGCCAGCCCTTGCCACCCGCCCAGGCAGCGGCAATCAGAAATGGCACGGTGGGCAGCACGGGTAGCGGAATTCCGGCAATGCCAAGCGCCAGACACGTCAGCGCCAGTATTCTCCAGAGAATGATTTTCAGGGAAAGCTGCACGCAATGCACTCCGGCGATACCACAAGGGTGATTCAGTATGTCCAGGCCATGACGATGTGAGTTTTTCCAGGCATGCCAGCCTGCGCCTCAACCATTGTCTTCACGCTGATATGCTAGTCGCCTCTGGCACTCCTCACAAGCGTGGAACATGTACATAATACTCTTGCATGCGCTGCTCGTTACCGGCCTCACCATGCGTGTGCTGCTGCGAGACGATCTTGTGCCCTCATCGCGGCTGGCCTGGTTCATGGTCATCACCACCTTGCCGGTGGCTGGCGTCATCGTCTATTTCCTTTTCGGCGAAGCCAAGCTCGGACGCAGTGCCTCCAGGCGTCGCGTCATCATCAACTCCGTGCTTGCCGATAGCCCAGCCATTCTGGGGTCGAAATCGGTACTGCAGGATGCCATTGAACCTGCCTATCAGCCCGCGTTCAAGTTTGCTGCCTCAATCAACGGCTTCCAGACCAACACCGGAAACCATGCCGAACTGATGCCGGACGCGCTTGAGGCACGACGCCGACTGATCAGCGACATCGATGCAGCCACTGTGTCGGTCAATGTGCTGTATTACATCTGGCTCGAGGATACGACGGGGACAAACCTTGCACAGGCGCTGATACGAGCCGCGGCGCGTGGTGTTCATTGCAGAGCGATGGCGGACGGTCTGGGGTCAAGGCAATTGATCCGCTCACCGTTGTGGCAGGCAATGCGTGAAGCTGGTGTCAGGACAGAGATTGCCCTGCCTCTCGACAGACCACTGCGTACCTTGCTGACCAGTCGCATCGACCTTCGGAACCACCGCAAGATAACGGTCATTGACGGGCAGATAAGCTATTGCGGCAGCCAGAACTGCGCCGACCCTGAATTCCTCGTCAAACCTGATTTTGCACCCTGGGTGGACATCATGTTGCGTATCGAAGGACCGGTCGTTGCCCAGAACCAGCTGCTCTTTGCCAGCGACTGGATGGTGGCCCGCAAGGACTCC
The DNA here is from genome assembly GCA_965367215.1 of uncultured Granulosicoccus sp. GTDB lineage: Bacteria > Pseudomonadota > Gammaproteobacteria > Granulosicoccales > Granulosicoccaceae > Granulosicoccus. The sequence continues at coordinate 3,660 of CBDUIJ010000173.1, forward strand.
TTGAAGGAATTTGCCCTGGCGCCACGAGTCTTTGCAAACGGCTTTCCGGCTTCCATCGTCGGTGATGGTCCGACCGAGCGAGCCGGCGCCTCGGCGCAACTCTTTGCCAGTCTGATCGGTACGGCCAGCAAGACGCTGACAATATCGACCCCCTACTTCGTACCCAATGCAACTGTGACCAATGCCATTCAGGCTGCCGCCTATCGTGGTGTTCGCGTCACCCTGATTTTCCCTCAGCGCAATGATTCCTGGATTGTCGCCGCTGCCAGTCGCAGCTTCTACCAGGCAATTCTGCAATCCGGAGCATCGATTCATGAATATACAGCGGGCTTGCTGCATGCAAAGACACTGACCATCGACGGTTGTGTAACCTTCCTGGGGTCGAGCAATATGGACCTGCGCAGCTTCGATCTGAACTATGAGAACGACATTCTCTTGCAGGATATCGCCACAACCCGAGCAATCGAGGAAAGGCAGCGAGACTACCTGAGGCAATCCAGGCCAGTCACGATTTTGCAGGTGAAGGGCTGGTCCTTGCCACACAGACTGTGGAACAACGCTATTGCAACCATTGGCCCGGTGTTATAGCGCCAGAGTGACACCGGCAGCGCAAAGTCGCTCATGAACCACACGAGAAAAAACCAGAATTATAATACAACACCGCGCTATTCATCAACCTCCTGATAGATGCACCTCCACGAGACACCCCGGGCCGGTCATTACAATGGACAGAGCACTGCCGGGTTCGCTAGACTATCCAGACACATAGCAAGTAATCGTCATTTCAGCTGCGACACATCAGTCACGCAGCGGTTGGTTGAATTGACCCAGACCGTAGTGAAAAAGACCATCTCTGCTGATGGCAGTCGGGGGGGGTCTCATGAAGAACGCATCACGCCCGAACAACGAAGAAGAGCGCATCGCCACCCTTGAGCGCTATGGCATCCTTGATCTGCCTTCCGATGCCGTGCTGGACAGCATTACCCAGGCTGCAGCAAATCTTTGCGAAACGCCGGTCGCACTCATCAGCCTCATCGACGCCACACGATTCTGGGTCAAGTCCTGTGTTGGCATGCAGAAGCCAGAGGCACCCCGAGACGAGTCTTTCTGCAATCATGCCATCCTGAAGCCGGATGAACTTCTGGAAATCGAAGATGCCCGTCTGGATGAGCGATTCAAGGACAGCTTTCTCGTCACCAGCGAACTGGGTGTTCGCTTCTACGCGGGCAGACCTCTGGTAACCCCGGATGGCTTCGCTCTGGGGACGCTGTGTGTTGTCGACAAGAAACCCAGGCGCCTGTCAGTGGCGCAGCGAGACGGGCTCGATCAACTGTCCAAAGCCATCATCCAACTGTTTCACGAACGGCTCGAATCCAGATTCAATGCCATTGACAGTATTGTCGAACAAGCCGCTCAGGACGGCGTGATGATCACCAACGCCAATCTACTCGACACCCCGATCACCTATGTCAATCGGGCATTCGAATTGATGACGGGGTATTCCAAGGCAGATGCTCTGGGCAAGAGCCCCCGATTTCTACAAGGACCGGGGACCGACCCCGAAAGCGCTGCACAACTGAACGATGCCATGATGGCGGAGATACCCTGCACTGTTGTCCTGAAGAACTATCGCAAGGATGGCACTGATTTCTGGAACGAACTGACAGTGTCGCCGGTGACGGATTCAAACGGCAAGACCAGCAGCTTTGTCGGTGTCATGCGTGATGTATCCGATCGGTTCCTGGCAGAAGATCGATCCATTCGCTTGTCCAGGACACGTCAGGAACGCGAACAGGCGCGAGCCAGCCGCAATCGTCTGGCACAGATAGTCGAAGATTCATCCAATGAAATCTACGTGTGCGATGCAGACAGCTATCAGGTTCTGAATGCCAACCGCGCCGCCCGCGAAAATCTGGGCTACAGCGTGGAGGAATCCAGACAGCTCATGCCCTGGGATTTCGCAGTCGCAATGACTGAGGAGAATGCGCACGAGCTGGTCGCACCATTGAAGTCAGGTGAACTTGATTCACACATGTTCGAAACATCCCACCGGCGAAAGGACGGTAGCACCTATCCGGTGGCAGTCCATTTGCAATACATGGCGACACAGGTACCACCAGTTTTCGCCGCCATTGTTCAGGATATCAGCGAGCGCCAACTCCAGGAAGAGAATGTGCGGCTACGCGAACGCGCAATCGAGGCGGTCGATGTGGGCGTCACCATTATCGATGCCACCCAGGAGAACAATCCACTGGTTTACGTCAATCAGACGCTGTGCAAGATGACAGGGTATTCGGTGGATGAGTTGATCGGCAAGGGTGCAGGGATATTGCAGAAGGACAATTACCAGCAATTACAGCACCTGAAGATAAAAGCTGCGCAGGAAAAGGGTGAGTCGGTGCAGGTGCTCTTCAAGAGCACACGCAAGGATGGCACGGATTTCATGAACGATCTGACCCTGTCCCCGGTTCATGGTGCCGATGGACAATTGACTCACTATATCGGTATCAACCGCGATGTGACCCAGAAACTCGAGACTGAAGAGTGGTCACAGCGATCACGGAAAATCGAGGCAGTCGGTCAGCTCGCCGGAGGCATTGCCCACGACTTCAACAATCTTCTGAGTGTCATTGCCGGCAATATCGAATTCCTGTCGATGGATATCAGCGACAAGCGTCATCGCGACTATCTCGCCAAAGCCGAGAGTGCCGCGCAGATGGGTGCGCGTCTGACTCGTCGTCTGCTGAGCTTCGCCAGGCAAGGCCAACTGGAACCCACGGTGCTCAATGCCAATGAGCATGTTCTGGGTGCCATCGAACTGTTGCGTTCCACCATTGGCGAGAACATCACGCTGACCGCGAAACTCTCCAGCGACCTGTGGAGTATTCTGGCCGATGCCAGCGAAATCGAGAATACTGTGGTGAATCTGGTCATCAATGCCCGCGATGCCATGGCTGACGGTGGAAGCATCACCATTGAAACGAAAAACCTGAGAATCACCGAAGACGGAACTGATGAAGCCTTCGGTGTTCCGCCCGGAGACTATATACGGCTATCGGTATCGGACACGGGCAGTGGCATGGACGATGAGGTAAAGGCGCGTGTCTTCGAGCCGTTCTTCACGACCAAGGAAGCCAATTCCGGACTGGGACTGGCGTCCATCCATGGATTTGCGCAGCAGTCAGGTGGAGACGTGCATGTTCATTCACACATCGATCATGGTTCCGTCGTCCACGTCTACTTGCCCAGTTACAGCGAGATGATTGTCAGCGCCGCGAAGGAAGAACCGCCGGTGACCCATCAGAACAATGGCGTCAGACGAATTCTGGTCGTCGAGGATAACGACATGGTGCGCGATCTCACGGTTGAGCGACTGCATGCGCTGGGCTATGACACCCGACAGGCGAACGATGGCCGATCCGCTATCGAGATACTCAAGGCCGACTCCGCCTTCGACCTGATCCTCACCGACATCGTGATGGAAGGCGGCATGTCCGGATTCGATGTCGCACAATGGTCACAGACCCATGTGCCTCACTGTGCGATCTTGCTGACGTCGGGATTCAATGAACAGATGGCTGAGGCCAACGACGTCGACAGTGAAAGGCTTCGAGTCCTTCAGAAACCTTACAGCCTTGCCGAGTTGCAGCAGAGAATCAACGAGACTCTGGAAAAATCGCCAATCGATGCTTGAGCATCGCCAGGGCAAGTAGTCGCCGACCGTATTTCAGCCGCCAGTGGCGCTCACGCCAGGATGCTCAAGGCACCTCATGACATTGAGCGTCGCTATGCCTGGACAGCCCAGCCAGTACGTCATGCAAAGGTTTCGGGGAACCCGACACTGGCCCGGTAAACCGCTTGACCCCCTTGCTGCTCAACAGGTCGACTTCTTCCTGCGTATCCACACAAGACGACACCAGTGTGGTTCCAGTACTATCCATGAATGCCAACAAGGCATCCAGAGTTGCATTATCAGCTGATCCGGGGCGCAGTTTCTTCATCAGTTCACGCCCGAGATGAACTTCGGCAAACGGAATGTATCGCAGCGGTGCCAGAACTTCCAGATTGTCAGCGCGTATTTCATAGCCCAGGCGAAAGTCACTGGCAGTCAGGCGCTGGTGAACCTCTTTCAGGACAGGCGAATCGTAAACCGCTTCCACGCCATGCAGGATGAATGTGATGTGTCGAATGGGAACACGAGACAAGGCATTGCTACGCAGAATTTCATCCACCAGAGTTGGCACGACGACAAAGGCGCGCGCCGGCACAGGCAATACGAAATGTATACGACCAACCTCGGCTGGAGCCAGGCGCGATGCAGCGCTCAGCGCCATCGCCACCACCCATCTTGCAAAGTCTGCCCCACCATCTTTCTTCGCAGCGGCATCCCCGATCAGCTCTCGCATCAGCATGCCGGGAGTCAACTCATTGCCTGCGGTCTTGGGTTCGATGCTGACCCAGTATTTGACATCATGGCGGCGCCTGGCTCCGTGAGCACGGCGACGATCGTCTGAATCATCGAGCGCAAGGTTTGTCATCAACCTCGCCCCCGCTTCCTGCTTTCGCCCGTCCTCCGGTTCATGACTCCGTTTACCGGCGAACGCAACGCTCTGCTCGGAATTGATTCGACGAAACGCTGTCGGCTGACCTGGCTCGGTACTCAGATCTGCAGCGTAGATCGCACCCCGTCCGGATTCCTTCGCGGCGTACAAGGCCTCATCGGATGCTGCAAGCAGTGTTGCAGCGTCAAGTCCGGGCTGATTGATATTGACCAGGCCGATACTGGCTCCAACACTGAGACGTTCACTTTCCCAGGTCAGTCGATATTTCATGACGAAGCGCAGCACATCCAGAGCGCTCTTTTCAGCCTTGCCGTTGGTGATACCCGGGAGCAATATGGCGAATTCGTCTCCTCCCAGACGAGCAACCAGATCATCTCGACGAACCAGGCGCTTGAGGCCTGCGGTAATCTCACGCAGCAAAGCATCACCGGCAGCATGGCCATACAGATCGTTGATCGGCTTGAACCGATCGAGATCGATCATCAGCAAGGTGTGAGACGGCGTGCTGTCTTCCAGCAGTTGATTCAGGCTGTTCTCAAAGTGACGCCGATTGGCCGCGCCCGTGAGCGAATCGTGTAGTGCGGCATGGTTGTCCACACCTCTAGCCTCTTCCATTTCCTGCAGACGTGACGTCAACCGCAGTACCTTGATGCCAAAGTAGATGACCATCGCAATGGAACAATATGTGGCTATGACCTGTGCATACTTGATGGGCGGAAGCCAGCTGATTCCCAGGACTCCACTCAGATGCGGCCAGAAAGCCAATATGCACAGAGTCAGCATCAATGTGCCCAGAAAGAAAACGGAGTGATCCGTGGGGCTGGTGAACTTCCGGGCAGACATGTCCTTCATACGGCTTGGATCTATCGAGGGATGTTCCTCGTTGGGTCTGATAGCGACCAGGCGGTTTCTGAAATGCACACGCACATCGTGTATTCGTGTGAATTTGTGCGCTTTTCGACGAATATATCTGGATTGTCATTCATGCCCTGCACCCCAGACAGACGGATGCAGCGCTCAGAGTCCCTCCGGCTTCAACTCGATAACCGTCATCTCACAGCGCGTGCCAAAACGCAGAATGGGGCCCCAGGTGCCGGTGCCCTGCGAGACGAACAAATGGCTGAGCGCCGTTCGGAAATGTCCCGCCACATGCTGGTAGCGTGTTCGCACCAGCCAGCCGAAAGGCCAGATCTGCCCCTTGTGGGTATGCCCGGACAGCATCAGGTCGATACCGTGATCCACGGCCGTCGCCCAGAGATCGGGCTGATGATAGAGCAGCACCCTGAATGCGCCGTTCGGCGAGTCGGTCGATGCGCACAGTGTATTCAAGGCTTCCTGAGCCTGGCCTATGTGCTGGCGATCCTCTACACCCAGAATATGGATGTCGTCGATGATGGTGGAGGTATCACTCAGAACGATAACACCATGGCCGGCAATGATATCCAGTGCGTTCTGATAATCCACATAGCGCTCGTGATTACCACTGCAATAGAAAACAGGGTAATCCAGCCCGGCCAGTGGCAGTAGCGATTCTGCGGCCACATTCTCATCAATCAGGTCTCCGGTAATCAGCAACATGTCCGGTTTCTGAGCGTTGACCAGTGCCATCACCTTTTCCAGGTAGGCCGCCCGTCTTGAACCGATGTGAACATCGCTGATCTGCACAAGCCGCTGGGCCCTGGCTATCTTGGGGCTGATGATTTCCAGCGGTATCAGGTGAATACGGTGCGCAGCGTACAGTGCGAAGGCATAGAACAACACGAACAGCAACACGGCAAACTGACCAGCCCTGACGTCATCGATGAAAAGCGATAACAGCACACCGCAGACGGCTGCCGAGAAACCGATGGCACTGACACCCAGATACTGGAATACCCACCAGCGATAGCTTGCACTTTTGCTGCGAAACACACTGAACAACAGCGCGACAGGCAAGGGAAGCAACCACAGGCTGCTCAGCCACCAGGCATGGAAGGGTGCCCCCTGAAGTAGCGCCAGCAGGGTGGCAGGCGGTGCAATGAATACGAGCCACAACACCGCGCCGATGGCGATGATTCGAAGTAATGCGTTCACTGATTTTCTGCGCCAAGGGTTACGGCGCTAAAATACCACGCCTGTGACGAAGATCGACTCTGCTCGACAACACGGCCTATGCGACTTCGCATCCCATGACATCATGCAAGGCATTGCGCAGATCATCCAGCCGATAAGGCTTTTGCAGAATGTTCAGTTCGGTGACATCCGCCCCGCCCTCCCACTCCGCCGGTCCGCTGAATCCCGATGTCAGGAGCAATCGGCACTCCGGTCGGTTGCGGCTTACCCAGTCAGCCACATCGTAGCCGCTGACGCCACCGGGCATGACCACATCGGTGAGCACGATATCCACCTCGACAGAACTCTTGAGCAGCTCGATGGCATCGACCCCGTTTTCCACCTCCAGAGTCTGAAACCCCAGAGCCTTCAATTGCTGAACAGTCAGCTCGCGCACCAGCTCCTTGTCTTCAACCACCAGTATTCTGGAACCCTGAAAACAATGGCAGGACTCTTCGGCTTCACGCACCACGGTACTGGCAGAGGTCGCCTGCGGGACATGCCTGGGCAGATAGACAGAGACAGTGGTACCCTCGCCCTCGGTCGAATCCAGTTCGACGCAACCGCCGGATTGCTTGGCGAATCCAAATACCGACGCTAGCCCGAGGCCACCACCTTCACCGTTCGGCTTGGTGGTAATGAAGGGCTCGAATATCCGCTCTTGTATTGTCTTGCAGATACCGGGGCCGTTGTCCATGACTTGCAGCAGCACGTATTCACCCGGCTCGAGATCCAGCCGCCCTTGTTCAACCGCCTGCTTGTCGAGAGTGACATTGGTCGTGATGATGGTGATGCTACCGCCCTGAGACATCGCATCCCGGGCATTGATGGTCAGATTGATGACCGCCGTCTCTATTTCGCCCGGGTCTGTCAGGGTATTCCACAATCGCTCGTCGAGATCTTCATCCAGCGTGATGGTCTCTCCAATGGTGGGCGCCAGCAAGGCCATGGCATTACGAATATGATCATTCACGTTGGTCACAACCGGCATCAGACGCTGCTGACTGGCAAAGGACAACAACCGGCGTGTCAGGTGTGCCCCCATGTGCGCCGCGTTCTCTGCACCCACTATGCGAGCAATCTGCGCCTTGTCGTCGAC
>CBDUIJ010000174.1:0-11306 GCA_965367215.1 uncultured Granulosicoccus sp.
TATCGGCATCGATGAGCTACAAAGTACTTGCGCGCAAATGGCGGCCGCAGCACTTTCGAGATATGCTCGGACAGGAGCCGGTGTTGCGTGCCCTCATCAACGCGCTGGACACCAATCGTCTGCATCACGCCTATCTGTTCACGGGCATGCGCGGCGTTGGCAAGACCACCATAGCGCGCATCTTCGCAAAGTGTCTCAATTGCGAGACCAACGGCGTCAGTTCCACACCGTGTGGTGAGTGCAGTGCCTGCAAGGATATCGAAGCGGGTCGTTTCTTTGACCTCATAGAGGTCGATGCGGCATCCCGTACCAAGGTGGAGGAGACTCGCGAGCTTCTGGAAAACGTGCCGTACGCACCTTCCAGCGGACGTTACAAGGTGTACCTGATCGATGAGGTGCACATGTTCTCCAATCACAGCTTCAATGCGCTGCTGAAGACACTGGAAGAACCTCCCGAACACGTCAAGTTCCTGCTGGCCACAACCGATCCTCAAAAGGTTCCGGTAACGGTCCTGTCGCGCTGCCTGCAATTCAATCTGAAACGCATGGCGCCGGGTTCTCTGGCTGATTATCTCTCGACAATACTGACTGAAGAGTCGATCGAACACGAACGGCCGGCGCTGGATCTGATCGCCCGTGCCTCCGAAGGCAGTGTGCGTGACTCCCTGAGTCTGGTCGAGCAGGCCGCAGCCTTTGGTGAAGGCTCGGTGCGAGAAGCAGATGTCGAGTCCATGCTGGGCCGTGCATCCATCGATAGATTGCTGGGCCTGATCGAGTCTCTGGGGGGCGGTGACCTTGCCCAGTTGTTCGAACGGGTGGAGCAGCTGGCCGAATATGCGCCGGACTTTGCCGAGCTGATGGGAGAGTTGCTCAGCCTGTTGCATCGTGTCGCCCTGTTACAGACAGTGCCCGGCAGTGTGCCGGAAGAATCACCCGGCTACGAACGACTCGTCAGCCTGGCCAGGACACTGGCCAGTGATGAAATTCAGCTGTACTACCAGATTGGTACCCATGCACGTCGCGACATGCCGTTTGCGCCGGATCCGCGCGAGGCTTTCGATATGGCCCTGCTGCGCATGAATACCTTCCGGCCTCAGGGCATTCCACAGATGATGGCCCCGGAGCCCGTCGCAGGTGGCTCCAGTGATGCTGGAAATCGAACAGATACTACTGATGGTGCGCAGTCTGCTGCAGCGCCTTCGGCAAGTCCGGCGGCAGCGGCAAGCTTGCCAGTGCGTGGAGAAGTCTCGGCTGGCGGCGCCTTGCGTGCAGCCGCTCTGGCAGCGGCCAGAGGTGAGGCTCCACCGGATGCTGCCACGGCAGTGCCTGCAGCCCCGGCGAGTCCCGCGCCAACTCCGGCGGCACAGGCACCGGTAAATCAGGCTCCGGCAGCTCAACCACCTGCCGCTCAGGCTCCCGTGGCCCCGGTTCAAGCTCCAGCAGCAGCCCAGGCTCCCGTCGTACCCGCTCCGTCAGCTCAACCGTCGGTTGCGCCAACAGCACCTCCAGCGACATCCATTGATCGCAGTGCCATCAAGCTGGAAGACTGGCCGCTGATCGTTGCCGAACTGGATGTCTCCGGGATGCCGAGACAATTGGCCAGTAACTGCGTCCTGGCGGCGCTTGATGCGGATCATTTTCAGCTTCGACTGGAGGCTGCATCGGAACATCTGAATACTCCCCGTTTCACGGAACGGGTGCAGGCGGCACTGGAACAGTGGCTGGGTAGGCCAGCTCGCGTAACCGTTGAGCTCTCCACTGCACAACTTCTGACACCATCACGCCTTGATGAAAAGCAGCGTGAGGACGACATGGCTGCGGCCCGGATGTCCATCGACCAGGATCCTGTAGTTCGGCAGCTGATAGATCGTGTCGACGGTGCTGTCGATGAAGCCAGTATTGCTCCGCAGGGAGACAGCTGAGAACCGGTATACGCTGGATTCCTGCTCAGCGCCGATGCTTAGTCGGTAAATCTGAGGAAGGGCGGTGCCGTACGACTTGTCTCCGTTATTGTGTCTGGATAATTTCTTTGATTGATTGAGGATTGAAACATGAAAGGTGGCATCGGTAATCTGATGAAACAAGCGCAGAAGATGCAGGAAGACATGCAGCGTGCGCAAGAAGAAATCGCCAGCATGGAGATCGAAGGCCAGAGTGGTGGTGGTCTGGTAAAGGTGACCATGAATGGTCAGCATGAGCTGCGCAAGGTCTCCATCGACGATTCACTGGTCGGTGATGACAAGGACATGCTGGAAGACCTGATTGCTGCGGCTGTCAACGATGCAAGCCATCGACTGGCTGAAGCTTCCAAGGACAAGCTGAGCGGTCTGACCAGTGGTATGGAACTGCCTCCTGGCATGAAACTGCCATTCTGATTGGTCTGCTTCGGGAGGCGTAGAGGGTGTCAAGCAGCGGCCTGTTGGAAGATCTGGTGGAATCCCTGCGTTGTCTGCCGGGAGTAGGGCCCAAGTCCGCCCAGCGAATGGCACTGCATCTGTTGCAGCGAGATCGTGATGCAGCTCGACGGCTCGGTGAGACCATGATCAAGGCGATGGACAAGGTTCATCACTGCAGTCAATGTCGCATTTTCACCGAGAACGAGCTGTGTCGCTGGTGCTCTGACCCGGCGCGTCTGTCCTCGCAGTTGTGTGTGGTCGAGGGGCCTGCAGATGTGATGGCAATCGACCGCTCGACAGACTACCGAGGCAAGTTCTTTCTCCTGCTGGGCCACCTGTCACCACTGGATGGCATAGGTCCAAAGGATCTGGGGCTCGACCTGCTGGAGGCCCGGCTCGCGGAAGGTGGTGTGGATGACATTACACTGGCCACCAATCCGACTGTCGAAGGGCAGGCCACGGCTCGCTATATTGGTGATATCGCTGCTCGGCACGGTGTGCAGGTGCTGCAGATTGCGCGCGGTGTGCCGGTTGGCAGTGAGCTTGAGTACACGGATGGCGGTACGCTCGCCGTAGCCTTCGCCCAGCGTACCCCTCTGAGCTGATTCGGCAACGATCGGCTCGGTTTCCTCCTCCAGAGACAAGATTCCTCACTGCCGGCAGGACGAATCCACCTCTTTCAAGACTGATGAGCGGCCTTTCGTTCCTCATCGATAGCTGCGGCAACGCTCGAGATGCCGGCAGTCAGCCACTCTGATCACTCTTTATCCACAAAATCTGTGGATAAGCTTGTGGAGGAAGCGCGTATACAATCCTGCAGGCCGCTGTTTGTAACGGTATCGTCAAATTGCACATTATTTGTACAGTCTGATAATTTCAGTAAATACAGTCACTTGGGTTTGTTTCTGGTTTTTTATCGGTTTTGAACACCGAATCGACGCTGTTTCTTGAACGCTGTGTATAAAGTCGGACGTTGCCTTGTCCACATGGGATCTGGTCTCGTGAATAAATGGTACAAATCAAGGTGTACAGACATCGATTCTCCGGCGGCTGGAATGATGACATTTGCACTTCAGCGAGCGCGTGTACGAATGCCTTCGGCAGCTGAATAGCCGAGTAGTCGAGTAGTCGAGTAGCCGAGTAGTCGAGTAGCCGAGTAGCCGAGTAGCCGAGTAGCCGAGTAGCCGAGTAGCCGAGTAGCCGAGTGCCGAGTGCCGAGTGCCGAGTGCCGAGTGCCGAGTTCGGGACGCATAATCCAGGGTCCCTGAGACGCGGCTGGCGTTACACCGCACTCCGGTTCGACCATCTCCCCCCACCGCTTTTCAAGCCTCTGATTTCGTCAAATTGATGGCATTTTCTCGGCTTGTTTCCTTATCCACAAAATCTGTGGATAAGCCTGTGGACCAAGTTCTAACAACTGCCTGAAACGGTACGGGGTAACGGTGTCGTCACATTGTTCACTTTTTGACCATTTTAAAATAAAACAACAATATCAATGAGTTATATAAATGGCCTATGGGAAGAAACCTGTCCGGAATAGGTGAGTACACAGTTGGCATCAAATTTCTGGCTTGTGCACAAACCAGATAGTCGTATGTCAAGTCAAGTGTCAGGAGCGATAAATTGACGACGTTTTCGGTTTCATTGTCAATTACCCAACGCTCGGGACAGATACTGTTCCCGAGAGGATTTCCGATTCGACAGGGCTGTATGCGTTCGACGAGAAATGAGGTAACTGAGGTGCAGGCATACAAGGGCAACATCAGCCTCGAAGTTCTCACACATCGTCATGCAATTTCCAGAATTGCCTCTCTATGGAGACATGGCCTGTGGTGTCGCAACAGCTGGTTTTCTCGTCGGCTTGACCGTGTCAGTTCCGATATCCCAGTCAAAATAGTGTCGGTAGTACTTTTATCCACAAAATCTGTGGATAAGCTTGTGGATTAAGACCAGAAACAGGCCTGGATCCCGCTGAATGTAACGGTGTTGTCAAATTGAGCATTTTTTGACCAAATTAAATATTGTTTATAATCAGATACTTGCGAGTATTTTTACTTTTCAGGAGCGTTTATCGCCTGTTCTGGTTTGGTGCCAGTCATCAATGTGCATAAGCCGAAGAGGAACTTGAAAACAAGTCAAGTTTCGGGAGCGCGATAAAGGGAGAATTCTCGAATTCCTGGCTTGGCAACAGGTTAGTTGCAAGAGTCGGTAGCTGGGATGCAATTCGATCACCAGAAGACTGCCTGTCTCTGCCGCCACAAGCCGAGTAACCGAGTCAGTAAACAGTCATCTGTTTTTCCTGGTGTATTCGCTTATCCACAAAATCTGTGGATAAGGTTGTGGACTGAAGTCGGATAGATGCCTGCAGCCCTTGCTGCGTAACGGTTGTGACACATTGCTCATTTTTTGAACACATTTGAAATGTCAATGAAAACAGTCAGATAGGAAGATCTCGTTTTCTCTGCGTACAGGAATGCACCGGGTCGCGTGAAGTTGTCCAAGCATTGCAAGCTTGTTGATAAAGGCAGCGCCAATATCATATTTTCAGGTGTTGAGGCGACATTTTTCCGGCATTCTTCTGTCAATCGATTGTCTGAGTGTTACTTCCTCGTCTCAACGATTCCGATGTCGGTCAACCTGCCGGAAGGTCGGTTTCAAACCGGAGAGGTCGGATGTGCCTGATGAGGATGGCGTCGCAGAAGTATCGGCGGCAACTGCTGGCGATCATGCTTGCACCATCTGCAGCGCAGCATACCGAGGCAGAGTGCTCTGGCCTTGGGCGTCATCGCTTCAAGGCACTCAAACAGTGCCTGTAACGGCTAGGAATCAGCCAAAGATGCGTGTTACAGGCTTATCCACAAAATCTGTGGATAACATTGTGGATGAACCACTGAAATCTGCCTGTAGCCCTTTAGATTTAACGGTGTCGTCATTTTGGACATAAATTGAACAAATCTTGAATATCCAATTAAATCAGATAGTTATGAAATGTTCTTCAAGTGTCAAAGTTCGATGCTGATGGTTTTTGAGACCAGGTTCGCAATCCGATTTTCCTTGTGCATAAGGTCAACACAAATTCGTTTCGTCAAGCATCAGGAAGCCAGAAATACTGGAAATTCACCGGTTTTTTTTACATAGGCAGGTTACTTGCAGGGCCGGACCGTCAGCTGTGACCAAACGTCGTCCGGATTCCTGCATGACCTGCACACACGCGGGCAGAATTACGGTATGCGGCTACTCATTACTCATATAGAGAAGACATGCTGGCGGTAGTACTGCAGCTCGGCAATACTTTCACGAATGTCGTCCAGCGCCAGATGCGTGTTGTTCTTGCTGAATCCATCAGCTGCTGATGGTTGCCAGCGACGGACCAGTTCCTTGATGGTGCTGACGTCGACATTGCGGTAGTGGAAGAAGGCTTCCAGCTGCGGCATGTAACGCACCATGAAGCGACGATCCTGACCGATGCTGTTGCCGCACATGGGGCTTTTCCCCGGTTCTATCCAGTGCTGCAGGAAGTCGATAGTCTCTTCGCTGGCTCTGTCCAGCGTGTAGTCACTGGCGCGCACCCGTTTGACGAGGCCGGACTGGGTGTGATGTTCGGTGTTCCAGTCATCCATCGCCTCCAGCTTTTCATCATCGACATGAATGGCAATGACGGGCCCTTCGGCCAGTGTGTTGAGTTGCGGATCGGTGACGATGGTTGCAATCTCGATCACGGTATCGATTTCCGGATCGAGTCCGGTCATTTCCAGGTCAACCCAGATCAGGTTGTCATTACTCGCTGGCATCAGAGTGTTTCGGCCTCTAATAAGGTGTTTGATTGAAGAAAAGAGGGCTGAAAAGCCCGGTGTGGCTGAGCATGACGCCATCGATGGTCAGAAAGCGTTAAACTCATCCGGGTTATTCAAGCATACAAACCATAAACGTGCCTGCTATCAGACTGTCATATTCCATAGCCTTCCCCGAGTGAGTATTCGGGCTCGTGTTATTGCCAACTTCCGTGCCAGCGTTGCGTTGCAGCTGGAAGGTGAGGCTGAGATTGTGAAGGCACATGCATTACGCAGCGTGCCCTTGCTGGTTGCTGGTGACATGGTGCTCGGTGAGTACGATGCCGGCGTGCTGAGAGTGGTTGCACTCGAGCCGCGGGACAGCGTGCTTGAACGTGCCGACAAGCGCAGTGTCAAGCCGCTGGCTGCCAATCTCACACATCTGGGCATTGTCTCGGCCAATCCTCCGGGAATCGATACATTGCTGATCGATCAGTTCTGTGTGGCGGCTCATCGTGCAGGCGTCAGTGCGTTGATCATCTTCAACAAATCCGATCTGCAGGATGATGAGCAGCGACAGCGCAGCCAGGAAATTCTGGAAACCTATCGCTCCATCGGATATCCGGCCGTGGCCATCGACACCAAGAGTGCTGACGGCATGCAACCGTTACTCGATGAACTGGAAGGGCGAGCCTTCACTCTGGTCGGTGCCAGTGGTGTCGGAAAGTCTTCGATCATCCAGAAGTTGTTGCCCGACAAGGAGTTGCGCGTCGGTGCTGTATCGGCAGCTACCGGCTTCGGCTCGCATACCACTTCGGTGACGTTCTGGTACGAGCTGCCCCATGGCGGTGCCATCATCGATTCGCCGGGTGTGCGCCAGTATTCAGTGGCTCATCTGTCGCCGGAGGTCGTGCGCTCGGGTTATCACGAACTGGCCAGAGCCGCAGAGTCCTGCCGGTTCGGCAATTGCACCCACACGGTGGAGCCGGGCTGCGGCGTCCTGCACGCGCTGGCTGATGGCACGATATCCCAGTGGCGATATGACAACTACTGCAAGCTGGCAGGTCTTTGAGTGCGCAGCTGTCCGGCAGGCGACTGTCTGCATGATTGACTGATTGCCACAGCCTTTCGTTCAGCCATTCTTGCTGGCAATCAGCAGTCGTCAGAAGGAACATCCGGCAAGACTGAACGACAGTTGCCGGTGTCCCTCAGCGATCGACTATCAGGCCTTGGGCGTATCGGCCCGATTACCCCAGTTCGACCAGGCGCCATCCAGAGCGCGAACATCCTCATAGCCCAGATGCTTGAGTGCGACATAGGTCACCGCTGAACGCTGATGTGTCTGGCAGTAGACGATAACGGTGTCCTGCGTCTTGATTTCTCTGGCATCGAGTGCGGATTGCAAGGCTTCGTCATCGAGCAGGCGACCCTGTTCGTCCAGCATGCTGGTCCACTCGAAGTGGCGGGCTCCGGGAACGTGTCCCCCCATGGCACTACGCACGTCCGTGCCATTGAACTCCGCTTCACTACGTACATCCAGAATGCTCAGTGAGGGCGAGTCGAGCTCTGTCATCAGGCCTTCAGCCGAGATCACATTGTCACCGATCAGCGACAGTGACAGTTGTCCCTGGCGTGTCTCGGGCACATCCTGCGTTACCGGCAGCCCTTGAGCCTGCCAGTTGGCAAATCCACCATTCACCCAGCTGCCCACTTCATAGCCGTAGGCATCGAGCACCCACATCAGGCGCGCTGCCGGTGTTTCCCGGCCACCATCGTAGGCAACGATCTGGTCACCCAGATTGGCACCGATACCGGCCAGGAAGGTATTGACCTGTTCCGGATCCGGCATCAGCCCACCCATCGGGCTTTCCACGCGGCTGAGCAAAGCGGCATCACCGTGTACCGCTCCCGGCAGATGCCCCTCTGCGTAGGCCTCTGCCGAGCGCAGATCAACGACACAGAGATGAGCCTGGGCGAGCGTATTACCCTCGGTCTGTATGTCGGCCAGCAAGGTGGCCAGTTCGGTTGGTTCGAGGACCAGTGGCAGTGACATGGGCTTTATCCGCACAATTCATGAATTTTCAGAAGGCCTTTGCACATTTGCATCGGCAGCGCATGAACTATACCGAGAATCGTGGTCATAGTTTGCGTGGCCTCTTTAGCCGATACCGGATATACAACTGATATGATTCTCGCCTCGAACAAGGTGTTTACATCAGAAACACAAATCGCTCGAGGAGCGAATACGTTGAGTGATAAAGAAATCGATCTGGCGTTGGTTGAGCGCGTACAGCGAGGGGACAAGGCTGCCTATGATCTGCTGGTGCTCAAGTATCAGCACAAGATAGGGCATCTGGTCTCCCGTTATGTGCATGATGCTCACGAGTCGCAGGACGTGACTCAGGAAGCGTTCATCAAGGCCTATCGGGGCTTGAAGAACTTCAGAGGGGACAGTGCTTTCTACACATGGCTGTACCGTATCGCCATCAATACAGCCAAGAACCATCTGGTCACGATGAGCCGCAAGATCAGTGATACCGGAATCGATGCGGCCGACGCGGAGCAATATGACAGCGGTAGCGCACTTCGCGAGAATGCGACGCCGGATCGCGTCATGGTCACGGACCAGATTGCCCGGGTCATTGAAGAATCCATTGAAGCCCTGCCGGACGATCTGCGCACCGCGATTCGTCTGCGTGAATTCGAGGGCATGTCCTACGAGGAAATTGCGCAGGCCATGGATTGCCCGATCGGCACGGTTCGATCACGGATCTTCCGGGCGCGGGAAGCCATAGATAACAACCTCGAGCCATTGCTCGACGATAGACGCAGGTAAATCATGCAAGATTCCAATAACCCCCCCATGAACAAGGAAAAGTTGTCACAACTCATGGATGGTGAGTGGCATGACCTGAACCCCTCCGATTGCGTTCAAGGTGTTTGTGCCGATGAAGAGCTGCGCGGCAAGTGGGCGCGCTACCATCTGATTCGGGACGTCATCAAGAACGAACCGATCGAGACGGACAACGCGCTGGTATCGCGTATCTGTGATGCCATCGCCGACGAACCTGCCTACAGCAACATCACTGCGCTGGGAAATTACGCAGAGGTCCCCGACAGAAGCGAAGTTGTGCCTGTCCACGCACAGACGTCGGCGGAAGTCACGCCTCTGGCTGCCACCGATGGTCGCGGTCAGCGTTCGGCATGGCTCGGCACGGGAATGGCCGGTTTCGCACTGGCTGCCAGTGTCGCCGCGGTTACCGTGGTCGGCATGAATGTCTGGCAGAGTCAGGAAGCGGATCAGGTCGAGAGCGTGGCCGCGGTGCGCAGCTCGGCGGCGATTGACGGTCGGGATGCGTTCTCACAGCAAGTACGGGGTGCGCCATTGCCGCAAGTGGAGTTGGTCGCCAATACGGGTTCTTACTGGGTGTCTCCTCAGTCATCGCAGCGAGCCGGTAATGAAGAGCGACTGAACATGTTTCTGTCGCAGCATATCGAAAATTCTCCAACCGCTGACCGTGAAGGGCTGCTGCCTTACTCGCGTCTGGTGGGTTACGACGAGCGTGCTCAGGAGCGCTGATAGTGAACAGTTGGTTTCCGGAATTCGGGTCTGAGGGTGCGCCTGTCATGTCTGGACCGCGGACAGTAGTCACCGCCTTGCGGGCTGTCCTGATGAGCTCCCTGGTTGGCATGGGGTCTGTCACTCTGGCGCACGCCGCGTCCGAGTCGGGCCCGGTTGCCGGTACCGGTTCGGCAGACAGTGTCGGTGATGTCACAGCATCAGTGGATCCGGCCGATCTGGTCAGGTCCATGTCGATTGCCATGAAAACCCTGAACTACGAAGGCAACTTCGTTCATGTTCAGGGCAATCACATTACCTCGATGAACATTCTGCACTCCAGTGACATCAACGGTGAGCTGGAGCGTCTGCGGGCACTCGATGGCGAAGCCAGGGAGGTCTACCGTAATCACACGCTGGTGACCTGTATCTGGCCAGCCAGTCAGTCGGTGGTGGTGAGTAAATCCAAGCCACGCGAATTGTTGCCCAAAGTGGATGCCGACCTTGCCGCCAACAAGCGTTACCAGTTTTCCATGGGAGCACCGGACCGCGTCGCCGGGCTGGTAACCCATGTGGTCAATGTCCTGCCCGCGGACACCTTTCGCTACGGTTATCGTTTCTGGATCGATCGTGATACCCACATGCTGTTGCGCTCGATGCTGCTGGATGGCCAGCGCGCGGTCGAGCAGGTGATGTTCACGTTCATCGAGTATCCGGAGAGCATCGAGGCGGCGCGGTTTGAAGTGACGACGGACAATGAGCAGGTAAGCTGGCTGGAACCCAGGCAATTGCAGGCGCCCGCCGGCTTGCCCGAGATTCTGGCCGACCAGGTCGATCGGGTCACCTTCCAGGATCTGCCGGATGGATACCGTGAAGTGTCGGAAACCTACTCTCCCATGCCGGTCAACGACGGTCCTGTCAGTCATGTGATGCTCAGTGATGGCATGGCTTCGGTCTCGGTGTATGTCGAGTACGTGCCGCTTGCCGAACAGAGCCAGAGCTCTGTCGGCTTGTCGAGCATGGGTGCCATGAACGCCTATGGTCTGAGTACCGAAGAGGCCTTCATCACGGCGGTTGGCGAGGTTCCGGCGGATACCGTGCAGGCCATCGCCAAAGCCGTACTCGTGCGTTAGCGCCATCATGACTGCCGCAGTGATCAGTCCTGTCTCAGCCACCGGACGATAATGCAGCGTTCCGGCCGGGTGCTGCATGACGTCATCGCTGGGGAGATGGCCAGCGTGGAAATCCAGTCGGCTTCACAGTGCGCGCGCTGCGCTCGCGGACAGGGTTGTGGGGCGGGCATCTTCAATCAGGGCGTCGCAGCGGTGCAGCTGTCCTGCCTGAGTGACTGTGTCGTACGGGCGGGTGATGAGGTTGTCGTCGAGTTCGAAGACGATGACAGCTCACATTGGCTGTATCTGGTCATGGGGGCCTACGGCTTGCCAACCGCCGGCCTGCTTCTGACTGTCGTGGCAGCGAGTCTGGTGCTGCAACACCTGCCGCAGCTGGCGACGCTGTCAGCGGCCCATCAGGATCTATTGCTGGCAATTGCGGCACTCGTCGGGCTGGCTGGAGGCGTAT
>CBDUIJ010000175.1:0-11218 GCA_965367215.1 uncultured Granulosicoccus sp.
GGGTTTTATTCACGTCCATCAAGGCCGTCCCTCCGGGGACGGCCTTTTTGCATTCTGCTCTGTGTAAATTCCAGAGAATCGTGAGTCATCTGCTTGAACTGCAGTGCGTAAACAAGTTGTCAACTATGACAATCGCAATGTACGCATGTCCGAATGGGCTGTAACCTGTCCGAAGACAGTGCAATGACAGCAGGGATGGAATTTCGTCTATGTCGACAGGCAGGCTAGATTACGCATATCGACTGACGTCGGCGCGGTTTGTCATTTTGCGTATGAGGTTCAAGCGCTATATACAGCGCCACTTCCTCTCGCGGCATTCTTCATCTCCCCGTAACGGCTTCTCCCGAACCGCTGGATTTCTCAGCCTGTGTGTCTGCCTGGCTGTCCTGATCATTGCTGGTCTTGTTGCCAAGCGGTGGACATCCGCGACGACATCGAACGTCTTGGCAGTGAATGAGCCTGTCAACTCAGCGGGTGCGGTATATCAGGACGGGAATCAGGTTCAACCCGAACAGGTCACGGCACTCAGCAGCAAGATCGATCTGTTGATGGACAAGACAAGAGAGCTGGAAGCAGCGCTGGCTGTTCAGAAAGCTGAAAACGCAACGCTGACAGGACTGATCAGGCAAAAGGAAACAGAACTCGCTTCCATCCGCCGTTCAACTCAACAGCAGAGTGTTCAACTTGAAGAGCTGGAACAGCAGAATCTGCTGCTGCGAGGAATGGAGACCCAGAAACTCGCTCTAGAGCGGGAATTGCTGGAAAAAGACCGCTTGCTTGCCGAGGCAAGAACACAAGCAGAGAACGCAAACACCGAACACAAGGTGGTTTACAACATCACGAATATCCCTGTTGGCACCCATGTATCGGAAGAGCAGATAAGAAGCGATATTCAGTCTGCTGCCGAGGAAGATGAGCCTCAGTCGTCATTCGCAGAAGAAGGAGGAAGCGGAATCCTGACGAGTGAGGAACGGCAAGAACAACCGGATGCTAGCCAGAGTTTTACCTACCCGTTCGGCGCAAATCCTTCCGATGTCAACGGCGTGGACCCCTATCATCAATATCGTGATACGAGCGGTGAGTTTGCTGGCTGGAAAGGCGACAGTTACCTGGCCGACATGCTGGAAGGGGGAATGGAAGATGAAGGGGACCTGGAAGAAATCGAATCCTTTCTGCAGGGTGAACCCGAATCGGCAATCCTTTTCGCAGACCCGACTGTACGCGTGCCGGTCAGGGAACCTGGCTCCGGCAAGGTCATTGTCCAGGAGGAACCATTTTTCGGGCCTGCTGAAGATCGGTATGAAGATCTGGTTGAGCCGGGGATGGCGGAGCTTCCTGGAGAACCGTAATCGCAGGGCAAGAACTGAATGACTTCGATTGTTTTCACGAAGGCTGACAATACCGGACACTCGTTCTCAGTGCGTATCAACTTTTACCAATCAGTACACTGCTATTTGACTGCGTAACGAAAGCCGACGCCGAACAGCAGTTCATTGATGATGTCTACGCCCGCATACAACTCGCCTTGATCAAGTGGAAGTACCAGTCCTCCACCGGCTCCGAACTCAGAGCCAATGTTGTTGCCTCTGAAGCTGTTGACTCCAACATTGAGATACCAGGAGGGATGCTGACTATTGAACTGCAATGCCTCGATGGGTTTGCCGCCGAATAATAGTTCAAACGAAAATACCTGGATGGACTCGGCGTTTGAAGAGCCGGGAGATAGCGTGGAAGAGCAGTAGCCCGGATCAATGGTCAGACTACCGTCGAAGGGGTTGGTTACCGGCGTGGGACCTGTGCAATAAGGAGTCAACCTGCCGTTGTTGTACTTGTATAGCCTGGCTTTGTGAATGGAGCCTTTGAACGTAACGTTTTCGGAGAATGAAAACAATTTGCCAAGACTGTAGAAAGCACCCAGGCCAAAGGCATTCTCGTCGAGTTCGCCGACTGATGCTTTACTCAGATCAGCAAACAGCTGGATCTCCTCCTTGAGTTGATAATTGATTCTCAAGGTAGGGTTGTCATAGTCGAGGTCAACGAGCTTGCCTGTAACCAGGCCCAACTCGACTGACAATGACCCGGGGTTGCCGGAATTTCCGAGTCGGCCGTTATTGAGACCGAAGTACTCAGCCTGGGCCTTGCCTGCTATCAGCGCGATGAGAAACGCCATGCAGACGATGATATGGCGCTTACATTCCCTGTATTTGACCATGGGCATTGTCGTATTCTGCTCTTTATCGCGATTGATCTAACCTGTAACTGATAGTAACTCAGGCGCTTCTTGTGTAAGCGATTGTCAGATTGTCGTTCTGCAACGTACCTGAGGAGGCGACGTTTGATCACTTCTGGATTCTGCTGAAAAACCGGAATTAATCTAACAGCTCTCTGTAAAGTCATTCGAATGATGAATGCATCGGCAGAAATGTGAAGTTCATAACAGAATTTGGCAATAAGTGGCCGGGTGTTCAGGCTAGAGTTGATCTCTGAAAATGCAGAGTGTCATGTTCAAGTGAGAACTGTTGTTCTGCGTCCATCCCCGAGAAAAAAGGAGTGTTTTGAACATGGGCTTGCCGAAAACCCTGATAGGTCTTCTCTGCAGTATTGTGGTGCTGCAAGGCTGCTCATTGAATCCCGTAGCGCCTGACAAGAACCATGACGAAGCCATGCAGCTGATAGCAACCGACCTGGTGAGCGCTCTGGTGCAGATCCGTTCCATACCCGTTGAGACCACGACACTCAGTCTGCCCCAGGAGCAATTTGATGACAGTCATTTTGCGAGCGCCTTGCAGGAACGTCTCGAAAGGGTCGGCTATGCAGTCAGGACGGTGGGCAGTAATCCCGCAGACAAGGTAGTCAGCTATACGATAGAGCCGGTAGAAAGCGAAGCTGAGGGTGAAGACGCGGGCACATTCACCGTGACCATCGGGTCTGTCAGTGTCAGGCGCAATTACGCCGATCTGGACAGTAGCGAGGTGCACCCTACCGCGGTCATGCTGGTCAAGGGGGCTGATGCGAGTAATCTGCAGGTCAACGATGATCTTTTCAAACATCAGGCTCCCGTAAAGGCCGTTGCCGAGGCTCCTGCCGAGGTGGCGCAGCCGATGGCCGTCGCTGAAGAAGCGGCTACAGCGGAAATCCGTGGGCTTCAGCCTGAAGCACTCGCCATGTTGCAGCAAAGGCCGTTACGCAATTTTCGTGAGCTGAAACGATCCAACTTCTCCGACCTATACGAATCTCTTGTTCTTGTCAGAGAAACGATTCTGCCGTTCGGGAATGATTCCATTGAACTGGAGCCGGTTGCACGAGAACTGATTGCGCAGTTTGTCGATGAGTACGACATCCAGCGTGATGTCTTTTCAGTGATCGGCTGCTCCAATGGAGCAACATCGGTAATGGCAGGGCCGAAGAGCCTGGCTCTGGGGCGGGCGGCTGATGTCACCGCAGAGCTGATACGTCTGGGAGTGCCTCGACAGTCCGTGCTCGAAGAAGGTTGCTGGTCCGGTGAGCGTTTTGACGAGATGATGCCCAGACGTGGCGTCGTACTCAGCTTGCAGCGTTATTCGACTTCCTGATTGCCGTACCGTTTGGCCTACTTGCCGGCAGGCTCGGTGACCATTGATTGGCCACCGGGCTGCAAGACCTTATTCGCTGGTACGTGTCAGGACCAGCGCAGAACTGCCGCTTTGCTGAACGACGTAGACGGTACGTTCAGCATCGTCGACCTCGAGTGACCAGCCACTGCCCAGTTCGGCATCAAGCTCTGCCACGGTGGCGGCAGGCAGAGTGTACGAGCCGTCGTCAACCAGGATGCAGTCGAGATAGACATCCGAATTGTCGTTGGTAGCTTCGAGGATGACATGTGCCCCACCGCTGCTATTGGCTGTCCAGCTGATGGTGCTTGCTGCAGTCAAGGAGCCTCCGGTACTGGTAGTGAAGTCCGACAAGGGATCGGCGCCTGGTACCTGCACGTTGTTGAACGCAGGAAATTCGTCACCAGGGATATTGACGACGAGAGGCGCTGGAGCGGGATAGGCCCATTCGACTGTTGTACCGTAAACCTGAATGCCGAAGAGGGTTCCTAGTTGCATTTCTCCATAGGAATCGCCAGCCGCACTGGCCAGAGTAATGACTTCACCTGCTGACAGCGTCTGTATGCTTTCGAAGAAATTGTCGTCCAGATCGTCTGCATCAAGTCCCGGAATAGTGTCGTCTGAATCATCATCAACAGACACGCTACAGAAATCCTGATCATTCAGGCCTCCAATAGCGCCGGCAAAAAGAGCAGAGTCAACCTGCTGAGGAAAACGGTAGAAAAAGGCAGCGATGCTGACTTCCTCGTCTTCAGTCGACTCGTCAATGCTGACAAAGCCAAGTTGAGTCAGGTTGCCGGAGATGCTTGCATCTCCGGAAGAACCGTTATCTGGTGTTCCATCTCCATCGCCGCCCGGAGTGCCACTGCCACCAGTGTCGTTGCCGTCGGGGGGCGTGGAGTCGCTGGGTGAGTCGCTGGATGAGCTGCAGGCTGTAGCGGCCAGGGCCGTCATCAGCATTATTGAGGTCAATTTCAACATCGATTTACATCTCCTTGATATTTGCGGTGTCTTGCAGAGTATTAGAGATTAAACCACCTGTGCTCGATATTCTCCCTTGGCTTGACTAAAGTCAGTTGCAAGCTTGTGAATACGTGACGCCTGTCATTGCGTCTCAACAGGAGACTGCGGGCAGGTGTTGCGGGTGCCACGGTGGCACCGGTTTTGGGTATAGTAGTGATATGAGGACGGGTGCTCGCTATTATCGACATTGTTTCGCAGTTGCGCGAGCTGCTGCGTTTCTACTGTTGGTTGGCGCCTTGCTGGCTCCCAAGGTTTCTCTCGCTGTCGCGGCCACCTTTGGCAACGGGTATTCATCGGTCATCATCTGTACCGGCGGCGGATTGGCACGTGTTTCCCTGTCACCACAGGGGGATGTCGTCGATGATGTTTCGGATGCATGGGTCAGTGCACACTGTGTGCTGCAGGATTCACGCACAACGCAATTGCAGCGTGCCTGGCAACGAACGGCTTTCCCGGAATTTGCTGTCGTCGCACAGCTTGATGAACAATCGGAAGTCGTGGCGACCCTTCGCCTGCTGCGAACTGTCTCCAATCGAGGACCACCAGCCCGCTCTTGAGCTGTGAGCTGATAGTGCGTCGACGCGTGGCCCTGATGTGATTTCAGAATCAACATTGAAGGTGTCGTAGTCGGTTGCACGCAGGCTTGTATCTGCTCTCGCCTGGTGGTTTCCTGGCCGCGTTGCATTCCCGGTTGAGTCGCTCTACAGCGATTCTCCGTGCGTCAATCCGAGACATTGCCCACCCGGATCGAGAGATTCTCCAGCTGATCGACGGTTTTGTCATGGCAGGAATTGCCGCAATTCACGCCGGTCGACCTGTGGGCTTGCCACCAGGCAGTGCACGGGCATTTCACTTGAAGTGGTCTCCCTCATGAACTTGCGCTATTCATTTCCCAGGCTGGCACTTGCCACCCTGCTGACGACAACCTCGCTTTCCTCTCTGGCAGAGCCATTGCAGGACATCACACTCAAATTTGCCGGCGAATTTGATGGAAAGCCTGCAGATTGCATCGCTGAGTATGAAGATATCGGACTTGCCAGCACGGCCGTCGGCATAGCGGACTATCGACTGTACGTATCTCGTGTAAGGCTGCTCGACGCCGATGGCAAGGAAACAGCCGTGACGCTGAGCGATCATGGCCCCTGGCAACATGGTGATATCGCCTTGCTTGATTTTGAAAACGGTAGCGGCAACTGCTCAAACGGGACAGCGCTGATCAATGACGAGATCAGAGGGCAGGTGCCTGCGGGTGATTATCGTGGTGTGGCATTCGATATCGGAATACCTTTCGAGAGTAATCATCAGGATCCGACACTGGCCGCCTCACCCCTGAATCTGACGGCCTTGTTCTGGAACTGGCGTGGGGGCTATCGCTTCCTGAGATTGGATCTGCTGCCGAAAGGCGAAGTGGCACAGATAAAAGCCACCGGAAAGCCCAATGATGCCTCGGGAAAACAGAGGATGGCTGCGCAGCATGCTGCCTCACCAGAGAAGGGACACAAGATGAAAAAAGGCAAAGGCGGACATGGGAATGCAGGCTGGGCCTTGCATCTGGGGTCGACAGATTGCCTGGCTGATTCGCCGACCAATGCTCCGGAATCGTGTGGTTCACCCAACCGCGTTGCAGTGAGCTTTGCGCAAGCTGATCCGTTCTCATCTGTATTTGTCGTGGATCCGGCAGCCGTCCTGGCTGAGTCGGATCTGACACACAATACCCGAGGAACTTCGCCAGGATGCATGTCGGCATTGGATGATCCGGAGTGCGATTCCATACTCGAAGCTCTGGGCTTGACGTCTGACAATGCAGCTCAGGCTCTTGTTTCCGTTCGCTGACGTCAGGCGGAGTCAATCATGTTTGCGACACTGAAAAGAGCAAGGCCGTTTCTGGTTCTGTCCTGCATTCTCCTGATATTGCTTGCTGCATTCTTCTGGTACCGCCTCTGGCTGCCCGGTGATCGGCTGTCCGTGGCAGCGGAAGAGAAGGCAGGGCAGGTGCAGACGGTGAGTGTCATCAGGCAGCCCGATAGCGTTGACGAAAGAGTGCGCAATCATGTTCCCGAGGCTGCGCTGAGTGCCGATACTCGACTTTCTGCCAATGGTGCAGACAGTGGCTCTGACAACGCCTTCGATTGGCAGATACCGGCGTGGTTGCCTCCGCCACCAGTGCCTGAAGACAATCCGATGAATGAGGCCAAGGTCAGTCTTGGCAGGCATCTGTTCTACGATCATCGTCTGTCAAGGGACGGCAGTGTCGCCTGCGTCAGCTGTCACGTGCAATCGTTGGGTTTTACCGACGGCAAGACACTGTCGGTAGGCGTGGGAGGGAGTGTGACCGAGCGCAATGCCATGGGTCTTGCCAATGTGGCTTATTCACCGGTGCTGACCTGGGCCAATCCTCATATGAAATCCCTTGAGCGACAGTCTCTGATTCCGATGTTCAGCGAGGAACCCGTTGAGATGGGGCTGGCCGGACAAGAGCAGCTCTTGTTTGACAGGCTGCAGAGCGAACCCTTGTACAGGGAGCTGTTCGCGCAGGCGTTTCCAGAGCGGGAAGGCCGGGTGGAGCTGGCGACTGTCACACGAGCACTGGCGGCATTTCAGCGCACCCTGATTTCGGTCGGCAGTCCTTACGATCGTTACAAGTACGGTGGCGACGAGAGCGCCATGGATGAAGCTGCTCTGCGCGGAGAAGCTCTGTTCTATTCCGAGAAAGCCGAGTGCTATCACTGTCATCAGGGATTCAATTTCACCGATACCCTGCAAACGGCAAACAGTGGTTTTGCAGAAGTGGCTTTCTACAATACCGGACTCTACAACCTGAACGATGAAGGTGCTTATCCACCTGGTGGGTTGGGCTTGTATACCTTCACGAACAAGGCCTCTGACATGGGGAAATTTCGTACGCAGTCCTTGCGCAATGTCGGCGTCACAGCCCCCTATTTCCACGATGGTTCAGCCGCTACCCTGGAGGAGGTCATTGATCACTATGCCGCCGGAGGCAGAACCTTGCAGGGCACACTGGCCGGCGATGGCAGTACCAGCCCTTTCAAGGATCCCCTGGTGGTGGGCTTCGATACCAGTGACACCGTCAGAGAAGATCTTGTGGCTTTCCTGCATAGCCTGACCGACACCGACTTTCTGTCCAATCCCCGTTTTTCTGACCCTTGGCCAGAAGATCATCCTGCCCGAGGTGTCTCT
Organism: uncultured Granulosicoccus sp.; assembly: GCA_965367215.1. Taxonomy (GTDB): domain Bacteria; phylum Pseudomonadota; class Gammaproteobacteria; order Granulosicoccales; family Granulosicoccaceae; genus Granulosicoccus. The sequence goes on from CBDUIJ010000175.1 coordinate 7,812, forward strand.
ACCTTGACACCCGGTCTTCCCGAGCCGATAACAATAGAGGTTTCAAATCCATGATGAATTCACTGAGTACTGAGCGCGTACGCACATGCCTCACGGCTGGCTTGCTGGCACTTGCCACACTGGCAGGCCCCGTCATGGCGCACGAGTATCGCGCAGGCGACATCGAGGTCGTGCATCCCTTCGCACCACCAACCCCTCCAGGAGCCCCCATGGCAGCTGGCTACCTGGAGATAATCAATCACGGTACGCAGGACGAGCGTTTGCTGGGTGGCAAAGTGTACTTTGCGCATGAGCTGCAATTGCACGAGACGACCGTGGAAGGCGATGTCAGTCGCATGCGTCAGATCACGGATGGACTGGTCATTCCTGCAGGCAGTACGGTGAAGTTCCAGCCCATGGGTAAACACTTGATGTTTACCGAGCTGGCTGAACCTCTGGTAGATGGTGACCGCAAGGCAGCCACTCTGTCATTCGAGCATGCCGGTGAGCTGGAAGTCGAATTCGCGATTGAACACGCAGACGCCGAATCCATGGATCATGGCAACATGGACCACGGTGAGATGGATCATGACGACATGAACAAGGAAGACATGATGAAGAAGGACAGTGCTCACAAGCACCAGTAGGTGAGCGAGGAACAAGGGGCTTCCATCCAGCCCCTTGTTTGCATCTTCGCGCCTTGAGGTGACCGGTCTCGGGGCCGGGAGTCCTGTTCGTCAGGTATTGGCAGCAGTGCGTCATCATCCTGTGATGACAGTGTGCCTCAAGTAAGGAATACTTGGCCGTTAGCCTCACTTCCGAGATCAACGGTTCACATGGGTTTTCTACGAACGTTTCTGAAAATCGGCCTGCTGTCATTCGGCGGACCTGCTGCGCAGATAGCCTTGATGCATCGCATGATCGTGGAAGAGAACCACTGGCTGGATGAAAAGCAGTTTCTGAATGCCCTGAGCTTCTGCATGCTGCTGCCAGGACCGGAGGCCATGCAGCTGGCGACTTATGCTGGTTGGCGACAACGGGGTGTCAAAGGCGGCATTCAGGCCGGATTGCTGTTTGTCGTACCCGGGGCTATCGTGGTGCTTGCGCTGGCCATCCTCTATGTCTATCTGGGGGATACGCCGCTCATCAATGCTGCCTTTCTCGGAATCAAGGCGGCCGTGCTGGTCATCGTCCTGCAGGCCTTGATACGTGTTGGCCAGCGCGCCTTGCATGGGGCTCTGCACTACGCCCTTGCCGCCTTTGCCTTTGTCGGCATCTTCTTCCTGCAATTGCCATTTCCATTGATCATCCTGCTCGCGGCGGTAACCGGCGCCTGGCAGGCTCACCAGCGTCGTGAGCAACATGCCCCCATGGCACTACCGGCAGGGGTCATCAACAGGAGTGTCGCGGATGCATTGAAGTGGCTCGTTATCTGGTGGCTGCCGGTTGCGTTGCTCTGGCTTTCTGGTGGCTCCGATATTCTGCTACAGCTGGCCTTGTTCTTCTCCAAGCTGGCGGTGGTGACATTTGGTGGTGCCTATGCCGTGCTGGCTTACATGACTCAGGATGTGGTTGTTCAGCAAGGCTGGTTGACGACGGTCGAGATGATGGACGGCCTGGGGCTGGCAGAGACAACCCCTGGACCACTGATTCTGGTTACCGAGTTTGTCGGTTTCGTTGCAGCTTTTCGGGATGCGGGGCTGGGGATGGGTGTGGCTGGGGCATTGGTTGTATTGTGGGTGACGTTTGTTCCCTGTTTTCTCTGGATATTCGTGGGTGCCCCCTATATCGACTGGCTTGGGACTCAGCCCAGATTGCAAGGCGCGATGAGTGCGATTACCGCAGCTGTTGTCGGCGTGATCCTGAATCTGTCCGTCTGGTTTACCTTGCATGTCGTGTTCGCTCAGGTCACTGAACGTCAGTACGGACCCTTGTCATTGTGGTTGCCGGACTGGGGCACGATGGATTGGCGCGTACCGCTGCTGGCGGTTGTCTGTGGCTACCTGCTTCTGAAGCTTGAATGGAGTGTCCTGAAGGTGCTGGCTGCGGCGGCCGCAGCTGGCTTGCTGGTATCGATTCTGTAAACCATGCTCACAACGCTTGCTGTCGACAACTATCGCTCTCTGCAATCACTGGTCATGCCGCTTTCGCGCCTGACGGTGGTGACCGGGGCCAATGGCGTGGGTAAATCCAATCTGTATGGCGCGCTACGACTTCTGGTCAATGCTGCGCGTGGTGAGGTTGTTGCGGCTCTGGCTCGTGAAGGTGGTATGCCCAACGCCCTGTGGGCGGGGCCTGAGACAATCAGCCGTGCCATGGAACGTGGTGAGGTGCCCGTGCAGGGTAGCCCCAGGCAGGCACCGTCCCGTATCCGGCTTGGTTTTGGCAGTGAGGAGTTCGGTTATCTGCTGGAGCTGGGCATGCCGACCCCACAGGCCCATTCCGCATTCAATCTCGACCCTGTCATCAAGCGGGAATGCATCTGGCATGGAGGCGCCTGGCGACAGGCATCCTTGCTGGTTGATCGCAAGGGACCGATGATTCGGCGACGTGCCGCACGCAAGTGGCAGGTGGTGGCGACCGATATGTCGCAGCATGACAGCCTGTTTGACCATGCCGGTGACCCGGCCAGTGTGCCAGAGGTATTCCGTTTACGCGAGACGCTCAGACAGTGGCGTTTTTATGCTGATTTTCGTACCGATATCGATGCGCCGGCACGGCAATCGATTCCTGCGACCAGAACACCGGTGCTGCATCATGACGGACGAGACCTTGCGGCGGCTCTGCAGACCATTATCGAGATAGGTGATCACGAAGCGCTCGCTGATGCCATTGACGACGCGTTCCCGGGCAGTGTGCTGGCGGTGGATTCCATTGGCGCAGGACGTTTGCAGGCTACCTTGAAGCAGCCGGGGTTGCTGCGTACTTTGGGCTGCGCCGAGTGGTCAGACGGTACGCTGCGCTACGTGTTGCTGGTAGCAGCACTGTTGACACCGAGACCCCCTCCCTTGATGGTGCTGAATGAGCCCGAAACCAGTTTGCACCCGGAGTTGATTGCTCCATTGGCTAGGTTGATCGCGAATGCGACTGCACGTTCTCAGGTCTGGGTGATCAGCCATTCAAGTGAACTGGTCAGGCTCCTCGAATCGCGCGAAGAATGCGTCAATCATGTGCTGGAGAAGTCTCTGGGGCGGACTCGTATTGCCGGCTTGTCGGATCTGGACGAACCCATGTGGCGCTGGAGCTGAGCTCATCCAGGCAGTAATCCGAGGGAATACAGCGTCGAGACAGAGCGGCCGACGATCACGAACGCATGTTCAGGTCAATCGGTTACGAGTCTTTCCACATCGCTTGCAACGTTCTATTGTCACCAGTTTTCCCTCACTGACATCGAATCGGGATTCCTTCTGAACCTCCCATTTGTGATG
>CBDUIJ010000176.1:0-11172 GCA_965367215.1 uncultured Granulosicoccus sp.
TCTTCGTAAGGGCGTGAGTCATGATCAATGGAATTGTTGGCCTGGGCGTTGGCAATCGCCGCCGCCTTCTGTTTCGATGCGCCATCGTCGCGAAGTGCCTGATAGGTGTCCTCGTTCTTGATGCTTTTAGCCATGATATTTCCCCCTGTTGATCAATACGTTTCGTCGATAAACGTTATCAGATACAGGCAATAGCGCCCTTGGCTTGGTACGAATGACAGGCTCTCTCTGATTTCCTGATAGTGCCGGACCGGCGCACTCTCGCTTGTGCCTATACTCAGTGCTGAGACACTCGGGAGATACCCATGGCAACAGCTACCTACGTGGACGAGAAAGGCCGAACCCGCTGGAAACGCAATGACGAGGTGGCGGCCGTGGTCAAGCAGCTCGGTGAGTACCTGATCATTGGCGGCTACCCGGAAGAACACGCCAAGCGCTATGCGCAGCTGGCTCATGCGATCTCCCGCTGGCCCGAATCCATCGATCAGCTGGCGGATGCTGAAGAGCTGAACAGGATCAATGGTGTGGGCGGTGTCATCACGGGCTATCTGACCGAGATCGTGAAAACCGGCACCACCGAGAAATTCAATGACGATCAGTACGGCACACCACCGCCGCGGAGCGTACTTGAACTGACGGCTATCGAGAGGTTGGGCCCCAAGACCGCGCGGACGCTGTACCAGGACCATGGCATCGACAGCCTGCGAAGCCTGTGTCAGGCATTGAAATCGGGCAAGCTGGCAGCGGTGAAGGGGTTTGGTCCGAAGATGCAGGCGACGATTCTGAAGGTATGCGACGGCGGGTGACAGGTGGGGAAATTCTCCCGGCGACATGCACCGGGAGGACTTGACTTACAGAATCATCACGGAGCGTCCCTTACATCCTCTCCGGCGCCCGAATCCCCAACAGCGACAAACCAGTCGCCAGCGTACGTGCTGTCAGGCGACACAATGCCAGACGGCTCAAGCGAGTCTCTGCGTCCGGGGCATCGACCACGGGGCAGGAGTTGTAGAAGCCGGAGTAGGCGGTGGCCAGATCAAACAGGTAGCTGGCCAGACGATGGAACAGCAGCGAGCCGCTGACGTCCTCGATAACATCGGCGAAGCGCAGCAGTTGCATGGCGAGCACCTTCTCGGCCTCGTCAGCGATGATCATGGGCGCCTGATCGATCTCGGCTGCGTCGATACCGTGGCTCTCCATGGCGCGGCGTACGATGGACTGCACTCGTGCGTGTGCGTATTGCATATAAGGGGCGGTATTGCCTTCCAGTGCCAGCATACGATCGAAGTCGAAGACGTAATCGCGGGTACGCTCGCTGGACAGGTCAGCGTATTTGACCGCGCCGATACCCACCATCTGCGCCACTTCCGCACGTTCTTCAGCTGACAGCTCCGGATTCTTGGCCTCGATGGTAGCCGCGGCGCGCTCGATGGCCTCGTTCACCAGGTCCGACAGGCGGATGGTGTCACCGGTGCGGCTCTTGAACATCTTGCCGTCAGAGCCGAGGACGGAGCCGAAGGCAATGTGTTCGGCCGTGGCGGGTGGCTTCAGCCAACCGGCCATGCGTCCGCCTTCGTAGACCATCTCCAGATGCTGTGACTGGGGTGAACCCACGACATACAGCAGGCGATCGGCATGCAGTGTCTGGGTGCGCTGACGCAGGGCTGCCAGATCGGTTGCCGCATACCCGTAACCGCCGTCACGCTTGCGCACGATGAGGGGCAGGGGATCGCCATCACGATTGGTGAAGCCGGGCGGAAACAGGCACTCGGCACCATCGCTGGTCTGAATCAGGCCCAGCTTGCGCAGCTCTTCCAGGGTGGGGGCGAGTTCGTCGTTGTAGGCACTCTCGCCCACGAATTCCGAGCCATCGAGACGCACTTCCAACTGGCCGTACACCTGCATGAAGTATTTCTGGGACTGTTCAATCAGCAGTTTCCACAATCGCAGGGTTTCCGCATCACCGGACTGCAGGGACACCACGCGATTACGGGCACGCGTCTGGAATTCCTCGGAGGCTTCGAACTTCTGTCTGGCGGCGCGGTAGAAACCGTTCAGATCGCCCTGTGAGAGCTCCTCGGTGGCCTCGGTCTCGCCCATGTCCAGCAGATGCTCGATGAGCATGCCGAACGGGGTGCCCCAGTCGCCCAGATGGTTACGACGCAGCACATTGTGACCTTGCCATTCAAGCAGTCGCACACAGGCGTCGCCGATGATGGTGGAGCGCAGATGGCCGACATGCATCTCCTTGGCGACATTCGGGGCCGAATAATCGATGACGATGGTCTGCCGGGTCGGTGGCTGGAATCCCAGCAGGGCGTCAGCACGCTGTTCTGCCAGCATCCCGCCCAGAGCGCCGGGGGCCAGTGTGATGTTGATGAAGCCCGGACCTGCAATCTCGAGCTTGTCGATCAGCTCACCGGCGTCCACCACCTCGATGACGGCGGCTGCGATCTCGCGCGGGTTCTTCTTGAGCGACTTGGCCATGGCCATGGCGGCATTGGCCTGAAAATCGGCATGGCGGCTGGCCTGCAGCACCGGGTCGACAGACTCGATGGCCGAATCGGAGCCGATATTCTTGGCCACTTGGGTGAAGGCTGCGCTCATTGTGGCGCGCACACGTTGTTCAGGACTGATCACAGGATGACGATATTGCGTGTTGGCAGACCGCGAAGCTTACCGTACAAGGCAGGTGCACGAATACTTTCGGGGTGGAACGTCATTCACAAGTGACCGCCGAACCCTGCTTCGATGCGGCTGACGGCCCTGATCAGGCCGCTCTGGATTGCACATCGGTGTCGGTGCCGGCCTGACGACGGAAGCGCACTGTGCGAATCATTTCCCGAATTCTGGGCTGAATTTCCGTTCTCCAGCGAGTGCCGTTGAAGACCCCATAATGGCCGACACCCGGTTGCACATAGTGCCAGCGGCTGTCGTCGGGGATATTCGGACACATGTCCTGAGCCGCTTCTGTCTGGCCAAGGCCGCAGATGTCGTCGCGTTCGCCTTCGATGGTCATCAGTGCGGTGTCCTTGATGGCACCCAGGTCGATGACTTCCCCCTTGTAGGTGAATTTACCCTTGGGCAGTGTGTGCTCCTGAAAAACGCGTTGTATGGTATCCAGATAGAACTCGGCCGGCAGGTCCATGACGGCCAGGTACTCGTCATAGAATCGGTTGTGCTGATCTACGCTGTCGCAATCACCCTTGATCAGATCGTTGAAGACGTTCTTGTGTGCGTCGATATGCCGGTTCAGGTTCATCTGCATGAAGCCGGACAATTGTATGAAGCCTGGATATACCTGGCGCATGCAACCGGCGTTGGGCCAGGGCACGTATTCGATGACATTGCTCTTGAACCAGTCAAGGGACTTGGATTCAGCCAGCTCATTCACGGCAGTGGGGTTGCGGCGTGTATCCAGCGGACCACCCATGAGGGTCAAGGATGCGGGCGTGAACTCGTCATCCATCGCTGCCATGACGGCAGTGGCGGCCAGCGCAGGTACCGCGGGCTGGCAGACGGCGATCACATGTACGTCATTGCCGAGCCAACGCACACATTCGATGATTTCGGTGATGAAATCGTCCAGGCTGAACGAGCCCAGTGCCGCCGGGACTTCCCGTGCATCCCGCCAGTCAGTGATATACAGATTGTGTTCGGGCAGCATGGCCTTGACGGTGCCGCGCAGCAAAGTCGCGTAGTGACCTGACATGGGTGCAATCAGCAGCACCTTGGGATCATAACGCTTGCCGCAGACCGTCTCGTCCCTGTCGAAATGCAGCAGATCGCACCAGGTACGCTGCATCACGATTTCCTCGGTGATGGGTACATCAAGCCCGTGGATCCTTGTGCTCTCTATGTCCCACTCAGGCTTGCCATAGCGTCGCGTCATGTTCTCGAACATGGTGGCCGAGGCCGAGATCCAGCGCTGTGCGTAGTTGTCAGACCAGGGGTTGAAGGGAGAATCCACCATTCGCCGCATCCAGCGACCCTGAAGACGCAAGGGCATCAGCGCTGAACGGGCCATCTCATAGGTGTGATATTTCATGCAATACTCCCAGCGTGGGGGATACAAATATGTTGTATGCAGCGTGCAAAAGTCAATCGTGAAGACGATTGAACGCGTTCACAAAATCTGTGACAGCTCTTGTTGCCGCAATCATCGCGACGGCTGCATCGCAATCACTGCTGTCCTGTGCTAGCGGCCTGACGAGCGAAAGCCTTGGGCAATCCGTGCGCTGGCAGCTTCCAGTGCACCAGAACCGTGCGCTTTATCAGATTCTGCCAGGCCAGCATCGAACGTGTGGCAGACCGAGTCGGCTCCGGCTGTGTAACCTGCAAGCTGTAACTGCTCAGTAAGCCCCGAACCATCAGGGGAGGATTTCAACACGGCTGATCCGGGGCTTTTTCTGCAGATCGTCGACAAGCTTGCTCAGCTCGGTAACACCAACCGACTCTCTGAAAACGATGATATACCCGCCGCTCGCATTCGGTTCGATATCACTTTGCTGTCCGAGTTTGTCCAATTCCTGTTGAATCATGAAATAGGCCTGTTCCTGATCCAGTGATGGCGTGACTTCAACCGACAATCGCATGGCAGTGTCGTTCTGGGCAGGGGAGCTGAGAACCGAATAGTCATCATCCGGTTGACTGTAGAAAAACTGAAACCCGAAGACCGCCACAAACAGACCTGCCAGAGCCGTCGCACCCCATTGAGGAACAGTCAGGGTCGATGGAAAACGGAAAAGCTCACCCAGCTTCTGCTGCAGAAACGACACGCCAGAGGTCAGGTTATTTGTCTGGTGGTTGTTGGTATCCACGCGATTCATCACACTTGCCAGGTCCTTTTCCACGTCGGCATGCAAGCTGTAAGCACTCTGCGCATCACTTTTTATCGTGTCGTTCAGTGAGGCCAGAAATTCCAGTTCACGCTGACATTCCTCACAACTTTCCAGGTGGCTTGAGACGGCTGCTTTCTGGTGTCCTTCAAGCGTCTGGTTTGCGTACCAGGGCAGTAAGGAAAAAATCTCCTCATGATCAGGATTGTTGCTTGTTTCATTTGACATGTTGATCAACCCTGGAGTGCGATGCGCAATAGCCGACGCGCATGAAACGTTCTGGTTTTAACCGTGTTCTCGGGGCATTCGACAATGGCTGCTATCTCACCCACTGAATATCCCAGTGCTATCAATTCCATGACAGCTCGATGATCGCTACTGAGTGTCGAGAGAGCTGTCTGCATCTGATCAACCTCCATTGCATTGTTCGCATTGGATTCCGGGTTGGCATCTGGCGATGGCTCTACCAGATTATCCAGTTGACTGGCAGGCTCTCTTTTTTCGGTATGCCTTGCATCCTTGTTGTAGCTTTTCAGTGAACGCCTATAGGCAATTCCCAGAATCCAGGACGACACTGCGGATTGTTCTCGAAATTTTGAAGCACTGGTCCAGACGGCATACAAGGTATCGCATGCGACCTCTTCGGCCGAGGGATGGTCTTGCAACATTCTGATAGAGAACTTGTAGATCCGGCCATGGTACAAGCGAAACAGTCGCTCGAAGGCTGTACGGTCGCCCTTTGCGACAGAGCGAACGAGTTCCACTTCGCTGTCAATGGGCGGGTCCAACGACATCAGATTCTCGCTGCCTAAGGTTGCCGCAAGCATAGCATCTACTCTGTTCATTCCTTGTGAATGAGTAGGTACCCCCTGCCGCGAAAACGGTTCATTCCAATGCAAGGCCATTGATGCGCACTGCCAGTCGTCGGTATCCGCGAACAATGAACATTCCAGTCGTTGAGCAATAAATCTGCTCCGAACAATGAACCGCTTCTGGCCGAGCGGGTACCTACGGTTGAATCAACGAATTTCACTGATATCGGGTTATCGGTTTTCAGTTCCCCGTAGGGGTTTCAGGAAACCCATACCACCCGATGCAGTATGAAGATTCCGCCTTGTCGTTCGAAACCCATGCATTCATTTGATGCGCTCATACGTCTTTACAACATAGTCATTCGGAGATTGAAACAATGTCACGCAATCGAATCTGTATCAGAACTCATACGCTGGTTTTATCCGCGTTCTTTCTTTCAGGAAGTATCTCGATGACGGCAGTGGCCGGCGTCGTGAATACGATAACGGGGACAGACCAGAACGCTCTGTTTGGTGTCGACGATGATGTCAGGCACTTCCTGTCGGCCAATCGGGGAAGCAATGGTGGGGGCGACCAGAGTCTGCAAGCTGGCGATGCACTGAGTGGGACTGAAGAGGCAGATCTTCTGATTGGCGCACTCGGCATTGATGTGCTGTCAGGCAATGGCGGCAACGATATCCTGGTTGGCGGCACCGAGGATTTCAACGCATTCAATCGCGATCGAGCTTTTGGCGGCGTGGGTGATGATGTCTTTCTCTGGGCTCCGGGCGATGGCAATGACTTCTTCGACGGCGGCGAAGGTAGTGACGTTCTCATGCTGGGATTGATCGGTGAGCAACGTGATGCCGATGGTAGTGAAGTGGGAGCGCCCTTCTTCAACGTGAATCCGCCCGCCGGTGCTGGTAGCCAGGATTTTGATGGAATCCATATCGATCCATCATCAGGATTACCCATCATGGATGTCGCAGGTGGTCCCGGATTTTGCGATGTCGTGGATGGTGGCAGCAACGCCGCTGAGCGTTCCGAGTTGTCAGCTCTGGGTCTGGACCACCTGGTTCGTTTCACCCTTCGTGGGCCTGCTGCAGATTCGTCGAATCCGGACACCGGATTGCGTATCGCCGTGCACCTGACGAATACCGAGTACCTGGTGTGCGGCGGTGCCGTTGCCGGAGAGATTGTGGCACTGGATCTGACAACCAGTCCGCCTTCGCCAATCGATGTCTCTGAACTGCCTGTTCAGGCATTCAATCTCATCAAGCACTGAATTCATCATACAAACCGGAGTAGCACTATCATGACCCTTTCAAAATCTGAAAAACTTCAAACATCACGTACAGGCCTTGTCGTCTGTTCTGTTATTTCACTGCTGCTGGCTGGCTGTGGCAGCTCGGATAATGATCCGGTTCCACAATCGGATCCAGACCCTGATCCAACCGTGTCCCCACCACTGGAACCGGAGCGAATTGTCTTGCAAGGTAACGATCTGAACAATATAGGCAGCTTTCTACTGTCACTCAATCCCGACGGACCCGGCGGATCACCCAATCAGAGTCTGCGTAGTGGCGATGTTCTCCAGGGTGGACCCGCTGACAATGTGTTGATCGGTGCACTGGGTGTTGACGTGTTGATGGGGGGCGATGGTCATGATGTCATCATTGGTGGCACTGAAGATTTCAATTCGAATGTGGATGGCGACGGCAACGGTTCGGACAATCGTGATCGCGCATTCGGTGGCAATGGCGATGACATGTTCATCTGGACACCCGGCGATGGCAGTGACTTCTTCGATGGCGGCCAGGGCACCGATGTCGTGGCTTTCGGAATTCTGGGTGAGGAGCGTGACAATGATTCCGGGACGACGGGGGCTCCCTTTTTCAACGTCAGTGCGCCCGGCACCGATGGTAGCCAGAACTTCGACGGGATCTTTCTGGATGCGACGACAAGACTGCCTACTCTCAGCGTGTCGACATCGCCAGGCTTCTGCACGATACTCGACTATTCAACGAACCCTTCAGAATTGGCAACGCTCTCTCTGGATCACCTGGTTCGTTTCAGCTTGCGCGGCGTTGCAAATGCCTTTGATGCAGGTACCCGTAGCGATGACGATGGTTTGCGCGTCGCCTTGAGTCTGCGCAACGTCGAATACGTCGTTTGCACGAAACGGGATGTTGTCGAAGGGGGTGGGGTTGATAACGTTGAAGTGCTGGATATCACCACTTATCCGCCCACAGTCGCATCCTTGTCCGATTTGCCTGCATCGGTTCAGATGCAGATTCAGTAAAGGCAGGGGCTGCTGACAATTGGCTAGAGCGTTCGATGCGGGGGTGTCATTTCTGCGGCTACCCTTGCATCGTGACGGCATGCCGATTCGAACAGATTGGCATGTCGTGTAAGATCGAGATGCACTTTTTTGAAAAATGCGTATCAACCTGAGTTCATAGGGGAGATCCAGATCAACACATTCAAATACCTGTTGTTAACCTGCCTGTGTTTGCTCATGTCCGCCTGTGTGTCCATACCCACACCTGCAAATCCCGGCAAACCCATAACCGACCAGACATTCGGGCACTATCAAGAGGAACTGGAATCGGATCTGATCCTGATCACGATGACTCCGGAGGTTCATTCACGGTACACAGAGTTGCGACCAGTCCCCATGTCCGGGGAGCTGCCACCTCGTTATGCGGAATTCCTGGATCGATTGAGTGCCACTTATGGGCTTGAGCGCGTCGCCAATTGGCCACTGCCTGCCATTGATATCTTCTGCGTGGTATTTGAAATCCGGAACCCTTCAAGCAGAGAGTCCATTGTTGTTGCATTGGAGCAGGAACCGGATATAGAAACCGCACAGATTGTGCAAACGTTTGATGTGCAGGCACAGCCTTACAACGACCCCTATCTGTCGCTGCAGCACGGATTCCATTCGATGCAGGCCATGAATACTCACCAATGGTCGCGTGGCAAAGGGGTACGAGTTGCGGTAGTGGATACCGGAATGGATGATACACATCCTGATCTTGCCTCCAGCAGCGAAAGCACGATGAACTTTGTCGACAATGATGAAGCCACGTTTCGTTCTGACGAACATGGCACCGCCGTTGGTGGGGTTATTGCCGCCGAAGCTGACAACCACGCCGGCATGGTGGGCGTGGCACCCGATGCCACCTTGCTGGCGCTCAAGGCGTGCTGGCATATTGATCGGGACGACAGCACGGCACGCTGCAATACGCTCACTCTGGCGAAGGCGCTGAGTTATGCCATCGAACAGAAAGTGGATATCATCAATCTGAGCCTGACCGGGCCTCCGGATCCGGTGCTGGAGCGACTTGTCCTGGAAGCCCTGACACAAGACATCGTGGTGGTCGGGGCAAAACCATCGCACGACAGGAATGCGTTTCCCGTGTCTATTCCAGGGACTATCGCTGTCGCTATGCCGGGTGAGCCATCACGTCTGATTTCTGCGCCCGGAAGCCGAGTGCTCAGTACACGTCCGGACAATCAATACGATTTCTTTGATGGCAGTTCGTTTGCAACCGCGCATATTTCAGGGCTCGCCGCGTTGATTCGCAGTTTATCGCCCGTAATGACGCCGGCCGAACTCCTGACGCTGCTGCAGAGAACGGCAAATCCTCGAACCGGCGCGGCAAATGCCTGTCGCGCTATCGCGATGGCAAGGCGTGGGAGTGTTGAAGAACCGGGTGAAGACAACTGCGGATGATAGACAGTTAGAGAGCTCATCCAGATGTGCTCGGCAAATGTGTCTGTAACCGACAATGCTCGTTGATTCGACAGTTGCTCTGGCATCACCCGTTGCTAGCAGTTGTCAGCGGCCTGGGGGGCGAAAGCCTTCTGCAATCCATGTCGTGGCCGCGTCCAGCGCACCGGAGCCGTGCGGTATATCCAGCGCTTTCAGACCCGCGTCGATGGTCGCCAGAGTGCCGAACAGCATCGCCGGATTCAAATGACCCATGTGACCGATGCGAAAGCCGGAATCGATGACGGTAGCGGTGGGTGTGGGCTTGAGCCCGACCCCCAGAATCACGCCCATATGCGTTTCACACCAATCGCGTAGGCGCGAGGAATCGCCGTCGGCTGTATCCACGGCTGTCACTGCAGTGGAGCGATGCTCCGGCCGGGGCACGTGGCAGCGTACATCACCACCCACATTCCAGGCGTCCACCGTCTTCCAGACACAGGTGGCCAGAGTGCGATGACGCGCCCAGACGTGCTCCATCGTTTCTTCCAGCAGCATGTCCACCGCTTCACGCAAGCCAAACAGGTGATGTGTCGGCGGTGTGCCACCGAAGTGTTCAGGAAAGACAGACGGGTTGGCCCGCGGCTTCCAGTCCCAATAGGGCGTGTTCAGCTTCGCAGAGTCGTGCAGGGGCCAGACCTTGTCGCTGATGAAGGCGATGGCAAGCCCGGGAGGGGTCATCAAACCCTTCTGACTGGCCGTCAGCAGTACGTCCACACCCCATGCCTGCATGTGCATGGGTTCGCAGGCAAACGAGGCGATGGAGTCCACCATCAGCAGCGCCGGGTGGTCTGCGTCGTCGAGGGCCTTGCGCAGGGCCGGAATGTCATTGCTGGTGGAGGTCGAGGTGTCTGTCTGTACCGTGATGAGCGCCTTGAAGCTCTTGTCGGTATCCGCTTCCAGTGCTGCCTGTACACGCGCCGGGTCCGCAGGTTCCGTCACCCCGAATTCCAGCGTCTCCACCTCGATTCCCAGCTGCCGGGCCATCTGCACCCAGCCGAGTGAAAACCGCCCGGTCACCAGTGCCAGAATACGATCCCCGGGACTCAGCGTGTTGCACAGGCTGGCTTCCCAGCCGGCATGCCCGTTGCCGATATACAGAACGGCATGTCCCTCACAGCCTGCGATGGTCTTCAGATCGCCCAGCAGACCTTTGGTGAGATCCACCAGGGGGCCGGCATAGATATTCGGCGCACTGCGATGCATGGCGCGCAATACGCGATCCGGAATGACAGAGGGGCCGGGGATGGCGAGATGGTCACGACCGAAGGCTAGGGACATGGTTCGACAGGAGGTAGTCAGGTTTCCCGACAAGGTATACGAAAAGCGCGGTTATCGGAACCAGCAAACAGACGAACCGAGCCTGAAACCGGTCCGTGCAGTCTCGCTAGGCCTTGTCTTCCCAGCTGTCGAGTTTGTCTGCTATCGCATGCGCGTCCTCGGTGCTGAAGGGCTTGACCATGTAATCGGCAACCCGGTCGTTGCTCAGCGCCTTTTGCTTGTCGGTTTCAGCGCTGGAGGAGGTCAGCATCACGACGAATCGTGGATCATCGGTCAGCCCCAGCTGCTCCAGACGCTCGAGGAAATCGAACCCGTTCATGACGGGCATATTGATGTCCAGCAGCATGAGCAGTACCGGAAGCTTCTCTGGTTCTTCTACACGGTCTGCTGCGTGATGCTGCAACAGGGTCAGCGCTTCCTTGCCGGACTGTGCCGTTTCGACCGTGTCGAATCGGCCACTGCGCAGCAGCGCCCGACGATGCACCA
>CBDUIJ010000177.1:0-11158 GCA_965367215.1 uncultured Granulosicoccus sp.
GCGATGACATTCAGGTCATCAATGATCCGGGCTCTGCTCGAGCCCGGGTCATCGTGTGTTACTGAACCGGAAAGATGACGTTGGTCTGTCCGGTGCCGGAGGATGGAAAGTAATCGGTAATCACTTCACAATTGGCCGTGTACTTGTCCCAACCCAGAGCGCCATAAAGCATGGCTGTGTCGTGCATACCGCCTTCGCCATAACACAACTGTGCGTAATCACCCAGTATCCTGAGGAAGGTGTCGTGTTCGCCGTTCTCCCACATTTCCAGCACGCGCAAGTCCATCTGACGATTGAATTCGGAGCTGATCGTGAAGGTACCGTTGTTATCCGCGTACTCCTTGTTCGCCCACATCTTGTGCGACAGTGAGCCACTGGCCAGCAGCAGCACTCTACTGTCCGAGGCTTCGACCGCCTCGCGAATGGCTTCTCCCATCAGGCGACTTTCATCATGATCATGGGTACTGGCCCAGGCCGCTACCGAGACGACCTTCATGTCATGTTCACGACTCATGAAACGCATTGGTACCAGACTGCCGTATTCCAACTCCAGGCTCTCCAGATGATGCGCCAGGGTATACGCACCCTTGTCAGTGGCAATTCGAGCTATCGCATCGCCCAGCTCGGGATTGCCCTGATAGTCGTAGTCCAGGTCCTGAATGAACTGCGGAAACTCGTTGGAGGTGAACAGTCCCTTGAAATGCTTGTAGGCATTGATATGAAAGCCGGCGTTGATCATCCAGTGGGTATCGCAGATGACGACCGTGTCCACACCCAGTTCTTTGGCACGCCGGGCAATTTCCCGATGTCCGTCAATCGCCGGTTGTCGTGTCCCCTTGATTCGTCCCTCTTGCTCGGACATCAATAGCGTGGGCACGTGGGTTACCTTGGCGGCAAGTACAATCTCTCCCATGACTTCTTTCCTCGACAGTGTGGTGGTGTGGCATCAAGCGCCAAGGCGCATCATTGTGTGTTGACCGGTGGCAAAACCTATATGTTTCTGTTCCATGTAGAACTCGAAACTCCAGTCCCCGCCATCGCGACCGATGCCACTGGCCTTGACACCACCAAAGGGTGTTGGCAGATGGCGAACATTCTCTGAATTCACCCAGATCATGCCGGCCTCGAGCTTGTCAGTGAAACGCAGGGCACGCGTCAGATCATTCGTCCAGACGTAACCGGTCAGGCCGTATTGCGTGTCGTTGGCTATCGCCAGCGCTTCTTCTTCGGTGGAGAATGGAATCGATGTCAGCACCGGACCAAATATCTCTTCCTGAGCAATACGCATCTGGTTGTTGGCGCCGGTAAACAGAGTTGGCCGTATGAAATAACCCTCCTCGCCCACCGTCTTTCCACCAGCAGCCACTGTGGCGCCACCCTCGCGGGCAATATCGAAGTAGGAGACAACCTTGCTGTAATGCTCCTCAGACACCAGAGGACCGATTTCAGTGGCTGGATCCAGCGGATGGCCTACCTTGATGTTGTTGACGCGTTCGATCAGTTTCGCTTCGAACTGCTCACGTATCGTGTCCTGCACCAGCAGCCGCGACGAGGACGTGCAGCGTTCACCATTGACCGAGTAGATCATGAATATCACCGCATCCAGCGCGCGCTCCAGGTCTGCATCGTCGAACACGATGACCGGGTTCTTTCCACCCAGCTCCAGATGCATCCTCTTCAGTGTGTCAGCGCCCTGTTTGGTAATCATCGAACCGGTGCGACTCTCACCAACGAAGGCAATGGCCTTGATGGCCGGATGCTCGGTCAGGCGCTTACCCGCATCATGACCAAAACCGTTCACGGTATTCAAAACACCCTTGGGCAAACCAGCCTCCTCGGCGATCTCTACCAGAAGCCGAGCCGACAAAGGCGAGTCTTCTGCCGGCTTGTGCACGACGGTGCAGCCAGCAGCCAGCGCCGGGGCTATCTTCCAGGTCGACAGCATGAACGGTGTGTTCCACGGCGTGATGACCCCTACAGGCCCCAGTGGCACGCGTGTCGTGACGTTCATGAGTGTTGGCGACTTCAGGTGCTTGCCGTCTCTGGCCTGCACGATCTGTTCAGCGAAATAGCGGAAATTCTCGGCGCCACGAAGTGCTGCCTTGGACATGAAACGTATCGTCTGACCAGTGTCCCAGCACTCGCACAATGCAATTTCTTCGGCACGTGCTTCGATGGCATCAGCCACATTCAGCAGAATCTTGCGCCGTTCGGTCGCTGGCATGTCGCGCCAGGCCGGAAAGGCTGTGGCGGCAGCGGTCGCTGCATCGTCTATATCCGCGTCCGTCCCCCGGGCAACATCGCAGATGATGCTCTTGTCCACTGGTGATCTCGATTGAAAGACGCCAGCCGAGCCCTGTCGATCGACGCCATCGATTCGATTCAGGATACCGCTGGTCTTGAATCGAGCCAGATAGCCGGTCAGTTTCGCGACATTCTGTTCCAGTATGCTCATGAATTATGTCTCCAGGTGGTCTCTGATGGTGCCGATCTTGGGAGAAAGGTCAGGATCTATATCGCGCAGCTCCAGGGACAAGGCAATGGAATGCGTCTGCATTGCACTTGCCAGATAAACCCGTGCTGCCTCAAAAATCCTCTGTGCCGCATCCTGCTTGACGCTGGCTGGTCGCCCGCCACGCATCCGTATGGAAATGTCGATGAACCCATGCTTCTCATTACCGTCAGCGATTGCGTAATGGTCTACACGAATGGCTCGCACCCGAATGCCCGCAAGCGGGAACGTGTCTATCATGGCGGCCTGTGCTCTGATGTGTTCGCACAGGCCGCCGATATCCACCATGGCTTCAAGGTTGCCCGAGTAATCGATCTGAAAATGCGGCATGAGATATGTTTAATATGTTAATGATTGTGATGTTAAGTATTTACGCCGGACTTGTCAATAACAACCCTCAGGTTTTTTTTGCCTTTAGAATTGCACCTGCAATCGACTGAACGGACCCAATGAAGAACAAACTACCCTCGCCTTCCAGATCTCTCCCCATCGCGCTGATCCGTGCACGCGAAGGCGTCATGCCACCCATTCGTGAAATGCTGACAGAAACAGGGATAACCGAACAACAGTGGCGTGTGCTTCGCGTTCTGGCGGAATACGGACCTCAAGACACATCGACCCTGGCAGATCGCGCTTGCCTGCTGTTCCCCAGCCTGACTCGAATAGCTCAGACCATGAACAAGAAGGGTCTGATCAGCCTTTGTCGGGACGACGAGGACAGGCGACGTCAGATAATCAGCATCACCGAGACCGGACAACAGATCATCGACGACAACGCTGAAGAAGCAGCGCAGATCGTGCAAGGGTTCAAGGATACGCTGGGCAAGAAGAATTACGAGCAGTTACTTGACCTGCTGGCCATGCTGGATCCGAACAGAAACAATCAGCAGAAATAGAAACTTCTCGACCTTTACTTGCTTTGTTAAGTTTTATTTGCCAGACTATGCCGGAAGTCATCGAGCGCGAGGCCGAGATGTCCATCGCCATCGATCGGTAGGGTCGCAGTTGCATTCTAATCCCGGCGCGACAAATAGAGCTGTCTCAAGGAGCACACGCATGAAAGGTCCGAACTTCCTCAAGGAAAACAACGCAAGGCACTTCTGGCATCCCATGACATCGCCTGAAGACAGCCAGACAAACCCGCCCAAGATCATCTCGAAAGCCGAGGGTGTCACCATCCAGGACATAGACGGGCATCGCGTTGTGGATGGCGTGGGCGGCCTGTGGAACGTGAACCTGGGATATTCCTGCCAACCGGTCAAGGATGCGATCGCCGCGCAGCTGGATAGAATGCCCTACTACTCGACGTTTCGCGGTGCCACGAATGAACCTGCCATCGAGCTGTCCTACGAGCTTGCACAGTTCTTCGAACCAGACGGTCTGAGCCGGGCATTCTTCACCTCGGGAGGTTCGGATTCCGTCGAAACAGCACTGCGACTCGCTCGCCAGTATCACAAGCTGAAAGGCAATCCGGGACGCGTCAAGTTCCTGAGCTTGAAGAAGGGTTACCACGGCACTCATATGGGCGGCGCCAGTGTCAACGGCAATGCCAATTTTCGTGAAGCCTACGAGCCATTGATGCCGGGCTGCTTTCACATTCCCGCGCCGTACACCTATCGCAACCCGTTCAATGAAAGCGATCCGGCGCAGCTGGCCCAGCTCTGTATCCAGGCACTGGAAGATGAAATCAAGTTCCAGGGAGCCAATACGATTGCTGCCATGATCATGGAACCCATTCTGGGCGCAGGCGGTGTCATTCCTCCTCACAAGAGCTTCGCGCCAATGGTGCGCGAGATATGCGATCGCTACGGCATCCTGTTGATCACGGACGAAGTCATTACCGCCTTCGGTCGTACTGGCGCCTGGTCCGGCGCGCGTCTGTGGGGCATCAAACCCGACATGATGTGCACAGCCAAGGCCATTACCAATGGATACTTTCCATTCGGTGCCGTGATGCTGGGCGACAAGATGATAGAGGCCTTCGAGGACAACAGTGCCGCCAAGATCGGGCACGGCTATACCTATTCAGGACATCCGGTTGGCGCCGCAGCCGCCCTGGCCTGCCTGGAGGAGACCAAGCGCCTGAATGTCGTGGACAACGCCGCTGCACGCGGCACGCAACTGTTCGAAGGCTGCAAGGCCTTGCAGGAAAAATACGAACTCATTGGCGACGTTCGAGGCGGCCATGGTTTGATGACCGCCATCGAAATGGTGAGCGACCGGGACAGGAAAACCCCCATCGATGCCGGCACTGCCGGAGCCATACAGGAAGCGGCCTATCAGGCCGGTGCCATGGTTCGCGTATCAGGACCGAACATCATCCTGTCCCCGCCTCTTGTCTTGAGCGAGACTGATGCCAGCACGATACTGACGTCGCTTGACGCGGCGTTTGCATCCGCCGGAAGCTAGTGGATACCACATAGCTGAACCGTGGCGAGAATCCCGGCAATGGCCGGGATTCCTGACAAGGCAGCTTGCCGGGGGTCGCAAGCCTTCCTGCAGAACGTGCCCTCAGGTAATGACGTCAGCCTTGGTTCGATCGGTGTAATGCGTGATCTTGGCCACATCCGAGGCAATGCCCAGCAGATCTGCCAGTGCCACTTGCGGATCCAGATGATGATTATCCGGATTGCCCTCGTGACGCTCGACATAGACACGCAGGGTTGCGCCTTCGGTACCGGTACCGGACAGGCGATACACGATGCGTGAGCCGCCACCCGGGCCGGCAAACAGAAGCCGGATGCCCTGATTGTTGCTGACACTGCCATCAACCGGATCGGTATAGCTGAAATCATCGGCAAGATCGACTTCGTAGTTGCCGAAGCGCTGGCCTGCCATGTCATTCACACGGCCACGCAGATCTTCGATCATGGAATGTGCGCGGTCACTGTCTACGCCTTCGTAGTCATGACGTGTATAGACGTTACGCCCGAACTGACTCCAGTGAGTACGCACCGTGGCCGCCACCGACTCCTTGCGAACGGCCAGCACGTTGAGCCAGAACAACACGGCCCACAGACCATCTTTCTCACGCACGTGATCAGAGCCCGTACCGAATGACTCTTCACCGCACAAGGTGATGCGACCCGCATCCAGCAGATTGCCGAAAAACTTCCAACCCGTGGGTGTTTCAAAACAGGGAATACCCATCTTTTCAGCAACCCGGTCAACCGCGCGGCTGGTAGGCATGGAGCGAGCGACACCTGCCAGGCCCTTGGCATAACCCGGAACCTTGTGCGCATTGGCTGCCAGTATCGCCAGTGAATCTGACGGGGTCACATAGAAGTCCTTGCCCAGAATCATGTTGCGATCACCATCACCGTCGGACGCCGCACCGAAGTCCGGCGCGTTATCGCCTTGCAACAATGCTACAAGATCGGCTGCATGCGCCAGATTCGGGTCAGGATGGGCACCCCCGAAATCCTCCAGCGGCTCGCCGCGCATCACCGTGCCGGCAGGTGCACCGAGGCGTTGTTCCAGAATGGCCTTGGCATAAGGACCGGTGACCGCATTCATGGCATCGAAACGCAGATTGAACTGCCCGGAATGTATGAGATCGTGCAACAGATCGAAGTCGAACACCTGCTCCATCATGGCAGCGTAATCAGTCACAGGATCAACGATTTCCACATCCATGTCACCCAGACGCGTGGTGCCAGGCTTGTCCAGATCGACATCGGGACCGGTAAGAGTCAGGTAACGATCGATTGTCTGCGTTTTCTGAAAGATGGTTTCGGTGAGCTGCTCGGGGGCAGGACCACCATTGCCGGCGTTGTACTTGATACCGAAATCTTCGTCAGGCCCACCCGGGTTGTGGCTGGCGGACAAAATGATGCCACCGAAGGCCCCGGCCTTGCGAATCATGCCGGAGGCGGCCGGCGTTGACAGAATGCCGCCCTTGCCAATCAGCACTCGGCCAAAACCATTGGCCGAGGCCATCTTGACGATGATCTGCAAGGCTTCACGGTTGAAGTATCGGCCGTCACCGCCGACGACCAGCGTCTTGCCTTTGAACCCCTCGAGAGTGTCGAAGATGGACTGGACAAAATTCTCCAGATAATGGGGTTGCTGAAATACACGCACTTTCTTGCGCAATCCGGATGTACCAGGCTTCTGTCCGGAAAAGGGTTGGGTGGTTACGCTCGTGACGGTCATGGTTCACATCCTCCAATGGCTTGATGTCGATCTCCTGGCAACCGGTCCTGGTGAGTGTGTTGCGCTGGAGGATTCCACGTTGATATGGAAGAATAGCAGCGTTCCGGGAATCAGTGAACCGGAGATATCAAAACCACCGGAGCCCCATGAACCAAGCCTCCCTGCCCGACCTCATCACCGGCCCCGCCGCATGGACAGGCTCTCGGATGCAGGCCGACTCAGACCAGTGGCTGGTGCATCTGTCAGCCCCGGATATCGCCGAACTGGAAGCCGCTGCCACGCACTACCTTTCGCTCGGTCGTGATATCGGTGAAATCACGCTGGCAGATTTCCCGCTGAACAGTCTTGCCCGACATCTGCAGTCACTGAAGGACAAGCTGATCAATGGCATCGGCTTCGAGGTCATTCGAGGATTGCCAACCGACAACTACTCTCAGGAAATGGCCGCGACCATCTTCTGCGGTGTGGGCGCCCACCTGGGGTCAGCGCGCTCCCAGAATGCAGCTGGGCATATCCTTGGACATGTGCGCAATGTCGGCGCCAACCCGAACGATCCCAATGCTCGCATCTACCAGACCAGCGCGCGCCAGAGCTTTCATACCGATAGCGCCGATGTCGTCGGCCTGCTATGCCTGCGTGAAGGTATGGAAGGCGGCGACTCGCTGCTGGTCAGCGTCGAATCCATCTACAACCGGATGAAGGCCGAGCGCCCTGACCTGCTGGAAAGACTGTTCGACCCCATTGCCACCGACCGACGAGGCGAGATCCCTGACGGCATGCAACCGTTCATGACGATCCCGCCGCTGTCCTGGCACAAGGGCAAGCTGACCGTGTTCTATCAGCGCCAGTACATCGATAGCGCGCAGCGTTTCGAGGATGCCATGCGCCTGACGCCGGAGCACATCGAGGCCCTGGATCTGTTCGACAGCCTGGCCAACGATGCGGATCTGCACCTGAGCATGCGCCTGCAACCCGGCGATATGCAGTTCGTCTACAACCATGCGCAGTTGCATGATCGTACGGGGTTTACCGACTGGCCCGACGCTGCCAAGCGTCGCCATCTGCTGCGCCTGTGGTTGTCGATCGAGGGGGATCGTGAATTACCCGAGTGCTTCACGCAGCGCTACGGCAGTATCGAAGTCGGTAATCGTGGTGGGATCATCACCAGCAGTACCCGATTGCATGCGCCTCTGGACTAGAGATCGCGGTCGGTGATCACTCCGGGCGCACCTTGCCTGCCGACCAGTCTGCTGTCATCCTGCAGGAAACCGATACTCTCCGGTTAGTCGGCATCATACGCAGCTGCTCGAAAAGCGTGTACGTTGCACTCTTCAGCTTCCCGTTGTGCCACGTGGGCAGGACCGGAATGCGACACAGATGTCTGCGGCGCTTGGTCGCGAAGAACAGTACTGGGCAATCGATGCGTTCCAACGTCAGCCGCCAAATGGAGATCATGAAATGAGTAGTCGAAGCAGCAATCAGATGAAGGCATTGGTGAAGGCCAAACCGGAAGCCGGTATCTGGATGGAACAGGTACCCATTCCGGAGGCTGGCCCGCGTGATGTGCTCATCAAGGTCAGGAAGTCGGCCATCTGTGGTACCGACGTGCATATCTGGAAATGGGATGAATGGTCCGCCAAGGTCGTGCCTGTGCCCATGGTGGTTGGCCATGAATTCTGTGGCGAGATCGTCGACTGTGGAACAGCCGCCACCAAGTACAAGATCGGTCAGCGAGTTTCAGGGGAAGGCCATATAGTCTGTGGTGCCTGTCGTAACTGCCGCGCAGGACGCGGACACCTGTGCCGCAATACTCAGGGCGTCGGCGTGAACCGCCCGGGCTCCTTTGCAGAGTACCTGTGCATCCCTGAAAGCAATGTCGTGCCAATCCCGGATGACATTCCCGATGAAATTGCCGCCATCTTCGACCCCTTCGGCAACGCAGTACACACAGCCCTGAGTTTTGACCTGGTTGGTGAGGATGTGCTGGTGACCGGCGCCGGCCCCATCGGCATCATGGGAGCTCTGGTCGCACAGAAAGTGGGGGCGCGCAAGACGGTCATCACCGACATCAGCCCCTATCGCATCGAACTGGCCAAACGGCTGGGTGTTCAGCACGTGGTCAACGCCGCCGAGCAGAATCTTTCCGATGTCATGGCCGAACTGGGCATGACAGAAGGCTTCGATGTCGGTCTGGAGATGTCAGGAGCCGCGCCGGCGATGCGCGATATGATCGACAAGATGAACAACGGCGGCAAGATTGCGCTGTTGGGCATCGCCCCCACCGAGTTTGCGGTTGACTGGAACAAGGTCATTTTCAAGATGCTCAACGTCAAGGGCATCTATGGTCGCGAGATGTTCGAGACCTGGTACAAGATGATTGCTCTGGTGCAATCGGGCCTGGATCTGAGCGAACTGATCACCCACCGTATCTCCATCGACGACTATGAAGAAGGCTTTGCGGCCATGATCTCGGGCGAGGCCGGAAAGGTGGTCATGGACTGGGGTTGAACCGCCTCGAGTCGAACCTGCCCGGCACGCAGGCGGTGACGGCCATTCGCATCAATAAATACATCTGCGAAAGTGGCATCTGCTCCAGAAAGGCGGCAGATGCCCATGTGAGACGCGGTGCGGTGACCATCAATGGCGAGCAGGCGATGCTCGGGGACAAGGTCTCTACCGGCGACATCGTCACGCTCGGCGGCCAGACGATTGCACCGCTCACCACCGAGCAGGTCATCTTTCTGGCCCTGAACAAACCTGTCGGGGTGGTGTGCACAGCAGCCAGTACGGATCAACGCAATATCGTTGACTTCGTCGCACACGATTCCCGGGTATTTCCAGTAGGCAGACTGGACAAGGATTCTCAAGGCCTGATATTCCTGACCAACCGCTGCGATCTGGTACACAAGATCCTGTCTGCCGGCAACCGTCATGAAAAGGAATACCGGGTCACCGTAGACAGGGAAATTACCGACGACTTCATTGCCGGTATCAGCGGCGGTGTACCCATGCTCGGTGTGGTCACGCAAGACTGCGTGGCGGTGAAGGAATCGACATACGTTTTCAGAATCACTCTGGTGCAGGGGCTGAACCGGCAGATTCGTCGCATGTGCAAGCATTTTCATTACTCCGTTGAAAAGCTCGAACGCATTCGCATCATGCATATCGACCTGGACGACCTGCCTTTGGGACAGTGGCGCAACCTGACTGAAGACGAGCTATCGGTCCTGTTACGCCTGTAACCGAGCCCTGCCAGTACTACCGCTCACGAATATTCAAAGAGTATGTCCGGGCACTTCTCTTCGTTGTCCTCACCATTGGTGTATCTGATGGCCTTGAATCCATGGCGCTCATAAAAGCGGATAGCACCATGGTTTTCCTGAAACGTCCACAGATGAACAGGTCGAGGCAGAATGCCCAGCGCATGGTTGAGCAATTGGGTGCCGCCACCCTGGTTGACATGGCCTGGCGCCATGTAGAGCTGATCGATCCATCCGATCCCGTCTGCCGTCGATGTCGCAAGAACCCCCACATCCTTGCCATCGAGCTGTGCAACAACGACGCCGCCCGATGGAATCAGGCTGTTTCCCACCCAGCGGCGAACGCCTTCTGGCGAATGTGCAGATTGAGCAAAGGGCAGATACTCGAGCCTGGAGGAGACAAGAATGCGAGCGACACTCTCTGCATCGCCCTCACTGGCTGATCTGAGTTTCAACATGTCTGTCTCCAAGCGTCAGGTTTGACTGCATTGAACACTCTCTGGCGGTGCAAGTACAGAATCCTGCACTTCGGTCGAGGCCTTCCCCTCACCACCGCGCCTTACCCCTCCGGTGGCTCCTTCCAACTGACCGACGATTGCATCTGGTAGTCATACGGTCGGGGGTCCATGACCAGATGCAGGGATTTGCCGGTGTAAGGTGAGTGCGCCTTGACCACCTCCATGTTCAGTTCGACCCCCAGTCCCGGTTTGTTCGATGGAATGATATAGCCATCGCGCCACTCGATCTTTTCCTGGAGTACCTCGGCATGGAAGCCATCCCAGCTGCCGATACTTTCCTGAATCAGAAAATTGGGTGTTGCTGCCGCCAGCTGAATACTGGCCGCTGCCCCCACGGGGCCGTTATACAGATGCGGGGCTATCTGGGCATAGTAAGCCTCGGCTATGCCCGCAATCTTCTTGCCTTCGAGGATGCCGCCGACACGCCCCAGATTCATCTGCAGGATGGCTGCCGCGCCGTTCTTCAGCACATCATGAAATTCGTACTTGGTGGTCAGGCGCTCGCCGGTGGCTATCGGAATACTGGTGTGCTGCGCCACCCGCGACATCGCCTCACTCTGCCCCGGCGGCACCGGTTCCTCGAACCACAGCGGGTCGTAGGGCTCCAGACGTCTGGCCAGCCGAATGGCCGAAGCCGGCGTCATTTGTCCATGGGTGCCGAACAGCAGATCGCAGCTGTTACCAACGGCCTCCCGAATCCGCCGACAGAAGGT
>CBDUIJ010000178.1:0-11149 GCA_965367215.1 uncultured Granulosicoccus sp.
ATCGGAGCGGTATTCGTGTCGATACAGGGCTGTCGAGACGGCTGTGCAATGCAAGGCTTCGCTGGCGGCCTGATGAAACAGGCAAAGACGAAGCCCTTCCGGGTTCTCCCAGCGAAGCTGCAGCTTCTGAAAACAGACCTGCCCTCGATGCAGAGCCACACAGCTTGCCGGTGTGACTCGCAAGTCCACTGTCGCAAACTCCGGCTTCTCGGTGTCATCGTCCCCGGCATGCACCTCGCGCAGCCCTGCCCCCCAGAGCACCGTTATCAGTAGACAGAGCGGCACCGCTATCGCCGTAAAACGCAGCCGTAGCGACCCTGAGCAGAGTCTTGTCCAGAGAATTCCGTTCATGAGCCGCTGTCCCGGCAGCCGGCGTGATCAGAATACATAGTGAACACCGGTCGTCCAGAATACGGCGTGTTCCTCAGCCATCAGTGGGCTGTCCGTCACGGACTCGGGAAATTGTCTGTAACGCAGCCGTGAGGTGTACACCCAATCACGACGCAAGGGGAAACTGGCACCCAGCTCCACTTCGGGAATCCAGGCATTGCCCGCGGTATAGACAGGAAATCGTTCGGAGGCTTCGTCATCGTCAATGCCATACAGATAATCATTGAATGTCGATGAGTAATAGCGGACACCGACGATGCCCTGCAGATTCCAGTTACCGACCTGCCATTGATGGCCCAGCCTTGCACTACCCTGCAGACCGTTGTCATCGTACCAATCCGAAAGCAGCCGCAATTGCAACAGGCTGTCGCCGCGATAGGCCGTGATGCGGGTACCGGCGGCAATGTACAGACTGTCTCTGTCGAGGATCGCATCATTGCGCTCCTGTTCCGTGGTCGGCGCCGGTGGTTCATCCGACTCTATCGATATGCTTCCGGCGACATTGGCAAGCAACAGATCGACACTGACAGCCTGAGTCTGCAGCAGATTGATGCCAAGGTTCAGGCCACCGAACCAGCTTTCGGTGGCTTCCACAAAATAGCGATCGTATTGATACCCACCACTGAGCGAGACGCCGAATGTCAGCTCGGCCCCTCCATCATCCTCAGGGTTCTTGTGAGCAAGCGCCTGACGCTGAATCTGCGCTGTCAACCCCAGTTCCAGAAACCCGCCATTCTCGCGTGTGGATTCCGATGTCGGCTCGCCGCTGTCGCGTGGCAGCTCTGCAGACCAGACAGCACTCGTCTGCCCTAGTGTCGACATGGCCAGCATCGCCAGGGCGAGCGTTTTTCCAGTTTCCATGTTGAAGACTCGCTAGATGATGAGCAGGCACTCATTGACCCATATTGCCCACCCCGACATTGTAACGCTGCGTAACAGGCCCTGCCTTTCGACCAGTGCGTACAAACCGTTACCCGAATCCACCCTTCGTTTACCTACCGTGTGACTTCCGACAACAACCCGTCAATGGAGTCTTCATGAATACACGATTCTGCCTGCTGCCCGTGGCCATCTGCAGCCTCATGCTCGGCGCCTGCTCGTCCGATGATCCGGTCGTCGAACCGGAAGGCGTACTGACCTGGCGCAGTTGCCCCGAGGATGCCAGCCTCGACTGCGCCACACTGAGAGTGCCGATGAACTACAGCAATGAGCAGGCCGGGATGATCGATATCGCCTTGAATCGTCTGCCAGCCAGCCAGCAACCTTCTGCCGGGTCCCTGTTGTTCAATCCCGGCGGACCGGGAGCCTCTGGTATCGAGGTTCTGGAAATCCTGAAGGAAATCGACAGCGTGCCTGAAGCGGTCCGCCAGCACTACGACCTCATCGGCTTCGACCCCCGTGGTATTGGTAGCAGTACGCCTATCGACTGTGACACATCGGACATCGACGTCCTCGGTGACTACCTCGTAGATGATGAGTCCATCAGTGAATTCGTTCGGCAAAGTACAGAGCTGGCCGCACAATGCCTCGAACAGGAAGGCGATTATCTGTTGCAACTGGGCTCGATGAATGTGGTGCGTGACATGGAATCGATCAGGAAGGCCCTGAACGAGACCGAACTCGATTTCATCGGATACTCCTATGGCACCCGGCTGGCAGCGCTCTATTTGCAAACCTATCCCGATACCAGTGGCAGCATCATTCTCGATGGCAGTCTGCGCCCGGACGCCTCGGTCGCCGCACTCGCCGAAGGTGCTCTGCCGGCGATGCAACGGAACCTTGAACAGATGCTGCAGAATTGTGTCATCGCAGACCCGGACTGCAACCCCGCGCAATTGCAACGCTTGCTGGTCGAGAAGGTCGATACGCTGTTGTCCGAAAACAGAGAGGCAGAACTCGCATTACTGGGTGAGCTGGTCATCACGGCCACCGAAGACCCCTCACTGGGCGATCTGCTGATCGCGCCACTGGGCAGTTATCTGCTGCGCGGTGATCGTTCGGGGCTGGAATTGCTGATCAGGTTGCTGGAACCCGAAGACGATGGCGATGAAGACGACACGCTCATCCACAAGGCCGTCATGTGTGCCGACGACGCCTACCGCCCCGCGACTGCTGAACTGAGTGCCTTGCTGCCCGTTTTCAATGCTCAGTCAGACCTGTTTGCCGAAGCCTACATCGCTCTGGCTGGAAGCTGTGCAGGCTGGCCGGAAAGTGTTGAACCGCTCTCGCCGATCGCCACCGGCACCGCACCGGCGGCTCTGGTCATCGGCGGGACCTCCGATGCCCAGACACCGCTGCCATGGTCCGAGGAAATGGCCATCGCCATCGGCGGGCACTATCTCGCCTCTTCCCATGCAGGACATACCAGCGTCTACAACGGTGAAAGTGCCTGTGTCGACACGATGGTCACGACCTTTCTGCTTGACGGGCTACTACCCGGTGCCGCTGATTGTCTGTAAATACAAGAGTGTGAACTGACGCAAAGTTCCCCGACCGGTCGCCGTATCCTGGCGACAGTACGCAGACCGGTCGCGGGTCGCTCCATGTTCGTGTTAAATTATTGTCACTTCACATCTCCCCCCTTCTTTGACAGCTGTGCCACGCCATGACCCATGAGTGACTCTAGAGAATTCTGGTTGTACGATCTCAAGATCGAGGTCATCGCGTCCGACAGACCCATGGTCTGTGATCACCAGGTCGGTCAATATTTTCTGATGCAGGGAGAGAATCTCGTTTTCGGCCCCGAAGGCCGATTCCCGCTCTATCCTCTGGCGGCCCTGCTGCCGCTACTACCTGCACGACAACGAGAAACCAGTGAACACGACTGGATGAGCACGGATGCCGTCATTGCCTGTCCGGATCCGCATTGCGGTGGACGCTTCCTGATCACGCGCACCGGCAAGCGCCTGTTCACCCATGCCGGCACCACCGGTTTACCCGACCAGCGCGGCACTCCGCACTGGGCTGCTTCTTCCAACTGATAACTGATCATGAGTGTTTCGCGTACCGAATTGCGTTCGGGCTATTCCATCAGTCGCATCATCAAGGGTGGCTGGCAACTCGCAGGCGGCCATGGCAGCTTCGATCGTCAGCAGGCCGTCGATGACATGCTGCGCTTCGTTGACAATGGCATCACCACCTTTGACTGTGCCGATATCTACACCGGTGTCGAAGAGATGATTGGCGATGCCGTCAAACAGTTGCGCCAGCGTGAAGGCGGCCCCGTGGAAGAGCGCATTCAGGTTCACACGAAACTGGTACCGGATCTGGACAGCCTCACTTCCATCCGTCACAGCGATATCGAAGCCATCATCGATCGATCGCTGAAGCGCCTGAATCTGGAGCAGCTGCATCTGGTGCAGTTCTACTGGTGGGACCTGTCGCTGGGCGATCCCCTGGCCAGTCTGGACGTTCTCAAGACGCTCAAGGCCAAGGGCAAGATTCGTTATCTGGGCTGCACCAACTGGGACCAGTTCGCCATGCAGGGTTTTGTCGACAATGATTTCGACATGGTCTCGGCTCAGGTGCAGTATTCCCTGCTCGACAATCGACCCGCCGGTGCCTTCAGCCAATGGTGCTCGGACAATGACATCCGTATTCTGTGTTACGGCGTGCTGGCCGGTGGATTCCTGACCGACAAATGGCTGGGGCAGCCAGACCCCGGGTTCACGTTCGAGAATCGTTCACTCATCAAATACCGCCTGATCATCGAGGACTTCGGTGGTTGGGATCTGTTCCAGACGCTTCTGCGCACCCTGGATGACATCGGCAAGGAGCATGGAGCCCCGCTGTCAGCCGTGGCCACCAGCTACATGCTGCGACAGTCGCAGGTGGCCGCCACCATCATCGGTGCCCGCACGGCTGCCAACATTCAGGACACACTGGCCAGTGCCGATGTCGGCCTCAGTGATGCGCAGACGGCAGCCATCGAGGCCGTGACCTCACAACGCAGCGGACCTCTGGGCGATGTCTATGCGCTTGAGAAGGATCGCAACGGCCCGCATGGCCGCATCATGAAATACAACCTGAATGCCCCACAATGACGGCCCCTTCTGCGG
The DNA here is from genome assembly GCA_965367215.1 of uncultured Granulosicoccus sp. Classification (GTDB taxonomy): domain Bacteria; phylum Pseudomonadota; class Gammaproteobacteria; order Granulosicoccales; family Granulosicoccaceae; genus Granulosicoccus. Next base: position 4,449 of record CBDUIJ010000178.1, read on the forward strand.
TGGATAACACCCACCTGGAAGTGCGTCATCTGAGAAAGCGCTTCGCAGACCTGACAGCTGTCGACAATGTCTCTCTGAGCATCGAACGTGGATCCATCACCGGACTCATCGGTCCGAACGGTGCCGGCAAGTCCACCCTGTTCGAGACCATTGTCGGTGAAGCACGGGCCGATGAAGGCAGCATCCTGTTCAATGGCAAGGCCATACAGACCTTGTCAGCCGATCAGGTCTACCGGGCCGGGCTGGCACGCACCTTCCAGATTCCACAACCGTTTCCGGAAATGACGGTGCTGGACAATCTGCTGCTGGCAGCTCCCGGCCAGCTGGGCGAGACCTTCTGGGCACCGGTGATACGCCCTCTGGCCATTCGCAAGCAGGAAGAAGAACACTTGCAACGGGCACATGAGATTCTCGAGTTCACCACCTTGTCCCGGGTTGCCGGACTGGCGGCCAGAAACCTCTCGGGTGGACAGCAGAAACTGCTGGAGCTCTCACGTGTGCTGATGGGCAAACCCGAGCTGATCATGCTCGACGAACCTGCAGCAGGGGTCAATCCTGTATTGACAAACCTGTTGATGGACAGGATTCATGCCTTGAATGATCAGGGCATCACCTTTCTGATCATCGAACACAACATGGATCTGATCATGCGACATTGCCAGCCCATCATCGCCATGGCCAATGGTCGGGTGATCTTCACGGGTACGGCGGCCGAAGCCATGGACTGTGACGAACTGCTGGAGAGCTACCTGGGTGACATGAGCACCGTACCCTCATGATGGCCACACAACTCAGTACCGGCTTGCACGTGGACAAACTGACAGCCGGTTATGTACGCGGCATGCCGATCATCTCGGATGTCAGCCTGGCGATGAAGCACGGTGAGATCGTCTGCATCATCGGCCCCAATGGCGCCGGTAAATCAACGCTGTTGAAGGCCATTGCCGGTCTGCTCAGCGTCGATTCGGGTACGGTCTCTCTCGATGACAGAGTCATCACGGGCATCAGCCCTGACAGGCTTTCCCAGTCGGGTGTCGCACTGGTACCCCAGCTGGACAACATCTTCCGGACCATGAGTGTCGAACAGAACCTGCGGCTGGCTGCACGCCGCTGCGAGGAGCCCTGGCGTCAGGCCGTCGATGACATGCTGACGCTCTTTCCGGTGCTGGCCGAACGATATACCTCCAAGGCCGGATCTCTGTCGGGCGGACAGCGGCAGTTCCTGGCCATTGCCATGGCACTGGTCGCCTCACCCTCATTGCTGTTGCTGGATGAACCCAGTGCGGGTCTTTCACCAAAGGCCGCTCAGGAAGTGCTGGGCATGTTGCCGGGTATCGCGCGCACACGCGTCGCCATTCTGATGGTGGAACAGAACGTCCGAGCGGCGCTGACCGTGTCCGATCGTGCCTATGTACTGGCCGAGGGACGCAATCAGCATGAGGGCGATGCTCGAGCGCTGATGAACGACCCGGTGCTGGGTGAAATCTACATGGGCGCGCGACGCGTGGAGGCACATGCTGCAAAGTCTGTTTGACGGAATCCTGGTCGGTTCGATTCTTTCGCTCGGTGCGATAGGTCTGACCCTGATCATGCACATTCTGCGATTCGCCAACTTCTCCCATGCCGAACTGATTTCCATGGGTGCCTATTTCACGTTGACGCTGGACGCTGTCTTCACCGCTTTTTCCCGCGCTTTGTCGAGCAAGCTGCCCATGCTCAGCGTGTCCATCTCCTTGTTGCTGGCCATGCTGGCAGCCTTGCTGATCACCGGTATTGCCGCCGCCATCATCGACAAGCTGGTGTTCAAGCGCCTGCGAGAACAGGCAGGCCCATTGACCATGGTATTCGCCTCCTTCGGCATCGGCCTGATCATTCGCAACGTCATCGGTCTGGTTTACGGGCTGAAGTCCGTTCACTACAACAATGACATTGCCTTTGCGATCATGATCAGCAGCGACCCTCTGCTGCTGGTCAAGGCCGACCAGCTGTTCATTCTGGCCCTGACCCTGCTGGTCATGGTATCGCTGCATCTGTTCATGTCCAGAACCTCCGTGGGCTTTGCCCTCAAGGCCATTTCCGAAAATCCGGTACTGGCGCAGATCAACGGTATCAACCTGGCGTCCATGGTGAGGCTGGCCTGGCTGATCGGTGGTGCGCTGGCAGCCGTTGCCGGTGTCTGCTACGCGCTCAACAACCAGCTCAGCCCGGTCATGGGACGCGACCTGGTTCTGTCGTTGTTTGCGGCCGCCATTGTCGGCGGTATCGGCAGTATCTATGGTGCCGCTCTTGGAGGCCTGATTGTCGGCCTGGCATCCAGCCTTGCATTGCTGGTCATCCCGACCGGATACAAGCCTGCCATACCCTTTCTGATCATTCTTCTGGTGCTCTATCTGCGCCCCAACGGTCTGTTTGGAGAAGAGCGGTGATCGGCATCATTTCCTACCTCGCCTTCTTTCTCACCATTGCCCTGATCCTGGCCATCGCCGTGCTCGGGCTCAATCTGCAATGGGGCTACACCGGCCTGTTCAACGGTGGCATCGTGGCCTTCTTCGGTGCAGGTGCCTACGGTATGGTGCTGCTGGGTGGACCGGACAGAATCGATGGTCTGGGTGGTTTTTCGCTGCCCTACCCGCTGGCCCTGCTCGGTGGCATTGCCTTGTCAGGTCTGCTGGCACTGATCGTCGGCCTGGCCACCACGCGCCTGCGCCACGATTATCTTGCCATCGCCACTTTCGGCGTCGCCATCGCCATGGAATCGCTGATGCGCAACGCCACCTGGCTCACCGGTGGTGCCACCGGACTGCGGGGATTCGAGCGGCCGCTTGAAGCCTTCGTCGGCAACGCCTTCGCCTACAACCTGCTGTTCATGTTCTTCGTGTTGCTGTGCGTCAGCCTTGTCTATCTGTTTCTGGAAACACTGGTGCACTCCCCTTTCGGCCGCCTGTTGAGAGCCGTGCGTGAAAACGAACGTGCTGCTCGCTCGCTGGGAAAATCACCGGCAGCCGTGCGCCTGACCGCTTTTGTCATCGGCGCCATGATCATGGGTTTGTCCGGTGCCTTGTACGCCACCTTCTATGCCTTCATCAGCCCCCAGGACCTGGCTCCCATCCTGACCTTCCAGATCTGGGCCATGCTGATCGTCGGTGGCAGCGGCAACAACAAGGGCGCTGTTGTGGGCACCCTGGTGGTCTGGGGTGCCTGGGTTGGCAGCGGCTGGTTACTGACCGCGATCGCGCCGACGCATCTGCAGCTGTACACCGGCTCCATCCAGTACATACTGGTGGGCTCCATCATCGTGTTTTCCCTGCTGTGGCGACCGCGCGGCCTGCTGCCGGAGAAGCTCAGTACTCACAGTTACCCGCTACCTGAACCCGACGCCCCCGATCAGCAGACAGGTTCAGCTTCATGACGTACAAACCATTCAAGCCAACCAGCCGAGAATACTCTGTGAAAAAACGTACCGGATACCTGACCCGACTGTCTTCATCCTGCCTGCTGTTGCTCACAGGCCTGTTCCTGCTTGCGCCGCTGTCTTCGGCACAGGCCGCGGATTGCACCACCAAGATCGGTGCAGTCCTGCCCACCTCGGTGGACTGGGGACGCCCCATTGCCGAAACGGCCCAGTTTGCCGTCGAGCTCTATAACGAATCGGGCGGCGTCAAGGGCTGTGATATCGAGATGGTTCTGCGTGATACCCAGACCGATCCCAAGATCGGGGTGGATGCGGCCAAGGCACTCGTTGATCTTGACAAGGTGCCCGTGCTCATCGGTGCGGTATCCAGTGGCGTCTCCATGCCTATCCTGACGTCGGTCACCGCACCATCGGGTGTCATGCAGATGTCCTGTTGCTCATCATCCACGGCGTTTACCGATGTCGCCAAGGAAGGCAAGACACGTGGCCTGTGGTTCAGAACCTTTGCCACAACCCGCAACCAGGCAGCCATTGCCGCCAAACTGATTCAGGACCGTGGTTACAAGAGTGTCGGCATCTTCTACAAGAATGATGACTGGGGCCAGGACATCGGCAAGCTGGTTGCCGCCGACCTGAAGACACTGGGTATCGAAGTCACGACCTCTGCCGCCATCAACGACTCCCAGCCTTCTTACCGAGCCGAAGTGACTTCTGTGTTGAAAACAAAACCCGAAGCGCTCTACCTAGCACTGTATCCAACAGAGGGCATCTCGCTGGTACGTGAATGGTTGTCGCTGGGTGGTACACAGGAATTCGTGGCAGCCAACTCACTCAAGTCCGATGAATTTCGCGATGGCGTTGGCATGCAATATCTGGAAAAACTGGTTGGTCATGATTCAGCGCCGCCACGTACCGACTCAGCCACGACCTTCGTCGACATGTACAAGGCAAAATTCAGTTCCGAACCCAATGGTCCCGGATTGCCGAACAGTTTTGATGCGGTCATGATCTCCCTGCTGGCCATGGATGCCGCGGCGGAACTGGACGGTGCCACCATCGCCGCAAGTGTGCCCCGGGTTACCGATCCTGCCGGCACCCCCATTTTCCCGGATGTCGCTGGACTGAAGCAGGCTCGCGAACTGCTGGCTGCCGGCGAGAACATTTCCTATCAGGGAGCAACGGGCGCGGTGGTCTTCGATGCCAATGGCGACGTGTCGGCCCCTGCTGTGGCCTGGACGTTCAGCGAGACCGGTGTGGAAGAAGCGGCTTACTACCCGCTGGCCGATGTTGATGCCTTCATCAGCACTCTGACCAAATGAAGCCATCGTCTACCTGATCCTCAGCCCCTTACCCACAACGACTCATGACAGATTCGATCAAGACGCAGGCCCTGCATTCCCTGGGCCTGCAGGACACACCGCTCATCACCGGTTTATGGCAGGTTGCCGACCTGGAACGTGCAGGCCAGGACCTGGACCGTGAAGCGGCTGCTGCGGATCTCATGGATTATGTGAAGGCGGGCTTTGCTCATTTCGACATGGCCGATCACTACGGCAGTGCCGAACTGATTGCCGGTACTGCCCGACAAAAACTGATCGACGCCGGCCATGGTGGTGAGTCGCCGGTGCAGCTGTTCACCAAATGGTGCCCACAGCCTCATCAGTGTACTCGTGAGGCCGTACGTGCCGGTATCGAGGAACGCTGCGAAAGACTCGGCATGGAGACCATCGACCTGCTGCAGCTGCACTGGTGGAGCTTCGATCATCCGGGCTATATCGACGTCATGGACCATCTCATGGAGCTTCGTCAGGAAGGCATGATTCGGCATCTGGGGCTGACCAACTTCGACACGGACCACCTCAGTGTGCTGCTCAGCTGTGGCCACGAGATCGTGTCCAACCAGGTCTGCCTGTCGGTGCTCGACCCGAGAGCGCTGGGTGACATGAGCCAGCTTTGCATGGACAGCGGGGTCAGACTACTGGCCTACGGCACCCTGGCTGGCGGCTTTCTCGGTGATCGCTGGCTCGGTGCGGATGAGCCGGCGGTGGTACCTGACTGGAGCAAGATGAAATACCAACGCTTCATTCATGCCGTGGGCGGCTGGCAAGCCTATCAGCAGATGCTGCAGGTGCTGGCGGACATTGCAGCAGAACATGAGGTATCCATTTCCAATGTGGCAACACGCTGGGTCATGCAACAGGCCGCGGTCACCGGCGTTATCGTCGGTGCCCGACTGACTGACAGCCAGCATAGAGAAGACAATCGCAAGTTGCTGGAACTGAGATTGACCGACGACAACCTTGCACAGATCCGTGATGCCGGCCAACAGTTGACCGCCATTGCCGGGGATTGCGGCACTGAATATCGACGACCGCCGTTTCTCACCGCATCGGGCGATCTCAGTGATCATCTGGATTCCCTGCCACCGGTATTTACCCGCCAGGCCGTTGCCGGTCGAACCGATCGATGGCGCATTTCCAGCGGCAGCGAGTACGAGCCCATCTGTGGTTACAGTCGGGCAGTACGCGATGGCAACCGCGTTCTGGTCAGTGGCACGACGGCCACTCATCAGAGCGATCGTGTCATCGGGGCCGATGACCTGCGCGCACAGACCACCTACATCATGGACAAGATCTCCGCCAGCCTGTCCTCGCTAGGGGCCAGTCTTGATGATGTCATCCGCACACGCATCTATCTGACCGACGCCAGCGACTGGGAAACGGTATCCCGTGTCCACGGCCGCTACCTGGGCAATTGCATGCCAGCCAATACCCTGATCGAGGTCAGTCGGCTGATTGGTGACTACCGGGTCGAGATCGAAGCCGAAGCTCTCATCCCTGCAACGGCAGAAACAGCTCGGTAATCAGCGTCTCCGGCACAAGAATGCGGCGTGCCACAAAGCAGAACTTCAGCAAAGCTGCCGCCTCGCCGCTAGATTGGTGTGGATACTACGCAAAACTACTATCAGCTTCTGCATGTGCTGCCAGATGCGCCTGCGCCGGTGATCAAGGCCAGCTACCGCGCCATGATGCAGAAACTGCGACACCATCCCGACCTGGGTGGTGATCCCTCATTGGCACAGCTGCTGAATCTGGCTGCCGATACCCTGTGTGATCCTGCCCGTCGTGCCCGGTACGACAGCCAGTTACAGGAATCCGCCAGGCTCGCCGCCGCCAAGGCTCAAGCGGCACAATCCGCCGCTGATGCTCGCAGGTCGAGCGAAAGCGCCGGGGGAAGCCCTCGCCGGGATAGCAGCGAACAGCAGAAACCGAAATCAGCCCGGGAGTCG
>CBDUIJ010000179.1:0-11108 GCA_965367215.1 uncultured Granulosicoccus sp.
ATGCACACCTGGGTCGCTATCCGCAGTTCTACTGAGCGCGAACGGCAGACATCACTGCAATGGCAGCAAGGGCATCACCTGATCATGTGATGCAACAGCGATGTCTGCGACGACGGGGTTGCCATTCAAATCGTCACAGGCGCACTCCCTGAACCTTTACAGGCCCGGGGAGATGCGTGCCGGCGGCAGTGTCTGCCTGCTCAGTCACTCACAGTCGAGATTGACACATCATCGACAAGCATCTCGGTGTTCTCGTTCGCATCACTACGTTGATTGCCAAAAGCGCCGATGGTGAACTGGTGTGTCCCGGGGGCCAGGGTTCCCAGATCGACAGTGAAAACCTGCCAGTTCGTGCTAGGCCAGCCTCCACCATCGCCATCTCCGACCACGCGTGCAATGTAGTCATTGGGTGCAGTACCGTATAACTGGCCGTCCACGTCGAGCAGTACCTCACTGTATTCGTCGCTCTCATAGTCCGGGCTCTGAGAGAGCACATAACGAAAGCTCAGCGTCACCTTGCTGCTGCTAGCCAGATCGAATGAACTGTACCAACCGCCTGACATGTCGAGCGCGGCGACATCTTCCCCGCCCCCCAGACGAACGGCGATGGCACCACCGGTAAAGCCTCGGCCCGGCGCATGGTAACCATTGGCATGAGCGTGATTACTGGTGTTTCGGAACGTATCGTCCTGATAGTTGAACCCACTGGTGTCGTCATCGAAATCCGATACCACCAGCTTTGGCGTTGCCGGCTCTCCGTTGATGAATCGATCAAGAATGTTTTTTGTCGTGGTCTGGATACGTGCATCGATGAACTCCTCATGCTGCAGTGCCCAGGGCCAGGACATCGTGCCGGTAGCAAACACCCAGGCACCACTGGGCGCCTGATAGATCGATGAGTTGGACAAGGTGTTCGTGCCGTCCCTGCCAGTGAAAGGCGAGGCGCCAAGAATGGCCTGATTATCACTGAGCGGCTTGTCGGCATCGGCGAATAGCGTATCCACCTCGTAGCCGGTAATGCCACTGACGACGTCGCCATCGTTGAAACCGGTTCCCGCATAGATCCAGTGGTCGCTGTTGGTGACAACATAGTCCGTGTTGAACGCCCACTCATTGTCCGTGATGTACTGGACACCAACGAGGGACTGTTCTGCTCGCCCCACGTCACGCCAGCGAGTGCTCTTGAGCGTCGGGCTGGTTTCCGGATCCAGGGACGGGCTCTTGTAACAGATGATGACCCGGTTTGCGGCACCGCTCGCGTTCGGCGCAAACCGAATCTGCCAGTACACGGCGTTACTACCGAAAAAGGCGATATCAGTGCCGCCATCACGCATCTGATCAGCGGCATCGTACATGGCCTTCGACCAGTATTCATCGTGACCGGCCGAGATCATTGCCTTGGCCCCCTGCAGGACACCGGCACCCTGTTGATGCAGATCCAGATTGGTGGCATAGGCAACGTCGTAGCCATTACCCTCCAGCCAACCGACCAGGTAATACTCCCAACTGAAGAACTGACCGTCTCCCCAACCTTCATAGGGACGATCGAAGGACACCTTCAGAGCGCGTGTCGTGCCACTGGCAGTTGTCATCGGCGAACTGTTGTACTCATACAGACTCTTGCCGATATCGGCCAGGGCTTCCGTTGACAAGCTTGTCGCGGGTGTCACCGCTTGCGCACTCGTATCAGCCGGCCGTGCATTGCCCAGTCGATTGACCTGATCCACCTCGGAGGCAGGCTCGTCACCCAGCACCAGTCTCTGCTGCGTCAACCCCTGAATTCGAGGGAAAGGGTTGTAAGCCTGGTAGGTCGTGACCGGTTGCTGATACAACAGATCGGCCGTCCGGGCGTCATCACGCACAACGAAACTGATGTAGTTTTCAAACCCCTGGCTATTGGTCAGCTTGGCCAGATAGATACCGCTGGTCCAGCTGCCGGGTACGGCCAACGTATAGGAGCTGGCCCACTGATAACTCACCATGCCCGTCGCAGCTTCATAGACAGGTGGTGACTGAATCGTGCCATTGAGAGAACTGACACTCTTCATCAGGCGGCCACGAGCGCCACCGTACCAGCCCATGCGATAGATATCGATATCATAGGTCTGAGCCAGATTCACACTGATGAAGAAATCAATGCTCTGCCCCTTGTTGACGCTGGTGGCCGAGGCATAGCCCTTGATCTGCTGCTCGGTGTCATTGGCCGAGTTGCTGATCATCCAGCTATCAGTACCAGACTTGGCATTCTCCACAACGACAGGATTCTGACTCTGCGCCTGCGCGACGCCAATGCTGCCTATCAGCACCACGGCGAGCAACCATGTTCTGTTGCTTCTCAAAGAGGAAGTGAGTAATGACACGTGTTCATCCATAATTCTGTTGCAGGGAAATCCGTTATTCCGAGCTGACAGCATCGTTCACAAGCTGTAGCACCCGATAACCACGAACGGCACAACACGATATTCCCAACCGTCTGCCTTGAACGTTACTCCTTGGAAATCTATCTGGAATCTCACGACCGATCCCCATCAGTCGTGTCTACACGCAATCAGGCCTGATCAGCGTTGCTCCGAATGGCGTTTGCTCCGGTTCATCTGCAAGGCTGCCACGATGACTCCCAGTGACACCAGCCCGATGATGATGGTTGCCAATGCATTGACATCCGGACTGACACCCAGCCGCACTTTCGAGAAAATGACCATGGGCAAGGTAGACGCACCCGGGCCGGATACGAAACTGGCAATCACCAGGTCATCCAGGCTGAGCGTGAATGCCAGCAACCATGCGGACACCAGCGCCGGCGCAATCACCGGCAAGGTGATATCGAAGAACACCCTCACCGGCCTTGCGCCCAGATCCTGTGCCGCCTCTTCGATGGACAGATCCATATCGACCAGACGGGACTGGATTACCACGGCGGCATAGGCCGCACCGAAGGTGGAATGCGCGATGATGATCGTCACCAGCCCACGGCCACCCGGCCAGCCGATCACCCCATCCATTGCCACGAACAACAACAGCAATGACAGACCGATGATGACTTCAGGCATCACCAATGGTGCGGTAATCAACATGCTCAGCAGTGATTTCGCTCGGAAACGCGCAAACCGGATCAGGACAAACGAGGCAAGCGTACCGATCACGACGGCAATGCTGGCCGACAGGAAGGCGATCTTCACGCTGATCCAGGCAGCCCCCAGAATCTGAGGGTCGCGAAACAGCTCTCCATACCACTTGGTCGAGAATCCACCCCAGACGGTCACCAGCTTGCTTTCATTGAAGCTGTAGACAACCAGCGACAGAATGGGCGCGTACAGAAAGATGAAACCCAACAGCCCCACGATCTGCAGAAAACGGGATCCTGATTTCATCCGTCCACTCCTTCATCGGCGGCCTGAACCCGGCGCAGCAGCATGATCGGGATGAGCAACACGAACAGCATCACGATGGCCACAGCGGATGCTATCGGCCAATCCCGGTTGGAGAAAAACTCGTCCCACAGAACCCGACCGATCATCAAGGTATCCGGGCCACCGAGCAGCGCCGGAATCACGAACTCACCCACAGCAGGAATGAACACCAGCATGCAGCCGGCAATGATGCCGTTGGCCGACAGTGGTAGCGTAATCGTCAGGAATGTGGTTATCGGTCTTGCCCCCAGGTCTGCCGATGCTTCAAACAGGGAATTGTCGAGCTTTGCCAGGTTGGCATACAGTGGGAGAATCATGAACGGCAGATAGGTATAGACAATACCCACATACACCGCGAAATCTGTCTGCAACATGACAAGCGGATCATCGATGATTCCCAGCGACATCAGGAAATTGTTGATGATGCCATTCGCCTTGAGAAAGCCGATCCATGCATAGACACGCAGCAGGAAGGACGTCCAGAACGGCAGGATCACCAGCATCAACAGAATGTTGCGCGTCTCTGGTGCCGAGCGTGCTATCAGGTAGGCCATGGGATAGCCGATCATCAGCGTGATCAGCGTCGAGATCGCAGCGATTCTGACCGATTCGACATAGGCGGCGATATACAGAGGATCGTCCAGCAGGAACAGATAATTGCCAAGATTGAGGCGCACATTCAGGAAACCCTCGCTCCATTCCCAGAGTGGCAGATAAGGCGGCCGCGCAATGGCCGCTTCGGACAAGGAGATCTTGGCAACCACCAGGAGCGGCACCAGAAAGAACAACAGGAGCCACACGGTCGGAATGGCGATGACCAGACCACGCCCGCTGAGTCCCAGCCTGCCCAGGGCCGAAGCGATCAGTCTGCTACCGGGTGCCCAGGAGGTGTTCCTGCCGGGCTCCTTGCTCCGGCTCTCCGGAACGGCGCTCATGATGAGAGGACGACGGAAGCATCGTCATTCCAGCCAATGTAAACCTGGTCATCCCAGGTCAGGGTATGGTCTGTCGTTCGCATCCTGTTCGACTGGCTTATGCGAACCCGCTTGCCACTATCGAGCAATACCTGAAAAACCGACTCATTGCCCATATAGGCAATCTCTTCGATGGTGCCGGTCATCGTGTTGCGCAGGGTCTCCAACGGAGATTTGCTGATCTGCAGCTTCTCCGGTCGCACCGCGACGGCTACCTGCTGCCCGTGAACGCCACTGATGCCGTGCGGGACGAAGATGTCTGTACCCGTCTCTGGAGAACTGATGATCACATGATCCTGATGAAGTCAGCCACGAAACGCGACTGGGGGTATTCGTAGATCTCATGGGGTGTACCTACCTGAACAATCTGACCGGCGTTCATGACGCCGATACGGCTGGACAGAGTCATCGCCTCTTCCTGGTCGTGGGTGACGACCACAAAGGTTACCCCCAGACTCTCCTGAATCGTGATCAGCTCGAACTGGGTTTCTTCGCGAAGCTTCTTGTCCAATGCCCCCAAAGGCTCATCCAGCAGCAGCAGCTTGGGTTTCTTGATCAATGACCTGGCCAGTGCCACCCGTTGCTTCTGACCTCCGGACAATTGATGCGGCTTGCGCGTGGCAAAACCATCCATCTGCACCAGTGACAGCATGTCAGTCACACGTGTGGCAATCTCGGCTTTCGGTAAACCGTCACGCTTGAGTCCATAGGCGATATTCTTTTCCACACTCATATGCGGAAAAAGCGCATAGGACTGGAACATCATGTTGGTTTCGCGGGCATAGGGTGGAACACCCTCCTGGTCCTGACCATCGATGATGATCTGACCGGCGGTGGCCTCTTCGAACCCCGACAGCAGACGCAACAGAGTCGACTTGCCACACCCGGAGCCCCCCAGGAGACAGAAGATCTCTCCCTTGTAGACATCCAGCGATACCGAGTCTACCGCTGTGAACGCACCAAACCGCTTGGTGACGTTCCTGACCTGTAAAAAGGGCACCGCATCGGGGTCGGTCCAGGGCTTGTCATCAGACTCTGGTCTACCGTCGGACATGCTCCAACTCCTGAAGTGATTGACAGGACGCCGAAGCCCGTTGGCACGGGCTGCGGCGAGGACACAGGGAAGGCCTCTATTGCCCTGTCTTGATGGTCGTCCAGGCCCGAGTCAGCGAGCGGTCATAGCGCGCGCTATGCGGCTTCAGAGAAAAGAACTTGGCGCGAATCTCTGCAGGTGGGTAGATGCCCGGATCGTTTCTGACTTCGTCGAGTACGAATTCTTCAGCAGCGGTAACCGGATTGGCATAGAACACGAAGTTGGTGATGTCGGCAGAAATACGGGGCTGCAGGATGAAGTTGATGAACCTCAGTGCGTTATCAGGGTTCGGTGCATCATCCGGTATGGCAAGCATGTCAAAGCCTACCCGACCACCTTCGGCCGGAATGATATAGGCAACCTTCACACCTTGCCCTGCCTCTTCCGCACGGGCACGAGCCTGCAGAACATCGCCTGAATAACCGACTGATATGCAGATATCGCCATTCGCCAGATCGTTGATGTATTGCGATGAATGGAAGTAGCGAACGTGTGGGCGCACGGACAACAACAGTTCTGTGGCTTTCTCCAGATCACCCTTGTCTTCCGAATTCGGATCGAGTCCCAGATAGTTCAATGCCGCCGGAACAATCTCGGTCGGACTATCGAGCAAGGCTACCCCGCAATCTGCCAGCTTCGCGACCGTCGCCGGATCGAAAAGCATGTCCCAGCTTCCGATCTTGTCGGCATCGATGCGTGATGCAACTGCATCCACGTCATAGCCGATCCCCGTGCTGTACATCATGTAGGGCACGCCGAAGGTATTGTCCGGATCGTTTTCGGCAACGACATCCAGAATGCCCTGATCGAGATTGCCATAGTTGCTCAGTGCGGCCTTGTCGATCTTCGCAAAAACGCCGGCCTGTGCCTGCCGTGCCATGAACTCCAGCGACGGCACCACGACATCATAGCCACTGCTGCCGGTCAACATCTTGGCTTCCAGCACTTCATTGGTATCGAACACATCGTAATTCACCGTGATGCCGGTCTCGGCCGTGAACTTCTCGATCGTGTCCTCGGCGATGTAATCTGACCAATTGTAGACGTTCAACTCGCCATCAGCCCAGACGGAACCGGTACCCAATACAAGCGCTGTACATGTAGTCGCTAGTAACTTCATTGTCTTTCTTCCCATGATGATTGAGTTTGTCAGATTCCCAGTTTGTCGCGTAAACCATACCACCACGACCCGGCCATGGAGTACGGCACACGAAACAGTCGGCCACCCGGGAACGGGTACCAGGGTACATTTTCGAACACGTCGAAGCGCGTCAGATCGCCATCAATGGCTTCTGACAGAATGCGTCCGAAGGTGTGTGAACCCGTGACGCCATGACCGGAATAGCCATGTGCAAAGTAGGTGTTGTTACCGATGCGCCCCATCTGTGGCACGCGGCTGAACGACAGGGCAAAGTTGCCACTCCAGGCGTAATCCACCTTGACCCCCTTGAGCTGCGGGAACACCTTTTCCATGTTGTGGCGCAGCTTGCCTTCGATATCGCGAGGGTCGGCGCCGCCATACACCGTACCGCCGCCGAACAGCAGTCTCTTGTCCCCGGACAGACGATAGTAATCGAGGATATAGCGTATATCCTCGACACAGGCATCCTGCGGTATCAGCGCATTGGCGCGATCCTCGCCCAGAGGCTCGGTAGCCATGACCTGAGTCGATACCGGCATGACTCGCGAGGTCAACTCCGGCACCACATGCCCCAGATAGGCATTGCCACACAAGACCAGCGTCTTGCAGCTCATGACGCCCTTTGCTGTTCGTGCAACAGGCCTTGCCGCCCTGGTATCCACAGAGGTCACCGGCGACATCTCGTAGATGACACCACCGAGCTGTTCAAAAGCTGCCGCTTCTCCCAGGCAAAGATTCAGCGGATGCATATGCCCACCGGAATGATCGATCAGACCGCCTTCATAAAGGTCCGAATCGACGTGCGCGCGCAATTGCGTCTTGTCCAGCAACTCCTGGTTCTCGATACCGTAGCTGGCCCAGAGCTTCATGCGCTCTTCAAGCTCCTGCATGTGTGCTCGGGTCAAGCCCGTGAAGATGTTCTTCTCCTTCAGGTCACACTGTATGTCATAGGTTCTTATGCGCTCGCGAATGATCTCGCCGCCTTCCTGAACCAGTCCTGCCACGAAGGTGGCGGTGTCCTGTCCATAGCGTTTCTCTATGGTCTGCAGACTCGCATTCAGGCCATTGACGATCTGACCGCCATTGCGACCCGATGCGCCCCAACCCACACGAGCACCTTCGATGATGGCTACCTTGTAGCCCTTCTCGGCGAGATGAAGAGCTGTCGACAATCCGCTGAAGCCGGCCCCGACAATGCAGACATCGATCTGCTGTTCACCGATCAATTCGGCACGTTCAGGTGCCGGGTTTGCCGAGGCTGCGTAGTAGCTGTCGGTATGCGCGCCGTTGCCGGCATAGGAGTGCTTGCCTGCGCTCACTACACCACCTCCAGATAAGAGTGATATTCAAAGTCCGACACCTGTCGGGCGAAGCGCTTGAGTTCCTGCGTCTTGCATTCGACCAGCATTTTCTGGAGTCTCCTGGAAAAGATCTCGCGCACATGCTCGCCGTCTTCGAATGCCTCGATCGCACTGGCCCAATCCAGTGGCAGATGCGGGAGATCCAGACTGTAGGCATCACCGACAATGGCCTCCGGTGGCACCATCTTCTGTTCGATCCCCAGCAGTGCTCCACCCAGAATACTGGTCAATACCAGATAGGGGTTGGCATCGGCTCCGGCCACGCGGTGTTCTATGCGGCGCGCTTTCGGACTGCCTCCCGGAATGCGCACAGCCGCGGTGCGGTTCTCATACCCCCAGGCAACGTTCGTGGGTGCATGGGCACCGGGCAGGAGTCGGCGATACGAATTCTCATGCGGGGCAAACGTCAACGCGTTCTGCTGCATGGTTTCCAGCATGCCTGCAACGGCATTCAGCATCATCGGTGTCCCGACTTCATCGCCACTGTCGAACACGTTAACGCCATTTTCATCGACCAGAGAGAAATGTACGTGCAGTCCACTGCCCGCCCGATCGCCATACGGCTTGGCCATGAAGGTCCCTGAATAACCGTGCTTGCGCGCAATACCGCGTACAAGCCGCTTGAACAGAATCGCATCATCGGCAGCCCGCAGCGGGTCATCGACATGCTTCATGTTGATCTCGAACTGCCCTGCGCCGTTTTCCGAGATGGCAGCATCGGCGGGAATGCCCTGGGCGGCACAGGCATCGTAGACATCGTTCAGGAATTCGTCGAAATGCTGCAGCTCATCGAGTGACAATGCACCGTCAGAGTCCAGCCGTTTGCCGGTTACCGGGGATCTGGGAGCCTGCGGTCGGTCATCGCCAGGGTCACACAGATAGAATTCCAGCTCGGTTGCCACCACGGGTGTCAGACCCAGCGCCTGATAGCGCTCGGCTATTCGCGCCAGTGCACGTCGTGGATCACCCTCGAACGGTGAACCGTCCTCGCGCCGCATCCAGAGCATGGCCAATGCCGTTGGGCGGCTGGTCCAGTTGATGGGCAAGAAGGGTCGACCGGTAAAATCACACAGGCCATCGGAATCGCCTGTTTCAAAGACCAGCTCGCTGTTCTCGATATCCTCCCCCCAGACATCCAAATTGGCCACCGACAGTGGCATGCGAACCGAGCCATCGACCACTTTTTCCGCCTGGTCGACGGGAATCCGCTTGCCACGCATGGTGCCGTTCAGATCGCAGACGCATGCAAAGATCGACTCTATCTCCGGGTGTTCGTCCCGCCACGTTGAGATACTGCTGTCTGCCATCATTGCCTCTTAGTGATACCTTATTGGTAATGTGATACCTTTTCGCGAGTGTAAATACTTTTGGTTCGGTGTCAACGATGTTTTGAGATTGTGTCAAAACGGTACCGTCGAGGATAGAGTCCTTCATGTCGAAGAAGCCGGAATTCTCCATTCCTGAAACACCGTCAGAGTCGGACCGCACGACGCAGCAATACGTTTACGAACGTCTGCGCCACGCCATCATGGTGGGGGCAATCGAGCCGGGTACGGCGTTGACAATGCGCGGTCTGGCCGAAGCCATGGAGCTGAGCCCCACACCTGTTCGAGAGGCCGTGCGCCGCCTGAGCTCGGAAAACGCCATCCTGATCAACGAGAACCGGCGCATTTCCATCCCGCTGATGACTCAGGGACGTTTTGCAGAACTCATCGCCTTGCAAATCAGTCTGGAAGTTCATGCTGCAAGGCGCGCACTTCCCTATGTATCGGATATCAAGATTGCGGAGATGAAGCTTGTCGATGATGAGATGGATCGCGCCATTGTCAAACGCGATCTGGACCGACTGACGATGCTGAATCATCGCTTTCACCGAACCTTGTACACGGTGAATCCGGACCAGGTCTCCTTGCCGCTGATCGAGAGTGTGTGGTTGCAGATCGGTCCGTTTCAACGCCAGGTTCTGGAGCTACTCGACGAATTCCACGAGGTTGATCGACACAAGGACATTCTCCTGGCACTCGAGTGCAGAGATGTTGCAGCTCTGGTTCAGGCAACCCGACAGGACATTCGCGAGAGCATTTCCAGAGCAGGCCGCAAGCTCCTTGCAGCAAGAAGCTCGACAGCCTGACTGGTCTGACATCGATCTTCAGCGTATCTGACCCTGAAGATCGACGACCTCATTCACCATCGCGTTTATCGAAGAAGAACCGGACCATCTCGGCACTGGCATCCGGACCGTTGCCATCGGTATAGGAGCCTCCCGGCTGTCCGCCCGACCAGGCGTGTCCCAGGCCGTCCACGAACCAGTGCTCCAGTTCCGTCGCACCATCGACACTGACGGTGATCTTGCGCTTGTAACTTCGACCGGACGCACTCCCTCGCTGTTCGCTGGCGATGGTCTGGCTCGCCTTGCTGTCCATGACCTGCCGTGCAATTTCGTCGCCGTTGGATGGATGGACAGTCGTATCTGCCGCCCCATGAAAGACGATGGTACGAACACCCGAGGCGCTAGCCGTTGGTGCCCCGGCGACAACGCCAGACACATTGCCTGCCATGGCCGCAAACGCCGATGGGACATCCTTTGCAGCCCCAAAGGGAAGCCCGGAGTGAGCACCCACCGCTGCAAAGACGTCGGGATAGGTTTCACCCAGGATCACGGCCATGGCCGCTCCGGCAGACAGACCGGCCACAAAGGTCTGATCCTTTGACACCCCGTGATCTGCCATCACCTTGCGCGTCATGCCAGCAAGAATGGCCGGCTCTCCCCTGTCTCGTCGTTGATCAGCGCGACTGAACCAGTTCCAGCACGACTGCGCATTGTCACCGCGGGATTGCTGCGGGTAGATCACCACGAAGCGATGCTTTTCCGCCAGTGCATTCATGCCCGTGCCAATGGCAAAATCCTCGGGGTTCTGTGTACAGCCATGCAGCATGACGAGCAGGCCTGTCACCCCCTGATTGGCAGTTGATGGTATGTAGGTTCGAAAGCTGCGGCTGCCAGCCGAACACTCATGAAGATCCTGCCTGAACTCGGCACCTTCGGGAACGAGAACACGTTTCGCCGGAGCACCCGTCATGGGCAGGTCGAACTCGGCGAGGCGACTACCCAGTCCCGACAGGGGTGAC
>CBDUIJ010000180.1:0-11102 GCA_965367215.1 uncultured Granulosicoccus sp.
CTGCTCACTGACACATTCCCGGTAAGCCGTGGCGCCTGAGCGATAGTGTATCGGCAAGCAGATTGTCTCCAGCTCGGCCTTGGCCGCTTCCGAGAGCCCATCCAGGGCGCTCGGAACCGGTTTGAAGTCCGGTAATTCAACGCTTGGGGAGGATTCGAAAGCTGGCTGAGTCAGCTGCGGATCGCTTGATGTCGCAGCCTGATCGTTGCTCTGGGCAAGCGCTGACAAGGCGGTCAGCGACAGGGTCGTCGCCAGGCACCATCGGGCAAATGAGCCGGCCTTGACGGGTGTGCGGTTGTCACGACAGATCAGATTGTTTTCAGCACCCTCATCAGCTGTGCGAGGGTGCAATTCGAGCAGTTTTCTCATGAGGTGAGTTTAGCGCCGAATGCACTCGCTTCGCCAGAATCGACGTCAGCAGTGTTTCCTGTCATGCGAAGTAGTCGGGGGTATCGTCTTGCATGGGTGTCTGCTCTGTATGACTCGGTGCCTGGCGGGTTCATGGGTGTCTGCTGGTTGTTCTGGTGGGTTTGTGGGTGTCTGCTGATGGTTATCCCGGGGGCTGAGTGGTTTGTGGGTGTCTGATTGCGGGGTGGGTTGTGTTTCGGGGCTTGTGCGCGTGTAACATGCCACGCGTGTGTGATCGGGAAAACAGGCGGATGAAGGACGGGGTGGCAGTGCGGCTTCAAGCAGTGGTTGTATTTGGGGGCCGAGTTTTTCGACGCTCCAGGGTTACATCGGGGCAGATGCCCTCATGATGCTTTCCTTGTTGATGCAGGGGCAGGCGCTGACCTTTGCGCTGCTGCTTGGCACCATCATCGTATCGCTCTCCTGTCACGAATTCGGCCATGCCTGGTCGGCGAAGTTGTACGGAGATGACACCGCCGAGAAACAGGGTCGACTGACCCTGAATCCGATTGCGCATATCGACCCGATGGGGCTGCTGATGATCGTGATCGTCGGCTTCGGCTGGGCGCGACCCGTACCCACCGATCCACGCAATTTCACCTCCTTCTGGGCCAGTCTCGTGGTCGCGGCGGCAGGCCCTCTGGCAAATCTGATTCTGGCCTTCCTGGCGGTAAACATCTTCACCTTCGCTGCCATGAACGGTTTTGCATTCGTGGAGTCACAGTCTGGCCAGACATTCTTCTATCTGTTCACGTACATCAACCTCTTGCTGATGCTGTTCAACCTGATTCCGTTGGGGCCGCTGGATGGACATTACATATTGCCCTACTTTCTGCCACGCGCAGCGTCCAGAATCTACCGTGATCTGAACCAGCGTTACGGCGCCTTTGCGGTCCTCGGCCTGTTGTTGCTCAGCTATGCCGGCTTGCCCATCTTCACCTGGTTACGCGCTGCGGCCCAGTGGCTGATGGGGGCGCTGGTCGTTCTCTAGCGAAGCTGCGGTGATTGCACCGCATTCGATTACCTGTCTTCCCTCACACTGACAACATTACTGATCCACCCCATGCTGATTCTGCTATCGCCTGCCAAGACACTGGACATGGAGTCGCCCTCGCGCGTCGCCGAACCGACCATTCCAGCGTTCATGGAGGATTCCGCAAGACTGGTCACCACGCTTCGAGGCTATTCACAGACGCGCCTGAGCGAACTGATGCATATCAGTGATGCACTGGCTGAGCTCAATGCCCGACGCTTCGGTGAGTGGCAGCCGGATTTCGACAGCGATAATGCACGGCCCTGTATTCAGGCTTTCCGCGGAGACGTCTATGTCGGTCTGGATGCCGACACCCTCAACGAGGATGATCTGGATTTCGCGCAGCAACACCTGCGAATCCTGTCTGGCCTGTATGGCGTGATGCGGCCTCTGGATCTGATGCAGGCCTATCGGCTGGAAATGGGCACTTCGCTGAAGACGCGTCGCGGCAAGAGTCTGTATGAATTCTGGGGCGAGCGGCTGACTGCGCATCTGAATGATGAGTTGGCCGGGATGGAGCAGGGCAGCGTTGTCAATCTTGCGTCCAATGAATACTTCAAATCGGTGCAGCCGAAGAAGCTGGCGGCGCCGCTGATTTCACCGGTGTTCAAGGATGAGAAGAACGGCAACTACAAGATCATCAGCTTCTTTGCCAAGAAAGCCAGAGGCGCGATGGCACGCAATCTACTCAAGGCGCGAGCGACGGGCCTGGACGATGTACTGGCCTTCAATGATCTGGGCTATCACTACGATGAAGCTTCGTCGTCAGAAGGGCAGCCGGTATTCCTGCGCTCTGAGGAGTCGGCGCAACCGTACCTGGCTTAGCCGGTAACGAATTTCGGCAGCAATGATCAGACAGCCCAACAGCGCGATTAGAGTCATGTCTGTTATGGCGGCAAGCTGAGTGCCAAAGTGAAGGGGAGTATGCATGTTTCCGTTACATGACGAGAATCCCACCTCGGTTGTCCCGTATGTCACCTATGCGATCCTGGGCAGCTGTGTGCTCGCCTTCCTCTGGCAGCTGAGTCACGATGCTCAGGCAGAGCAACTGATCGTCTATACCCTCGGTGTCATTCCGGCGGTGTTGTTCGGCAATGCAAGCCTGCCGCCGGAACTGGTGTGGGTGTCACCGTATACAACCATGTTCACCTCGATGTTCCTGCACGGTGGCTGGATGCATCTGATCGGCAATGTGCTGTATCTGTGGGTCTTCGGCAACAACATCGAAGCGGCCATGGGGCATGTCCGGTTTGCGCTGTTCTATCTGATCTGTGGTGTGGTCGCCGTGCTGGCGCAGAGCCTGCCCGATACCGCCTCTCAGGTGCCGATGATTGGTGCCAGTGGCGCCATTTCCGGGGTGCTGGGAGCCTATATGCTGCTCTATCCGCAGGCTCGCGTGCTGGTTCTGATCCCGGTCTTCTTCTTCATTTACACCGTTCGGGTGCCGGCCCTTGTCGTGCTGGGTGTCTGGTTCCTGATGCAGCTGTTCAGTTCGCTGATGTCATCCGGACAGGAAGGCGGTGTGGCCTTCGGTGCACATATCGGCGGTTTCATCGCAGGGCTGTTGCTGGTGCCGCTGTTCAGACAAGCGGGCAATCCCCTGCATATCCCTTTCGTGCATTTCCAGCCATTTCAGCGGTGGCGGCGGAAGTAGGTGCAAGATCGGATTTTCCTCTGCCGGGAATGCAAAAAGGGGTGTCAGTCCTGAGACCGACACCCCTTCAATTGACGAACCGGTGAGAGCGGGCAACAGGATTCTGTTGCCCGACCCTCATGCAAGCCTAGTTGCGGGCTGCAAACTCCGGATAAGCCTCGATACCACATTCGGAGATATCGACACCTTCGTACTCTTCCTCTTCGGTAACACGGATTCCGAAGACCATCTTGATGATGCCCCATACGATCAGGCTGGTGATGAAGGTCCAACCGAAGATGGTTGCAACACCCAGAGCCTGAGTGGCGAAAGTTGCATCACCGTTGCTCAATGGCACGACCATCAGACCGAAGATACCGACAACACCGTGAACCGAAATGGCACCAACCGGATCATCGATCTTCAGGCGATCCAGAGAGATGATGGAGAATACAACCAGTACACCACCCACGGCACCGATGCAGGTAGCCAGCAGTGGGGTAGGAGCCAGTGGCTCGGCCGTGATGGCAACCAGTCCAGCCAGTGCACCGTTCAGGGCCATGGTCAGATCAGCCTTGCCCCAGATCAGACGAACGGTCAGCAGTGCTGCGACCACGCCGCCGGCAGCAGCCATATTGGTGTTGACGAAGATCGCCGCAACCGCATTGGCGTCACTGAAGTTCGACACTACCAGCTGTGAACCACCGTTGAAGCCGAACCAGCCCATCCACAGGATAAATGTACCGAGTGTAGCCATCGGCATGTTCGCACCGGGAATGGGAATGACGGAACCGTTGGCGCCATATTTGCCTTTTCGAGCACCCAGCAGTATCACGCCTGCCAATGCAGCACTGGCACCACACATGTGAACAACGCCTGAGCCTGCAAAATCCTGAAAGCCAGCTGCATTCAACCAGCCGCCGCCCCATTTCCAGAAACCCTGGATGGGATAGATGAACGAGGTGAATACCACGGCAAACAACAGGAATGCCCAGAGCTTCATACGCTCGGCAACGGCACCGGAGACGATTGACATACCGGCAGCCACGAACACCACCTGGAAGAAGAAGTCGGAACGCGCGGAGTAGTAGGGCGCATCTTCGCCACCTGCAGCAAAGGTTGCGGCATCATTTTCCGCACCCAGCAGGAGCTTGATGACCGGCATGAAGCCGCCTTCATATTCGGCGCCCGGGTACATGATGTTGTAACCGACGAACATGAACATGATGCAGGCCAGGGCATACAGCACGATGTTCTTGGTCAGGATTTCTGCGGTGTTCTTGGCGCGTACCAGTCCGGCTTCAAGCATGGCAAAGCCAGCTGCCATCCACATGACCAGTGCACCTGCCATCAGAAAATAAAACGTATCGAGCGCGTAGCTCAGTTCAGCTAATTGTTCCATTATCAGTTTTTCTCTCTCGAATTCTCTTTGCTGTCCGTGGGTCTCTTAAAGGGCCGTCGGGCCATTTTCGTTGGTGCGGATGCGAACTGCGCGTTCCAGTTCGGTCACGAAGATCTTGCCGTCACCGATCTTGCCGGAGCCGGCAGCACCGGTAATGGCTTCGATCACGGCATCCAGCTGCGCGTCATCGATGCCGATTTCGATCTTGGTCTTCGGGATGAAATCCACCACGTATTCGGCACCGCGATACAGCTCGGTGTGGCCCTTCTGCCGACCGAATCCCTTGACTTCGCTCACGGTCATGCCCTGTACACCGATGGTGGACAATGCTTCGCGTACCTCCTCGAGCTTGAAAGGTTTGATAATTGCCGTTACTAACTTCATCAGGTTTTCCTGCGTTTAGGTCAAAGATGGTTTAGCAGTTACATCATGCGTGCCACATGAAAAAGTTCTTTTTAATCAATGATGTATGAGGTTGTAACGGATGGCCTGGCCTGCGTCAGGCGCTATTTTGGTGCGCACATGAACGAAAAACGCACCAAGAGGGTGCGTAAAACGGGAAAACTTGAACGGTGCACGGCAAGTGCCTGCCAATACCGTAAGCTGTGTCTTTACAAGGCAATCAGGCTGCTGTGCAGCTGTTGCTCAATCAATTGAATCGATCGAGGAATCGACCATGCTGGATGCACGAGTGTTTGATGATATTTCCAAGTCCCTGGGCAAGCTGCTGCCACCCGGTGTGTCCGACATGAAAGAGGATTTCGAACGCAACGCCAAGTCGGCTGTACAGAGCGCACTGGGTAACCTGGACATGGTCACGCGTGAGGAATTCGACGTGCAGACCGAGGTGTTGCGCAAGACGCGGCAGCAGCTGAAGGATCTGGAGGCTCGCATTCGTCAGCTGGAACCAGAACCGGAAGCCGGTGGTAGTCCGGGTAACGCTGACTGAGCATTCCTGGCGGCATGTCAGGGGGCACTGTGCAGCGACGTCTGCTGCAGGGACTGTTGCTTGCCGCAGGGCTGGGTCTGCTGTGGCAGGCCTGCCTGAGTTACACCCGTTCACAGACAGGACAGTCACAGCAGCGACTTCAACGTGTGCAGCTGGTTGAGCTGGATCGACAGCTCAACCAGTTCTCGTTCATTCCCAAATTGCTGGCCAGCGATGTCGAAATCCGCCAGGCGCTTCTCGGTGGTGATGAACAGTCACTGCTGGCAGCCAATCAGCGACTGAGCCGGACGCAGCGCGATAGCGGGCTGGACTTTGCGTACCTGCTGAATCGTCAGGGAGTGACCATCGCCTCCAGCAATTGGGCTGATCCAGTCAGTTTCGTGGGCGTCGATTATTCCTTTCGGCCGTATTTCCAGAACGCCATCAACGGACAGAGTGCCACTTTCTTTGCCGTGGGTGTCACCACCGGCATTCCCGGCTATTTCATTGCAGAGCCCGTCACGGCCGAAGGCAGCCTGGAGGGCGTGGTGGTGGCCAAGGTGGCCCTCGGCGTGCTGGTCGATGGCTGGTCGCAGCTGCCTTACGAGTCTGTCGTCAGTGATGATGTGGGTACCATCATTCTCTCGACTCGTGAAGATCTCCTGTATACGCCAACCGAACCCGTCAGCGCCGCTCAGGCTGTGCAGTTATCGCGGGAACGGCGCTACGATCTGCAACCGTCTCTGCTTGAATCATTGCCCGGAGAACCGGGCAAGCGCGTGCTGGACAAGGGGTCGGATTCAACGGTCTACCTCAGTTATGCCACGTCCCTGTCAACCGAGCCCTGGCATCTGACCAGTCTGGTGACGCAGCGCAGCGTGCAGAAGCGTGCACTGCTGCTGTTTGCCGCTCTGCTGGCGGCGTTGCTGATTGCCTATCTGTTTCTGCGTCTGTTTCAGCAACAACAGCAATTGGTGGCTGCTGAAAAACGTAATTCCCAGGAACTGGAAGAGCAGGTGCTACGGCGCACACGTGAGCTGGAAGCGGCGCAGAAACGGCTTATCTCGGAGGCCAACTTCGCCATGCTGGGTCGAATGTCAGCGGCCATCAATCACGAGATCAATCAACCGCTGGCCAGTCTGCGGCTGAATCTGGCCTCACTGCGCACCATGATGGAGAAACCGGATGCCGACCGGAACGAGATCGAGCAGATCGTGGTGGACAGTGACCGCACCACCAAGCGCATCGGTCGTGTCATCAGCAGCCTGCGCAGCATTGCCAGAAACAGCAATGCGCATTTCGAGACGGTGGACATGCGGCAATTGCTGGTGGAAATCAGGCAGACAGTCAGCCGCGAACGACCGACGCTGTCCGCACATGTGGTGTTCGATCAGGGAAGCCTGCCTGTGTCGGTATCGGGCGACGAGGTGCTGATCCAGCAGACACTGCTCAACCTGCTGTACAACGCCTTCGATGCCGTGCTCAAGGTGGAGGCGCCGCATATTCAGGTCAAATTGCAGGTTCAGCCGAATGACACGACAGACCTTGCGGATTCACGCGCTCCCTGCGGCTGGGCCGTGGTGTCGGTCAGTGACAATGGCAGCGGCGTCAGCCCGGCACTGCAGGAGTGCCTGTTCGAACCCTTTTCCACGTCGCGTCAGCACAGCGATGGTCTGGGGCTGGGGCTGACCATTGCTCGCCAGATTGCCGAGGACCACGGTGGCGAGCTGCGATACCGGGCGCGCGCCGAGGGTAGCTGTTTCATTCTGATGTTGCCGCTGCTGCAGGCGGAGCAAGACTCGACCACTGTGACCGTCTAGGAGGAACTCATGAGCAACGACAATCCGGACATGGACGACGCTTTTACCCTCTTGCTGGTCGATGACGATCATGACGTGCTGGCAGCCAATGCGCGATTTCTGCGACTGCAGGGCATTCAGGTGGTGCTCGCCGATAACGCTGATACCGCCCTGCAACGCCTGGAGAGTGAACGGGTCGATGCCATCGTCACTGATCTGTGCATGCCGGAACGCAGCGGTCTGGAGTTCGCCGCCGAGGCTCGCATTCGAAGGCCTCTGGTACCTATCGTGTTCTTCTCGGGCCTGGCCAGCGTGGCCGATGTGGTTGCCGCCATGCGCCTGGGGGCTGTTGATTTTCTCGAAAAACCGGTGGAGCCGCAGGACATGCTGACAACGGTACTGACCTTGCGAGACCGCTATGACGGGGTCATCAACAATCAACGCCTGTCGTTCGACCTGGCGGATGAAAGCGTGCCGTTTCGTTATCGGGTGCTGGCCTATGAAAAGCTGCTGATCGAGCAGAGTCTGAGCACGCATGACGGGCAGGTGGGTGCTGTCATCGAGCAACTGCAAATCAACCGCCGCACGCTGAACGACAAGATGCGGCGACTGGGAATCGTCAGACAGATACACGATTGAGACGTGCAGCCGCGACTGCACAAACTCCCCTCGGGATGATTGACAGGGCCGAACACGACTTTCTGTTCGGCCGGCCATGAAGTGACCCGGCCGCGCGACTGCTGTCCGGCTGTTGCATGACCGAGCTGGCAGTTCGCAGCCCTGTGGGTTCATCCGGGTGCTGCGCAGGACGCCAACACAGGATGCACCATCGGCAGATTTTCGCCCATTTACAGGGCAGATAGTGCCTTTGTGACTTTGGTGTGTTCTGTATTTCTTTTTAAATCAACGGCTTGGTTGAGGTTGCAGGCAGGTCGCCTTCTCCGCAACACTATGCACACGAGCCAAGTCAGTGCTCGACCACCTATTTGGAGACAACATGAAACGATTCCTGACGACTACCGTGGCAGGTGTTGCCGCGGCGTTGACCCTGTCATTGGCACCCGCCCATGCACAGGATAACGACTACGTTCTGAACACGGCATCCACAGGCGGTACTTACCATCCGGTGGGCACGGCTATCGCCACGCTGTCCAAGGTCAAGCTGCTGCCGACCGAAAATTTCAGTCTCACGGCCGTCAATTCGGCAGGTTCTGCGGCCAACATCCAGGCCATGTCAGCCGGAAACGCGCAGTTCGCGATTCTGCAGGGCCTGTACGGTTCTTATGCCCTGACAGGCAGCGGTCCGGTATCCGAGCCACAAACGAACATGCGCTCGGTCACCATGCTGTGGCAGAACGTCGAGCAGTTCGTTCTGTCGAATGAATACGTCAAGAGCGGCACGGTCAGTGACATGATGAATGTCAAGGGCATGACCGTAGCGATGGGCAAGGAGACGTCTGGCACCATCGGTTCCAACCGCGTCCTGCTCAATGGTCTGGGCCTGAGCTTTGACGAAGATTTCAAATTCGTCTATGCCGGTTATGGTCCGTCGGTTGACGCTCTGGCCAACGGCCAGGCTGTGGCTGCCGGTATCCCGTCCGGAACACCGACCAGCGCCATCACCAAGCTGATGTCCACCAACGAAGGCAAGTTCACCGTTCTCGATGTCACGGAAGAAGAGGCAGCGAAAATGGATGGCGGACGTGAACTGTGGACACCGTTCAACATTCCGGCTGGCACCTACCCGGGTCAGGAAGCTGACATCAATACCATTGCCCAGCCCAATTTCCTGGCGGTCAATGCCGATGTGGATGAAAACAATGTCTACATGCTGACCAAGACCATCTATGAAAACCTGCCCTTCCTGCAGGCCATCCATCCGGCCACCAAGGCAATGCACATCGATGCTGCGCTGGCCGGCTTGCCAGTACCTTTGCACCCCGGTGCTGCTCGCTACTACCAGGAAGTCGGTATCGAGATTCCCGAGCGTCTGATCGCCAAGTAAGACTCTTCCTGCAGCTGCGAGCAACGCCATGAATACCGTTCCACCCGTGCCGAATACTCCGACCGATCCCATACTGGCGGTGTCTGCCGGCGAACGACTCATGGCGAAGCGCAAGGAGCAGCTTTTTTCGCTGGATCATGCCATGCAGAACCCCTGGCCCTGGGCCGGGGGTATTGCCCTGATCACACTGTTTTCCCTGTGGCATATCGCCACCAATGTCTATCTCACGGAACCCGGGCTGTGGCAGAACGCCATTCATTTTGCGGGTTTTGCGCTGATTGCGGCCATCACGACCCGCACGATCAACGGTGATACCCAGCCGCGCTGGTCTCTGTGGCTGAATATCGCGTTTGGTGTGGCCATGGCGCTGTCGGCCCTGTGGATTGCCCACGCCGAGACTGGTCTGTACGAGCGGACCCTCGCACAATCCGGACAGTCCTGGCAATTCACTCCGATGGAATGGGTGGCCGGCATCATCGTGGTGGTTGGCGTTGTGGAGCTGACTCGCAGACTCACCGGCTGGATCATCCCGATACTGGTCATCCTGTCGCTGAGCTACATTCTGTTTCTTGGCAAATACATGCCTGGAGCCTTTCGTTCGGCCAGTTTGCCTCTGGATGATGTGCTATTTCGTTCCCTGTACAACGATGAAGGCATGTTCGGCATCATCACGACCATCTCCTCTTCCAATATCACACTGTTCATGATCTTCGGAGCCTTTCTGGTCGTCTCCGGTGCATCCGATTTCGTGATCGAGATTTCCAAGGTCGTGGCTGGGCGGTTTCGTGGCGGAGCGGCATTTGTCGCCGTCATCTCCTCCGCCTTGACCGGCACCATCTCCGGTTCGGCCATCGCCAATACCGCCTCCACCGGAGTCATTACCATCCCGTTGATGAAGTCCAATGGATTTCGGCCGCAGTTTGCAGCCGGTGTCGAAGCGGCGTCCTCCACCGGCGGGCAGCTGATGCCGCCCATCATGGGGGCAGGGGCCTTCATCATGGCCAGCTACACCGGTATTCCCTACGGTACGATCGTCGCTGTCTCCGTGGTGCCAGCCCTGTTGTACTTTCTGTCGGTGGGCTTCATCGTGCGAATCGAGGCCATCAAGCACCACATCGGCACCGAGCAGGTCGAAGCCATCGACCGCAAGAAGATGATGGCCGGACTGCTCAACTTCGTTCTGCCCCTGACGATCATGACCTACATGCTGGTGAGCGGCAAGACACCCAGTTATGCGGCGTCCATCTCCATTGCCACGCTGATCGTGGTCAGCTGGTTTACCCCCAACAAGATGGGGCCGAAGAATCTGGTTCGGGCATTGACCCTGGGCGTGAGTACCTCGGTCATGACAGCCATACTGCTCGTGGCAGTCGGCCTGATCAACAATGCCGTGACCACGTCCGGGCTGGCCAACACCTTTGCACTGATGATTGCGCAGTGGTCGCAGGGTTCCCTGCTGATCGCGCTGGCACTGGTTACGCTGGCCTCTCTGGTACTGGGCATGGGTTTGCCGGTGACGGCGGCCTACATCGTACTGTCGATCCTCTCGGCACCGGCGCTGGCCGGCATGCTGGCTGATGGACTCATTCTCGAACAGTTGGTGGCAGGTATTTCCGATCCGGGGGTGTCGGCCATGTTCATGCTGGTGGATCCGGAACTACCGGCGAGGCTCGCCGCCGGGTTGAGTCCCGGGGATGCGCGAGACTTGATCACCAATATGCCGTTCGATCTGGCCGTGGCCATCCGTCCGCTGCTGGTCGATCCGGCCTTGATGACAACCTATCTGCTGACTGCACACCTGATCGTCTTCTGGCTCAGTCAGGACAGTAATGTGACTCCTCCGGTTTGTCTGGCAGCCTTTACCGCCGCCGGTATTGCCGGCTCCAAACCCATG
>CBDUIJ010000181.1:0-11089 GCA_965367215.1 uncultured Granulosicoccus sp.
TCACTGACTCATCGTTCCCAGCAACGTAGGTCGCTGCACTGTTCGATGAACTTCTTCGCTACCTTGGCCTTGTCCATCAACATCATTCCAGGCTTGTCCCCAGCTTCCGGCATGCCGGCGGCGGCAAACAGGTCACGTGCCGGTGAGGTATACAGCACGAACTTCTTGTGACTGACGGCATCATTGACGAACTGGATGGCAGCAGGCTCCTTTGCCAGCATCTCGATTTCCGAGTCCGGCGCGATGATCGCGACAGCATCGAACAATACCGATGGACCTCCATCGACTATCTCGGATATATCAACCGCATTGCCCTCGCTGTCCTTTACTCCTTCCTTCTGGGAAGCAACATAACTGACCGTCGCTCCTGCCTTGCGTGCAGCACGTTCCAGAGCTCGAAGAAGACCCGCGTCGGCACCATTGCCTGTCAGGACGCCCAGCTTTCTTCCCTTGAATGTTCCCGGCGGATTGAGAAGCATGCTCAGCGCAGGAGATTTTGCCAGGTCATCCCTTGGTGCCACCGGAGGCTCGAAGGCATCGGGCAGAGTCTCGATACCCAGCCCGGAGGCAACCTGCCGAGCAAGGGTCTCATCGATCGGTTGCAACATGGACACCATGCGATGACGAATGGCCTCACGCTCCACCTTGGATAGCTCGAAAACCAGAGCATCCACCATGTGCTGTTGTTCCACGTCGGTCTGACTATGGAAGAATTGCCTCGCCTGACTGAAATGGTCAGCAAAGGATTCGGATCGTTGTCGCACTTTCTGACCTGACTCAGTCTCCGGGTACGAGACAAATCCCCTCTCCGGGTTTTCCCTGGGTCCAGCTTCACCGCCGTGCGAATTGGGTTCGTAATTCACCCGGCCCTTGGGATTCTGCATGGCCATATGGCCGTCCTGATACAGATGAGCCATCGGACAACGCGGTGCGTTCACCGGAATCTGAGTGAAATTGGGGGAACCCAGCCTTTTCAGCTGTGTATCAAGGTAGGAGAAGTTACGCCCCTGCAGCAAGGGATCATTGGTGAAGTCAATGCCCGGAACCACGTTGGAGGTGCAGAACGCCACCTGTTCGGTTTCCGCAAAGAAATTGTCCACCGTCTGATTGAGTACCATTCTTCCCACTGGCTGCACCGGCAGAATCTCTTCCGGAATCAGCTTCGTTGCATCCAGTATGTCGAAATCGAATTGATCGGCAAAATCATCGTCGAATAGCTGCACACCCAAGGTCCACTCGGGGTAGTCGCCTGCCTGTATGGCATTCCACAAGTCGCGCCGATGAAAGTCAGGGTCGGCACCGTTGATCTTCACGGCCTCATCCCAGGTGACAGACTGCACGCCGAGTGAAGGCTTCCAGTGGAATTTCACATAGGTCGAACGACCTGCCGCATCAATGAGCCGGAACGTATGTACCCCGAAACCTTCCATGAAACGAAACCCTCGAGGAATGGCTCTGTCGGACATGGTCCACATGATCATGTGCATGGCTTCCGGCATCAGGGAGATGAAATCCCAGAAATTGTCGTGCGCCGTCTGTGCCTGTGGAAAGCCGCGATCCGGCTCCTGCTTGGCAGCATGTACCAGGTCCGGAAACTTCATTGCATCCTGAATGAAGAACACCGGAATGTTGTTTCCCACCAGATCCCAGTTGCCTTCATCGGTATAGAACTTCACCGCGAAACCACGCACGTCTCTCGCCAGGTCAGCCGACCCCTTGTTTCCCGCAACCGTCGAGAATCTGACAAACACATCCGTTTTCTGACCCGGCTTGAAGACACTGGCTCGACTGGTGTCAGCCAGGCCCTCCTCGGCAATGAAGTAACCCTTGGCCCCAAAGCCACGCGCATGCACCACGCGCTCCGGAATACGCTCATGATCAAAGCGGAATATCTTCTCTCGCAGCACCTGGTCTTCCAGCAGCTGGGGTCCGCGAGGCCCTACAGTCAGTGTATTCTGGTTGTCGCTGACCGCGACACCTTGCGCAGTCGTCAGCGTTGGGTGCTGACTGTCCGCCTGCTGGTGAGCTTCTGCCGGACACCTGCCACTCACGTTGTCAGATGGTCCTGCAGAGCTTCCCGATCTCTTGCCGGCGGTCTTTGCCGAATTCGCGCCGGTTTTCTTTCCGACCGATTTGCGAGAACCGGTTGCCGTCTTGCCAGTTTTGGCAAGAGGTGATGATTTGGTTTTTTTCTTTGCTGCCATGACGAATGACTCCTCCTTCAGAACCTTGTTCGCTGAAACGTATTGAATGGGGATCAGATCCTTGGTGACACTCCACGTCATCACCTTGCGCGACCCACCCTGAAAACCACGTTCGAGGATCGTTACACGGCACAAGGCGTCTTGACGAGCAATTGAAAAAATGCTCATCAGACAGGCGAAAGGTGGAGCGGCGGCCCGATCGAAGTTGAAACGCGGAGGAAGCTCCCGTTACGGATGAGACATCGCCATCTATTCAGACAGTAGGCGGCCGAGAACAGACCCATCGTGATTTCTCGACGGCCGTACGAATTCTTCCACCCTTGCCAGACCGACACGAATCAAGAGCATGGACCTCGTTGCTCCGTAACGCGTTTTGTCTGTGGCTCAACGAACAGGAGCCCGACAAACAACAGGGACAATGCAAGCAGCGTCCCGACGGTCAAATGCTCTCCCAGCAACACGATTGACCAGGCAATCCCCGCAAATGTGATGGTATACCCCGTCTGACTGCCATAGACCGCCCCCATCCCCACCATCAATTGCACCATGAGAAAGGTACCCAGAGCACTACTGGCCGCGATGCACACAATCGCGATTTCCAGCTGAGATGGAATCCAGTGAAGTGCAATGAAATCATCCAGATACCAGGCAATCGGCAGAAGCATCAGACTTCCGGCAAATGCGGAGTAGCCAGTCAAGGCAAGAAAGTCCGCCCCCTCGGGCATTGATCCGCAGATCAGGAGATCCTCCGCCGCATAGACTGCAGGTACGGATAGCGCCAGAAGGATCCATATCGGATCGCCAGCAGCTGCAAGCGACTCCCCGTAGCCGATCAGCATGAGTATTCCCAGCATGCCTATGGCAAGTCCCGTCAGGTTCTTCCGACCAGACTGCGCCCTGCCACGGATCAGCAGGCAGCCATATACGATGAAGCCCTCACACACCAGAATGATGGACACGGTAGACGCCGGTAAATGCGGTACGATCCAGAACAACAATACATCGCCCCCCACCACGCCTAACAGACCCCATAAAAGTACGAACCGCAACAATCGCCCATGAATGACTGGCAGTCTCCGGCGACAGAGGGTGATGGACAGACACATGACGCCGACGAGGATGTTGACCCACAAGGCCAGTCCGACAGGATGCGCCTCGATATCCGATGCAAGCCTTGACAGTGGCACCGACAGGCCGAATAGTGCACCTATGACGAACAGGAGCAAACACCCATTCAGCCTGGTTGTTCGACAGGAAATGCCTGGCAGTATTTGCTGCACTATTCGTCATTCCGCTCATTATCCTGGATACTACGCTAGCATCCGAGCACAGCAGAACGATGCCTCAGGCACTGCCAATACGCCTAGTCTGTCCCGATAAGGCACTCGTCTTTTGGCCAGCTCAGGCACATCGGGTCCTGAACGAGAATCAACAGATATTGCTCAATGGTGCTGTTTGTCGGGTTATCCCGTAGCCACGCATTCAGAGTGTCTATTCAAGCTTTCGGCGAACGATCACGACAGCAAGCGACAAGGACGCCACGGCAATACACATCAAGGGCAGCAGGTTACGAAAAACCTCCGCTGCTGGCAGCGACTTCAGGAACAATCCCTGCACAATCACGAGATACCAGCGCAGTGGGTTGGCAACAGACACCAGCTGTAGCCACTGAGGCATGTTCTCGACAGGCGTGGCGAAGCCCGACGTCAACACCACCGGTACGATGATGGCAAAGGCACCCAGTATGGCCTGCTGCTGCGTCGTGCTGATAGCGGATACTGTCAGCCCTATCCCGACCCCGGAGAGGATGAACAGCGGCAAGGTAATCGCCAACAGCACAGGGTTGCCGGTAAAAGGCACGCGAAAGATCAGAACCCCTGCCAGCACCATGACCGTGCCGAGCACAGCGCCAATGAGCACGGCGGGAAGGCTCTTGCCGATGATGATCTCCGTGGCAGAGAACGGTGACACCAGCAATTGCTCGAAGGTACCCAGCTCTCGTTCGCGTGCGATGGACAAGGCCGTCACCAACATGGCGATGAGCAAGGCCAGCACGCCGGACAGACTGGGCACGATGAACCACGCATACAGAAGGTTGGGATTGAACCAGTGACGCACCAGAATACCCGTACGCTGCGTTTGCGTTCCGATCTGCTGACTGTAAGCTGATGCGACACTGGCGACATAGCTACTGGAAACCTGCGCAGCGTTGGCCCGACGACCATCGAGCAGCAACTGCAGGCTGACCGTATCACCGTTGATGATCTTGCGAGAAAAATCCACTGGTACCGATACGCCCAGCAAGACCTTGCGCTCATCGATCAAGGCCTCAAGCTGCCTCGCCGACTGCACAAGCAGCACACTGGACGTAAACGCTGCGGCATCGAGGTGTTCGACAAGTTCTACACCATGCCTGCCTGTATCCAGATCAAGCACGGCGATATCGACATTTCTGACTTCCAACGTCACGGCAAAGGAAAAGACGAGCAATTGAATCAAGGGTGGCCCGATGAGAATCATGCGTGTTCGCGGGTCGCGTAGATAGCTCAGCAATTCCTTGACAACCAATGTCTTCAGTCGATGAATCGAGGCCATCATCGGTCAAGACCTCCTCGCGAATTCCACACCGCCAGGAACACCAGCAGCACGCCCTGCCCGGACAGTATCAGCATGTCTCTACCCAACAAGGGCCAGACATCGCCCGCCAGAAAGACCGTTTGCAAACCTTCGACATACCAACGGGCTGGCACGATCGTGGTCAGGATTCGTATGGGGGTTGGCATGCTCGCTATCTCGAACAGAAACCCCGACAACAGAAACGCCGGTAAAAAGCCGGTAATCAACGCCACCTGTGCTGCGATGAACTGATTTCTGGCAATCGCCGATATCAACAAACCCTGCCCCAACGCCGGCAACAGAAAGATGACAGACAGCAGCAGCAAGGCAGCAACCGAACCTCGCAAGGGAACGTCGAACAGAAGCAGACTGATCGTTGTACACACCACCGTTGCAGCCATACCCAATACAAAATAGGGCAGCAATTTGGACAGCAGAATTTCTGCCGTCGTGGCAGGTGTGGACAACAAGGCTTCCATGGTGCCTCGCTCCCATTCACGCGAAACCACCAGAGCTGTCAGCAGGGTTCCTATCATGGTCATGATGATGGCAATGGCGCCCGGCAACAGCACTCGTCGACTGTCCAGCTCCGGATTGAACCAGAACCTGGGCTCGACAACGATAGCCCCGTTCTCCCCCGTTAAACGGCTTGCCAACCACGTCTGGAAAATACCACTGGCGTAGTTCGCTGCAAAGTTTGCCGTATTCGGTTGCGATCCATCCGTGATGACCTGTACCTCAGCCTGCTGATCGGCAGAGGCAAGTCGCGATTCGAAATCCGCCGGAATGATCAGCATGCCCCGAATGCTCCCGGACACCAGCTGCGACTCCAGCTCACGCCGGTCGTGCGCTACTTGAACATCCAGCCATTCACTGCTTTCAAAGGCATTCAACAGCTCTGTCGTCGCAGCCCCTTCTCTCTCGACGACGATACCAAAGCGCACACCGCGCACATCCAGTGACACCGCATAGGCAAACAGGAACAACAGAACCAGCGGCAATACCAGCGCTATCAGCAAGGCTGACGGATCTCGCAGAACCTGTATCGATTCCTTGCGCGTCAATGCCAGCAGGCGTTGCCAGGATTTCACGCACCCACTCCAGCGCGATGTGCCTCGACCAGGCGGATGAAAGCCTCCTCCATCGTCGGCTCCGGCAGCTCATCGCTGGCAACCATCGCCTTCAGTGCATCCGGGGTATCCAGTTTTACCAACTGACCTTGCTGTATCAGGGCAATACGATCACAGTATTCGGCTTCGTCCATGAAATGCGTGGTGACCATCACCGTGACTCTTTTCTGCACCAGCCCTGAAATATGCGTCCAGAACTCACGGCGAGTCACTGGATCGACGCCCGAGGTTGGCTCGTCCAGAAACAGGACACTGGGCCGGTGCATCAGGGAACAAGCGAGTGCCAGGCGCTGTCTGTATCCCAGTGGCAGTGACTCTGGCGACACACTCAGGACATCACCAAGCTGAAAGGTCTCGATCATTTCCTCGATTCGCTGGCGGCGAAGCGCTCCCCGCAAGCCGTAGGCACCGGAGAAGAAATCCAGATTCTGCCTGACAGACAACAAGCCGTACAAGGAAAACTTCTGCGCCATATACCCCAGCTGCGACTTGGCTTGTCCGGTTGAGCGAACCAGGTCGAAGCCTGCCACCGTTGCACATCCTTCAGTCGGCCTCAGCAATCCACACAGCATCTTGAAGGTCGTCGACTTGCCGGCACCATTAGGGCCCAGCAGACCGAATACTTCGCCGGTCTTCACGGAAAAACTGACATCACGGGTTGCGAAGAAGTCACCGAAGCGCTTGCTCAGGTGTGAACACTCGACCATCAGATCGCGCTGCGTCGCCACCTTCTCCATGCGCTCGGCAATGGCCGAACGGCCATCCGGACCACCACCCAGCAAATCGATGAAGGCATCCTCGAAGCGCGGTGCGACAAGCTCAAGCTGCCCACCCGATTGATCGGCCAGCAACTGCAGCGAAGATTCATCGGTATCGGCAGCTCTGACCAGTCTGACGCTGGCCCCTTGTATGACCCCGTCACGCACGGCAGGCAGCTCCAGCGCCTTGCTCAACAGCACCCGTCTATCACCCTGAATATTGCTCAGACGGTAGCTCCTGCCCTGCAAGCGAGACGTCAGCTCCTGCGGCTCGCCCATGAACAACAACTTGCCCTTCTCCAGCAGCATGACCGACTCACACCGTTCAGCTTCGTCCAGGTACGCCGTGGCCCAGACAACGGCCATGCCCTCGCTGGCCAAGGCCTGCACCATGCGCCACAGCTCCTGCCGGCTCACGGGGTCCACACCCACACTCGGTTCATCGAGCAACAGCACATCCGGGCTGCCCATCAATGCACAGGCAAGCCCCAGTTTCTGCTTCATACCGCCGGATAATTTCCCGGCCGGGCGGCTGGCAAAAGGCTGCAGGCGCGTGAATTCATACAGTCTGTCGAATACCCCGGCTCTCTTTTCAGCAGCGATCCCTTTCAGGTTCGCATACAGATCCAGGTTCTCGGCAACCGACAGATCTTCGTACAAACCGAACCGCTGTGGCATATAGCCAATGCAGCGATGCACCAACGCGGTAGCGTCAACGACATCGTGCCCCATGACACTGACCGTTCCTGTATCCGGTCGCATCAACGCGGCCATGATTCGCATCAGCGTTGTCTTGCCGGCACCATCAGGCCCCACCAGTCCGGTCAGGTGTCCGGGCCAGATCCCGGCATCCAGATGCTCGATGGCAGTGACATCCTTGAAGCGTTTGACAACCCCTCGAATATCAACGGCCATGGCAGGATCGCTGGCAGTTGTCTGTCCGAGAGCCTCGGAGCTCATGATCAGCGCTTCACATCGGGAAGCGCAACCGTGACAGGCATTCCCTGTCGCAAACCCTCGTCAGCGTCGGTGACGAGAATACGCAGGCGATATACAAGAGCGGTCCTGAGTTCAGGCGTCTGCACGGTCTTGGGCGTGAATTCAGCAGACGGTGAGACGAAGCCGACCTGACCGGTATAGTTGCCACCGCTATCGGTACTGATTTTCACCCGCGTCCCGGGAACGACCCTGGCCAGCGTCGTCTCATCGGCATAGGCCCTCACGAAGAGCTTGTCTGTCAATGCCAACACATAGACCGTTTGCCCCGTGGAAAGCATCGAACCCGGCTCACGAGCCCGTGTCAGCACGACACCCGTGGACGGCGCTTTCAACAGCGTATCTTCTACCGCCGTCACTGCCTGTTGCCGACGGGCCTGTGATACCGCGACCGTCGCTTCTGCAGCCTTGATATCTTCCATGCGTGCGCCCTCCTCCAGCAAGGCCAATGCCTCCTCGGCAGAAGCAAGTTGTGCGGCGGCACTGTCACGCAAGGCCTGTGCGGTATCTGCCTGAGTTCGACTGGTACTCTGAGTCTTCAGCAGTTGCGCCTGACGCGCCGCACCCCGTTCGGCATCATCGAAGCTTGCCTGTGCTGCACGCACTGCGGCTCTTGCCTGAGCAATTTCCTGCGGTCTTGCACCGGCACGTACGCTGTTCAGTTGCGCTTCGGCACTGGCCAGTTCTGCATCGACAATGGCCAGATTCTCCTTTGCCGGGCCACTGTCGATTGTCGCAAGCAGATCACCGGCATTGACGACATCGCCCTCCTCATGCAGCATCTGTGCAAGACGCCCGGCGGCACGGAAGCCAAGAGATACTTCGCGTACATCAACGTTTCCATACAGTTGATTGCCCGTCGTACTCGCAACCGACCATGGCTTGAACCAAGCCATTAACGCCAACGCCACGACAAGCACGATACCGACTGCCAAAGGTCCTTTTTTCAGCTTCATGAGAGCCATCTCCAAGGCAATATTCACGTTACCCGGCGTAAGCTGGTCCGTTGCAGGCACAGGTGTTGCACCATTCCATTGCAGAACGTCACCGCGTAGCTGAATGACTCAACCATATGGATACGCCTGTATTTCTACTATAACGCCTATGGATGGCGAGCGAAGCACTATCAATGGCTGAGTCAGATTGGACGCACCTGATCAACTGACTCGAATGCCCATGAATGGAACCACATCACCCTTCGCCGTCTATCAGTCCATCCTGGAGCCCTGGACCCGACTTGCCATGAAGTCGTCAGATGTCATCCACCTCAGGCTTGCAGCCATGCCCTGGTTGATGTTGACCGATCCGGTCAAGGCAGCACAGGAAATCGAGCAGATGTTCAGTGAAAAACACGACGCCTGGACTGAAACCGTTTTCGCTGTCAGCCAGACGCCCATGCAGCTCTGGTTCGACATGATGACGGCCTGCTGGAGCCGCAACCCCTATCTCGCGCTCAACAATTCGATGATCAACAATAGCCGCCGAGTAGCGCACCCGGCCAACAGGCGCGTCAGGGCCAACCGCAAGCGTCTGGGCAATCTGGACTGACCATACCAATCCGGCAACTCACCGGATTACGAAAACGCCTTGCGCGTCTGGCCAACCTTGCCAGACCGTTAAACGCATTGAAACACTCCCTACCAAGCTGTCATTTTGGGCACCTATGAGCCGAAAACAGCCAGAATGCTGCGTATTTGCAGCAGCTGGAAGCCGCAGGCATGACATCGTGCATTCGAGAACAGAGATCTGCCCATTCCGAAACAAGCGGAACTCTGCAGATTAGGATACCGTCGCGCCGGTCATCGGAAATCTGCAGGTATCAGTGTGGGCGAGCAAACGCGCAAGTGTGTCAGGAACTCCACGTCAGTTTCAAGAATCATTACCTTGTGTGCGCTGCTGTCTGGCAGCCTGCCCGCAGTGGCTCAGGACTGGTGCGCCGGCAAGGTCACTGATCGCAATTCTCGTGTGGTATCCAGCATGGGGAAACCAGGCGCATTGCAATCCTATATCGACCCTGCCTTTGGCACGCGAGTAACGCGCGTGACCAATGCACCTTACGGTACAGCTCATCGCACCTTGTACAACACAGTGCAACCATGGAACGCTGATGAATCCCTGTTGATGCTCTATCACACGGGTGACAGCAATGCAGGACACCACCTCTACGACGGCAAGACCTATGAATACATCCGTCCAATGGAATTCTCAGCAGCGGATATCGAGGGAATATACTGGGACGAACAGGATGCATCGAGCTTGTATTTTGTCCAGCGTCGCCCCATCGATGACCCCCTGTTCGGCAA
Source organism: uncultured Granulosicoccus sp. (assembly GCA_965367215.1). Classification (GTDB taxonomy): domain Bacteria; phylum Pseudomonadota; class Gammaproteobacteria; order Granulosicoccales; family Granulosicoccaceae; genus Granulosicoccus. Next base: position 10,008 of record CBDUIJ010000181.1, read on the forward strand.
GCTGGTCAAATACAATGTGAAAACGCGTACGCGCAGCCTGGTCGCCGACCTTGACCCCATTTGCGGGAGCCCTGCCGAGCGCCGTGGCAAGACCGCCAAAGGCGGTAATGACATTCAGGGGCTCGGTGGTGATCTGGTAGGTTTGCGCTGCCAGAACAATGATGTCAACGGGAACTCTTCCGATATCAGCTTCCATGTCAATGTACGCACCGGCCTCATCAGTCAACGTGTCGTGCTCGACCCTGCCAGACCCCAGGGCAGCAATACCTACGGGTTTAGACCCGACGTCGCAGCCGCCCCTCTGCCCAGTGGTCAACGCGTCCTGGTACAGGACAGCGTATTCGATGCCAACATGAACTTTCTGTACCGACTGGACAGTGCGCTCGCGTCATTCAATGCAAGAGACGGTCGTCGCTACCAGGTGCCGAAACTGGAGCACCAGACCATCGGGCAGATGCCCAACGGCAATGACGCGGTCTTCTCACCCCGTTACGACGAGCTGGAAAACGGTTGCGATGCAGACAGCGACGCCGGCCAGGGTGCCATCGTCGCTCACGATATCCAGGCTGGTAGTTGCCAGGTCATGGTGGGGCGCACCACCGGTTGGAATTATCCCTTGAAAGGGGTACATCTCTCGTCCGTGTCAGCTCGCAACCCGGGCTGGGTCACCATGACAACCATCGGCTACGGCAATCTGGATTACCTGAAGAATTCTCAGGATGCACCGCTGCTGTTCTCGGAATTGAGCCTGACCCACGCCAACCCGGACAATCCGAACACCTGCCGCCTCGCCCATACTCGAACCACGGGCAAGTCAGCCACCAGGGGATCAGGCTATCGCGGCGCCTATTTCGGAGAACCCCACGCAGTCATGAGCCCCAGCGGTTCACGCATTCTGTTCAACTCGGACTGGCACGACTCCGGGTCGGTGGATACCTACGCCGTGGAATTGGGAGCACCGTCAGCGCTGGCGCCAGAACCAGCAGCGCAGACAACCCAGCGCGTCGTGACGGAGGAACCCACCCCCACAGCGACCACAGCGACCACAGCGACCACAGCGACCACAGCGACCACAGCGACCA
>CBDUIJ010000182.1:0-11051 GCA_965367215.1 uncultured Granulosicoccus sp.
ACAACCGCATCAAGGGGCGCTACGAAAACATCTACCTGAAAACCAAGGTAACTGGCGTCACTGCCGAAGCCGATGGTCTCAAGGTGGTGTTCAGCGGACCTGATGGTGAACATGTCGATACCTTCGACAAGGTTCTGGTGGCTGTGGGTCGTCGACCCAACGGCGCCACGCTCGGTCTGGACAAGGCTGGTGTTTCCGTGGATGAACGCGGCTTCATTGCTGTCGATAATCAGCAGAGAACCAACGTTCCTCATATTTTCGCCATTGGTGATGTCGTCGGGCAGCCCATGCTGGCGCACAAGGCCGTTCATGAAGGCAAGGTGGCCGCGGAAGTCTGTTCCGGTATGAAACGAGTGTTTGACGCCCGGGTCATTCCATCGGTAGCCTATACGGATCCGGAAGTCGCTTGGGTTGGCATGACCGAATTGGATGCGAAGGCACAAGGTATCAAAGTCGGCAAGGGAGTCTTTCCCTGGGCGGCGTCAGGTCGTTCGCTGAGCCTCGGACGCTCGGAAGGTATCACGAAGCTGATCTTCGACCCGACGGATGATCGTGTCATCGGTGCCGGTATTGTCGGACCCAACGCCGGGGATCTGGTCGCCGAGGTTGCTCTGGCAATCGAAATGGGCGCAGATGCCACCGACATCGGTCACACCATTCATCCGCATCCCACCCTCTCCGAGACGGTCAATTTCGCAGCAGAAATGTTCGAAGGGACCATCACGGATCTCATCCCACCCAAAAAGAAACATTAATTCCCAGCAGAGGTAATCTCGCATCATGAACGACATAGTCATTACTGGCGCAGCCAGGACTCCCATCGGCTCGTTTCTCGGAGCTTTGTCCAGCGTGTCGGCGGTTGATCTGGGAGCGATCGCCATCACCGAAGCCCTGAAGCGCAGCGGTGTTGAAGCAACGGATGTATCCGAAGTCATTTTCGGACAGGTTCTCACTGCGGGTGCCGGTCAGAATCCGGCGCGGCAGTCAGCCATGAAAGCCGGTATTCCGGCTGAGCGTACGGCAGTCACTGTCAATCAGGTTTGTGGTTCCGGTCTGCGAACTGTGGCCATGGCGTTCCAGGCCATCAAGGCAGGCGACAGCGAGGTTGTCGTGGCAGGTGGTCAGGAGAGCATGAGCCTGTCCACTCATTGTGCCAATCTTCGCAATGGCTACAAGATGGGTAGCGCCGAGTTCATCGATACCATGATCAAGGATGGTTTGTGGGATGCCTTCCACGGCTATCACATGGGTACCACCGCTGAAAATGTTGCGGAAAAATGGACTATCTCTCGCGAGGCACAGGACGCATTCGCCGCCGCTTCTCAGCAGAAGGCTGAAGCTGCTCAGGCAGCGGGCAAGTTCGCAGACGAAATCGTCCCTGTAACCGTCAAGAACCGTCGTGGCGACGTCGTCGTCGATGCCGATGAATACATCAAGCCTGGCACAACAGCCGAAACTCTGGCCAAACTGCGACCGGCATTCTCGAAGGAAGGTTCTGTCACAGCAGGCAATGCATCAGGTCTGAATGATGGTGCTGCTGCGCTTGTACTCATGAGCTCAGATGAAGCGACCAAGCGCGGCGCAAAACCACTGGCGCGCGTTGTCAGTTGGGCAACCGCAGGCGTTGAACCTGCAATCATGGGTTCAGGCCCCATTCCAGCAAGCCGTGCAGCATTGGAAAAGGCTGGCTGGACCATCGATGACCTGGATCTGATCGAAGCCAATGAGGCTTTTGCAGCTCAAGCCTGTGCGGTCAACAACGACATGGGCTGGGATACCGATAAAGTCAACGTCAATGGTGGTGCCATTGCTCTGGGTCACCCCATCGGTGCATCAGGTGCACGAGTACTGATCACACTGCTGCATGAGATGCAGAAGCGTGATGCAAAGAAAGGCCTGGCCACACTGTGTATCGGTGGTGGTATGGGTATCGCCATGTGCGTAGAGCGTGACTGACGATAGGCCGACACATCGACGCGTCCTGCAGGGCGCGTCGGTTTTCAATAGAAAGTTAAACAACCAGCAGGAGAAGGATTGATCATGGCAAAGATTGCAATAGTGACTGGCGGTACTCGTGGGATTGGCGAAGCCATCTCTGTCGGTCTGAAAGAGGCAGGCTACAGTGTCGCAGCCACCTACGCAGGTAACGACGAGCGGGCGAAGCAGTTCTCGGACGCAACAGGAATACCGGTCTACAAATTCGATGTATCCGATTTTTCTGCCTGTCAGGCAGGGGTAAAGAAAATCGAGGAAGATCTGGGTGGTTCCGTGGATGTACTGGTCAACAATGCCGGCATCACGCGCGACGGAACGCTTCATCGCATGGATCAGGAGGCCTGGCAGGCTGTCATCGACACCAATCTCGGATCCTGCTTCAACATGTGCCGCTGCGTTATCGACGGCATGCGTGAAAAGAGCTTTGGCCGAATCGTCAATATCGGTTCCATCAATGGTCAGGCTGGTCAGTACGGTCAGGTCAACTACGCTGCAGCGAAATCCGGTATTCACGGATTCACCAAGGCACTGGCTCAGGAAGGCGCAGGCAAGAACGTTACTGTCAATGCCATTGCTCCGGGTTATGTCGATACCGACATGGTAAGAGCGGTACCTGAAGCAGTACTTGAAAAAATCATCGCCAAGATCCCGGTAGGTCGTCTGGGCAAGGCCGAAGATATCGCCAGAACGGTTGCGTTCCTCGTTGCAGATGATGCTGGTTTCATCACGGGTTCCACCGTCTCGGTCAACGGCGGTCAACACATGTATTAACCGTATTCTGCTCCCCGTTCGAGGGGAGCATCTGTTTACGGAGTTCTTTCAAAGCGGCCGCTTTCACTCAGTGAGGGCGGCCGTTTCAGGTTTGGCGTGTAGCGGATTCATTCCATTGCCTTTGCTTGTCTGCCGGGAATCCTTGATATGGGTACACCTCATGAAGGTTGCACGCGCATAGCGTTTGTTGGCGGCGGCCCGCGGGGCCTGTCAGCACTGGAGTTTCTCTACTCCACCCTGGCTCTAGCAGCCCCTTCGCTGATCGTACACAGCATCGTGTTCGAACCGAACGCTCACCCTGGCAGCGGCCCGAACTATGCACCTGATCAGTTTTCCGGAAGCCTGCTGAACCTGCCAGAAAGGGAGATTGATATCCCCGCGAGAAACGAGATTTCGCTGGGTAAGGAGGTGATTGCGGGCTTTCCATCCTACAAGGAATGGGCTGGCGTTGATGACAGTGAGGACGAGGGTAGAAAGGCGGATGTCTATCCACCACGTGCCAGGCTTGGTGAATACCTCCAGTCTCGTTTCAACAGCCTGGTGGTGCCTCTCGAACGATCAGGTCGGCTCACCATCATCGATTCAGAGGTTCGCCAGATCCGACAGGATGTGTCAGGAGGCGGTTACCGAATCGTACATGCAAGGGGCTCCATCGAGTCTGTCGATGAAGTGGTTCTCGCTGTCGGTCACCAGCCGACGGAGCCTGACGAAACCATGCAGGCGTGGGCGCAGCATGCAATCGAAAACCCCGCTTGCAGCTTGATCATGGCGCCGTATCCATTGGAAGACTTCATTCACGATTCTTCCCGTGTCGATGGCGCTACCGTTGCGCTTCGTGGTTTCGGCTTGTCCATGATAGACGTGGTCAAGGGGCTGACTGAAGGGCGGGGCGGTGAGTTCAAGGTCATGGATGAGCGCCTGCGTTCCATGGAATACAAGCCTTCCAGCCTGGAGCCTGCGAAGATAGTTCCGTTTTCACTGGATGGGCTGCCGATGGCGGCCAAGCCACTGACTCACCGTATCGACGAACGCTATATTCCGGATGCACAGTTGCAAGAGCATTTCAGGCTGAAATGCTCGGAATTGGCTCAATATGGGGAGGGAGAGGAGGCATATTCGCAGCTGCTGCAACTGGTGTCGGATATTCAGGGGACTGTTTATCTGGAAGTCTGCCCCAGCGCTGCCACCAGCTACAGCAGATCACGATTATCAGAGCTGGCAAAAAGTTGGTTGAATGACGAGCAATTCCGGCATGAGTGCATCGTGGATCGCGATCTTCCCACTGCACAGGCCATGAAGATGTTTGCCGATATGGCTTGCGGGGTCGATTCACCCAGTCTTGATTATTGCCTGGGTCAAGTGTGGCGGCACTTGCAGACAATCATGTTCCACTCTTTCTCTCATTCAAGCGTTGGTCTCGAATTCATGCAGGATCTGATCGCACTGCATGAACGCATGAAACGATACGCCTACGGACCACCTGTCGACAACGTACGCAGTCTTCTGGCGTTGCTTGATGCAGGAATACTCGATTTGATGGTTGTCGACGACCCTGATATCAGGATGTCGCAGGATGGCTGGCATTTCAGTGAAGGTAATGAGCAGATAGTGGCTTCGATGCTCATTGATACCGTACTCTCATCTCCTGATATTCAGGCTGTCAGCACGCCACTTGTCCAACAACTGCTCGATGATGGGTATCTGATTGCTCTTGGCGATGGTCTGGGTGCCTCCACGCAAACTGGCGCAGTCGCAAATCGACGCGCCGGGCATGACGACTCGCCATCGTTGGCTCTTCTTGGAAGGTTGGCGAAAGGATCGATTCTTGGCACAGACAGTATCAGCGAAAGCTTCGGGGGAGAGCAGCGGGAATGGGCCATCAGGCTTGTCGCAAGGTTGTCGCAAGCGACAACGGTATCTACATGAGTGGCTTTTTCACACTATCCTGGTGCTCATGACTTCAAGCGCGTGAGGGGCGGGGAGCTCCATTAGAGTAGCTCCTCGCCAGAGTCGCCTCTCTGCGATAGCCAGCTCCCCGCCGGGATTGCATCCGCGCGTCGACCAGCCCCTTACCGGGATTGCATCCGAGCGTCGACCAGTTCCTTGCCAGAATCGCCTCTCCGAGTCGACCAGATCTCCGCCGGAATTTCAGTCATGCTCCGACTAGCTTCTCGCCAGAGTTGCATCTCTACTTTCGATCAATTCGATGAGCTGCTCACGGTCGCTGGATTCTTCTGTGTCAATCCCAAGGCCTTTCGCATGTTTCTCCAGCTCCTCTCGAGTCCATTCATCGAACAATTGTTTGCTGTAACCGCCCCGTCCAGGGCTCTGGCCGCTGGGAGTTTCCCGGGGCGTCTTGTCCGTATCAACTCGAGAACCCTTGAGTTTCTCGAACTCCTTATTGGTATGGACGAGGTCATTTGCGAGTTGTTTGTCGGTAGGCATTCGTATTCTCCTGGAAGTTGCAACCAGGTGACAAGCAGATGCTCTGTCACCTGTGGGTTCCTGCCAGAGTGATACTCAGAATCACTCGATTGGGATTCCATGCTATCGACAGCCGTCCTGGTCAGACGTGCCCATGTAGTTTTTGCAGTCAGCTGTTCATGAACTGCCGAAAATGCGCGCTTCCCCATGTAACAACTGCAGATGCCGCGTCGTGTAGAGGTGTGCTGATAGAGTTACTGAAATTCTGAAACGGAGCCTTGCCCATGACTCGTCAAAAACCACGAATCGGTTTGTCAGCTGTGTTGCTTGTATCAGCTTCCATCTTTGCGACGGTAGCTGACGCCGCAGATTCCAAGCCGGTTGATAGCAGCAAGGTACAGGAAGCTGTACAGGAGTCGAAGGAAGGTACGAAAAGCTCAGAGGCTGCGGATTCTGGTGGCAAGAGCAGTGAGGTCGGTGAGGCATCCTACAACGTGGAAAACTGCGAAGCCTTGATTGCAGAGGCGGAGAACGGAGAGTCATCCAGATCGGGTGCCGAGAAACTTGATCTCGACAAGTGTCAGCAGTTGGTCAAGTAGCTTGTGTTAATACAAGGGGGGCGGATTGGCTCTCGCAAAGACGGTGCGAGACCTCACTTCCAGTCGAGGTCTCAGCACCGATAATATAGCTTCAGTTCTGTTGAACGGAAGCTGACCAGCCCTCCACACCTTCCATATCGGGCAGGTGGTGAGCGATGCCCTTGTGGCAATCGATACAGGTTTTTTCGCCACTGGCCAGAAAGGTGGAATGTGCCTGTTCTGCCCTGGCGCTTTGTACCGTGAAGTCCATGTAGTCCAGGTCATGACAGTTCCTGCACTCCAGGGAGTTGTTGGCCTTCAAACGGGACCATTCATGCTGAGCCAGTTCCAGACGTTTTTCCAGGAATTTCTCACGCGTGTTGATGGTGCCGAATATCGTACCCCAGACCTCCTTGGATGCCTGCATCTTGCGAGCAATCTTGTTGGTCCATTCGTGAGGAACATGGCAGTCCGGGCAAGTAGCCCGCACGCCTGAGCGGTTGGTGTAATGGATGGTTGTCTTCAGTTCCTGAAAGACGTTGTCTTCCATCTCATGACAGCCGGTACAGAAAGCTTCCGAATTGGTCGCTTCCAATGCTGTATTGAATCCACCCCAGAAGATGACACCTGCGATGAATCCGCCTATTGTCAGAAACCCCAGGCTGTAGTGAACGCTGGGGCGAGAGGCGACTTTCCAGGTTTTCTTGACCCATTTAATCATGATTGCGCAAGTCTCATTTGGGTTTGGTCAACAGACTGTCGACATCCTGAAAGTCGTTGCCTACCAGAGGTTTGGCATCAACCTGCGTCACATGACACTGGTTACAGAAATAACGTCTGGGTGAAACCTGCGCGAGGAAGTTGCCGTCCCTGTTCATGAAGTGAGTCACGCTGACCATGGGAGCCTGCGATTGCTCGGTCAAGGTGCGGTTATGACAACTCAGGCACTTGTTGGCATTCAGATCGACCGTGTAGTTGTCTATCTTGTGCGGGATGGTTGGCGGCTGCATTGGGTAGTTGCGAGCGCGCTTCACATCCTTGTTCTCCACCTCAGGCATACGCTGAGGTTCCGTGTCGACAGCGATATCACTTTTACGCAAGGTCGCCAACTCATCCGGGTTGGCAGCCCACAGCGCAGTTACTGCGACAACAGGCAGCAACAACAGGCTTCGTAGCAGGATCTTTCGAATGGCAGAGATGTTCATGATCAGGCCCTCACGATACGAACAGCGCATTTCTTGAAATCCGTCTGCTTGGAGATCGGGTCGGTGGCATCCAGCGTTACCTTGTTGATGAGCTGGCTGGCGTCGAACCAGGGAACGAAAACCAGACCACGCGGAGGTTTGTTGCGTCCTCGAGTTTCAACGCGCGTGATTATCTGCCCACGTCGAGACTGCACAGCGACCTTGGTGCCGCGACGCAATTCGAGTTCCTTGGCATCATCCGGGTGCATGAAGACCACGGCATCAGGGAATGCCTTGTACAGCTCCGGCACACGTTGCGTCATTGAACCGGAGTGCCAATGTTCGAGTACCCGGCCAGTGCTCAGCCACAATGGAAACTCTTCGTCTGGCGACTCGGCGGCTGGTTCGTAAGGCAGGGCAAAAATGATGGCTTTGCCGTCCTTGTGTCCATAGAAGTCGAAACCCTTGCCCGCCTTGACATAAGGATCACTGCCTTCACGATAACGCCACAGTGTCTCCTTGCCATCGACTACCGGCCAGCGCAGACCATGGGCTTCATGATAGGCATCGAAGTCTGCGAGGTCGTGGCCATGACCACGGCCGAAGGTTGCATATTCCTCGAAGAGCCCTTTCTGCAGATAGAAACCGAAGTCCTTCGATTCGTGGTTGGCGTATTCGCTGTCAGCATCCTCGAGCGGAAACTTGTCGACTGTACCGTTGGCGTAGAGGATGTCATACAGAGTCTTGCCCTTGTATTCCGGGTTGGCATCCAGAATTTCCGCCGGCCAGACGTCCTCGGTGGTGAAACGTTTGGAGAATTCAACGACCTGCCAGAGATCCGACTTGGCTTCACCGGGAGCATCGACCATCTGGTGCCAGAATTGCGTTCGTCTCTCGGCATTACCGTAGGCGCCTTCTTTCTCCACCCACATGGCGGTGGGCAGGACAAGGTCGGCTGCCTGTGCTGTGACCGTGGGGTAGGCGTCGGAAACAACGATGAAGTTCTCCGGATTGCGATAACCCGGCAGGCCTTCTTCGTTGATATTGGGGCCAGCCTGGATGTTGTTGTTGACCTGCACCCAGTAGGCATTGAGTACGCCATCGCGCAGCATTCTGCTTTGCTGTACGGCGTGAAAGCCCGGCTTGTCCGGAATCGTGCCGGTAGGGATGTTCCAGATGGACTCTGCAATGTCACGATGGTCCTTGTTCGTGACAACCAGATCGGCTGGCAGGCGATGAGAAAAGGTACCCACCTCGCGAGCGGTTCCGCAGGCAGAAGGCTGGCCAGTCAGTGAAAAGGGCGAGTTGCCCGGAGTGGCGATCTTGCCGGTCAGCAGATGAATGTTGTAGATGAGGTTGTTGCACCAGACACCGCGTGTGTGCTGGTTGAAACCCATTGTCCAGAATGAGGTGACCTTGATATCCGGGTCGGCGTACAACTTGGCCAGTTCCTCGAGTTTCTCGACCGAAACCCCTGACAGCTTAGATACGTATTCCGCGTCATAGTCCTTGACGAAGGCTGCGAATTCCTCGAAGTCACTGTCGGTTGCGCCATTGGCGTCATTGGCATTGGCGGCTGCCTGTTCCAGCGGATGCTCGGGACGCAGGCCATAACCGATATCGGTATTACCTACCTTGAAGCGTGTGTGCTTCTTGACGAAGTCCCAGTTGACCATGTCATTCTGGATGATGTAATTGGCAATGTAGTTGAGCATGGCCAGGTCGGTCTGGGGCGTGAAGACGACAGGCACGTCAGCCAGTTCGAAGCTGCGATGCTCGAAGGTGGACAATACTGCAACCTTGACATGCGGGGCGCTCAGGCGACGATCCGTTACCCGCGTCCACAGAATGGGGTGCATTTCTGCCATGTTCGAACCCCACAGAACGAAGGCATCGGCCGCTTCGATATCGTCATAACAACCCATGGGCTCATCCATGCCGAAGGTGCGCATGAAACCACCCACTGCAGAGGCCATGCAATGGCGGGCGTTGGGGTCGATATTGTTGGAGCGAAAACCGGCCTTGAACAGTTTTGATGCTGCGTAACCTTCCCAGACAGTCCATTGGCCTGAGCCGAACATGCCAACGGCTGTGGGCCCTTTTTCCCTCAGGGCTTTCTTGAACTTGACTTCCATGATGTCGAAAGCGGCGTCCCAGCTGATGGGCGTGAATTCGCCATTCTTGTCATATTCGCCATCGGTCATGCGCAACAAGGGTTGAGTCAGGCGATCCGAGCCATACATGATCTTTGACAGAAAGTAGCCTTTGACGCAGTTCAGGCCCTTGTTGACTTCGGACTTGATGTCACCGTGGGTGGCCACTACACGGCCATCCTTTACACCAACATTGACACTGCAGCCTGTGCCGCAGAAGCGACAGGCGGCCTTGGACCATTTCAGTTGCGTGTGTTGCGCATCTGTTACCAGATTTGTGGCATTGGCCGGAATCGAGATGCCGGCAACTGCAGCTGCAGTTGTCGCCGCGGACATGTGCACGAATTCGCGCCGAGTGATTTTCATGAATTCATTTCCTGATTCATCGAATGCTCAGAATCAACGTGGTGATAGACAAGGTTTACGGACAGGATGCCGGTGCGGGCATTGAGATCATCCATGAGCTTGTTGATGGTTCGTTCGTGTTCGACTTCGACAACGATCACCAGCGCTGCTCTGGATTCCTCCGAATACAGTGTGCAGGCAGGGACGCTGTTCAGAAATTCTACGGTGTCGTCGCGACAATCGGGCCGGGCAAAGATCACCAGGCTTGCGATATGAATGTCAGGTGACGATGAGGGGTCGACGGGTTCCGCCCGTACGGCAGTATTCATCATGATTCAGGCTGTCGGTGGGCCGGCGAACATCTGGTATATCCAGATCATGAAGCCGTAGCCGCCCACGACGGCGACAGCCAGAACGGGGGCAAGTACAACGGTGAGAAACAGAAAGACCCTGCGTTCGGCCTTGCGCTGAACCGGGCTATTGTTTTCAGACGTAGTTTCCATAAGATTCGAGCGTGCAGAAGGCCAATTGTCATCATAGCCATTGCCAATGATGCTGCATTGACATGGATCAAGTCATGGTCGATAAATATGCCTTCGAGTTACATGTTTACGCCGCAGGACGCTGTGAAGGGCGATGCCTGCGCGGCATCATTCAACGATGAGAGCCGACTCTCACGAGGGTCTTCATGCTAATCTTGCGCCGCATGAATACGCTGACGAAAACCCGGATGCTGGCCAGTCTGATGGCAAGGCCAGTGCGCCAGATCGCGGATGAGGCGGCCATGCAGTCGCTGGGGCGAGAGCTGGCAGAGTTGTTACCGGCAGGCACGCTGGTGAGTCTGTCGGGCGAGCTCGGGGCGGGCAAGAGTGTGCTGGTCAGAGCCATCATTCACACCCTGGGTTATACCGGTCGAGTCAAGAGCCCCACCTATACCTTGATAGAAACCTATGAGGCTCCTGAGCCATCAGGCAAGATCATTCATATTGCTCATCTGGATTTGTATCGTCTGGAAGATCCGGCTGAACTGGATTACCTGGGGTTCGACGATGTTCTGAAAGACCATGAACTGGTCCTGATCGAATGGCCGGAAAAAGGGGGCGACCGGGTACCGCGATCTGACCTGCAGGTATCCATTACTTACGCGGCGGAAAATGGGCGTGAAGTCGTTTTCAGTACCTGAGGCACACAACAGTGGATTACCTTGCAGTCAAGACAGTGCATCAGCTGGCAGTCGTTCTGTCTGTCAGTCTGTTTTCAGTACGCGCAGTCGGCAGCTTGCTGGAAGCCCGGTGGCCAAAGCGCGCGTTGCTCAGAGTCAGTCAGCATGTCAATGATACGTGCCTGTTACTGTCGGCCTTGACGCTGGCAGTTCTGTCGGGTTTCGCGCCCTGGAATACACCTTGGCTGGCCATGAAGATCGTGGGCTTGCTGGTCTACATCTTTCTGGGCACATTGGTCATGCGCGAGCAATTGTCTCCGGTCGTGCGCAGAGTGTCTTTCATCGGCGCTCTGATCGTATTCGGCTTCATCGTATCGGTTGCAATCAACCGGTCCGTGCTGGGTTTTTTCGGCTGAGGCATGCCGTGATTCCAGTACAC
>CBDUIJ010000183.1:0-10988 GCA_965367215.1 uncultured Granulosicoccus sp.
CGCTCGACCATCAGCTTCAGGTTCTCGGCATAGGCATCCGCACAAGCCTGATCGTTGGAATCGGCCCCACCCTGGTGCCACAGAATGCCGCGCAACACACCGCCGGTTTCACGCAGGGTAATGCGCAAGCGGGTCAAGGCGCGTTCCAGCAAGCCTATCCCCCCCAGAGAAGCATTGTCAGTGGCCGCTGCATTCCAGGCCAGCTCGTTTCCGGCCACCCGACAAAAGCCACTGGCACCCCAGGCGGCGGGCACCAGATAGATCTGCTGTGTGGTATCGCTCAGCGCCGCCTTGGCGAAGGAGAGCCCGGGGCCGATCGTGGTACCACCCTTGAATGAGACAACCGGGTTGCGGGGGTCGTGCAGAGGGTCTTCGGCTTCGATGAAATGAGGTTCGATGAGCGTACTGGATTCACTTTGAAAATCTGCCAGCCCACTGAAGATCTGAGTGTTGTTGGGTGCCACGTTCAGCTGCCAGATGCGCCCATTGCGTTCATCAAGACCTCCGGGCGAGACGTCCTTGGCGCCGGTCTGACTGGAACCCACCATGTTACTCTGACCAATCAGCAGATAGACATCCGGAGCTGCCACCGGCTTGACATCAACGATGAGTTCCGCGGTGCGCACCTCATCCCCACTGCTTGCCGTGATATTGAAGCGCCGCTCCTGTGATTTGATCGGACGCATGCCCACCGGCAAGCGCAAGCTGAGTTCGGCACGCAGCTCATCACCTTGCAAGTTGTCCCGGTTCAGTTCCAGCACGATATCTGCCGCATCAGCCGGGCTCTGCCCCTGAACCACCAGACTGACGGCTTCACTGCCCTGGGGCGCCACATTGATACTGACACGACTCCCCGAGTCATTGCCTTCGTCGAGCGTCACTCTCGAGTGCTCAAGGGATAGCTCGAAGTCGTAGACCGGAGGCGGTACGTCGATCTCGGCGTTGATCCGGATGCTGGCAGGAATACTGGCAAGGCCATTCTGATCCAGCGTGGCCACCGACATGCTGTGCTCGCGCCCCGCTTGCAGGGATTCGGTGAAGAAACTCATGGAGCTCACTCGACCAAGCTCGTTACCATTCAGACTGATCACATAGCGCAGCGCATCGCCGGACACGCCTTCGGGCTTGTCCCAGAACAGCTCCGCAGCGGTATCCGAATAACGACTTGCGCGCAGATTCTGTGGCGATGGCGGCAGGACCTGCGGAGTCTCGTCGTCGGCAGGCAGTTCAGGCTGATTGACATCCGGTGAATCCACATCCGGAGCTGGCGGCGCCGGATCACCGGCATCGTCCTCTCCCTGGTCACCAGCATCGCCCTCACCTCCGTTACCGGAATCATCAACCGGCACGCCGTTATCACCAGAGCCTTGCTGCTCTGTCGGGTCATCTTCGGGCTGTACGCTAACCCCGGAACTGCCCCCGCAAGCGCTCACCAGCAACAGCACTGAAAGAAGTACAGGGAGTAGGGTGTTGATCATGTGGTTGACAATGCGTGAATACGAAAAGAGGCATATGGCCGAAAGTTGGCATCCCTGTTCGCAGCATCCACATCATCCGCGAGTCCATCCGATAGAGCACCAGTTTACCAAAGCGGCCTCTATGTAGGTGGGTGGTTTTTTACCGCAGTCTGCGACAAGCAGAACCGAACAGGATCAAGCACGTGCGAGATAGGTTTCCTTGACTGTAGCGGCTTGTAGTGAAACCATCGTGATGCTCCATGACCGTGAACACGACACATGTCCTCCAGACCGACCCTCATTCTCGACGTGCACTGGCGAAAGATTGACGAATTGTTTTCAGCCGATGACCTCGGTCTGCTGGAGCAACTGTTCGAACTGGTGTGGGCAAAGGATGAACCCATTCCGAAAGCGGTGCTGGAAGAAGCCCTGCCACGAGCCTCTGTGCTGGTTGCTGCCTCGCCGCACGTCGACGCCAATACACTGGCACAGGCGCCTGGCCTGCATACCGTTATCGAAGTGTCGGGAGCCTTTCCGGATACGATCGACTATGCGCTTTGCGAACAACGCGGTGTCCAGGTACTGAGCTGCGCTCCCGGGTTTCGCGAATCCGTCGCCGAGATGGCGCTGGCCATGACACTGGCCGGCGCTCGTGGCCTGGTCAAGGAGCACGAGAACTTTCGTGATGGCTCCGAACACTGGCTCAACGACAATACCGAAACCGATTTCACCGTGTTCAATGCAACGGTAGGCTTCATCGGGTATGGCTCGATCGCACGAGCCACCCGGGATGTCTTGCGCCCTTTCAACGTCAAGGTCAAGGCTTTCGACCCGTGGCTGGACGCAAGCGCTGCAGAACGCGAAGGAATCGAACTGGTGGACTTCGAGACACTCATGAGCAGCTGCCGGGTGGTGTATGTCACGGCAGCCCCTACCCGTTCCAACCATCAGATGGTGGACAGGCAGGCCATTGCCAGAATGGCAAGAGCCTCCCTGCTTGTGGTCATCAGCCGGGCTCACCTGATCGATTTCGAAGCGGTTGTCGATGCCGCCGCTGCCGGACGAATCCGCTTGGCCATCGATGTCTTTCCGGATGAGCCTCTGGATGCCTCTCATCGCCTCAGAGCTCTGCCCGATGTCATCCTGTCGCCCCACAGAGCAGCCGCTGTCGGCGGTGGTCGACAGCTCATCGGCAAGATGCTTGTCAGTGACTTGCAGAACAAGCTGCAGGGCAAGGCAGAGCGGCAGCTGCAGATCGCGCAACTGCAACATGTCGAAGAACTTTCCAGCGTCGATGACGCACACAAGGTAGCCGTGATAGCCCGGGAAAGGGACTGACATTACAGTGACCAGAATTGCCGTATTCGACGATTGCCATGAGTCGCTGATTGATGCTCTTCGCCCACTGGGCGATATCTGCCGCATCGCCAGTCGCGAGCATCTGCACCCGACACTGCACGATGTCCTGATCGTCGACTGGCGCCGGAAGGATCTGGCAAGCGCGACAAGCTCGATGCCATTCACCCGGAATGTGCCGGTCATGCTGATCGTCAATCCGCAGCAGAGTGTTCCCGAAGACCTGACCAGCAAGCATGTCACCGATCTGATCACACCGGATGAAATAGGCACCACGGCACTGAGCTGGCGGCTCGCGCAGACCATCAAGCGTTTTCAGTCGCCGCTGGGCATCAACACACCCAACTCACCGGAAATACAACTACTGCACCAGGTGGTCGACCTTCTGAACGACTGGGTCGTCATCAAGGACCGGGAACACCGCTACCTGGAAGTCAGTGAGTCTTTCGCACAATCGGTTGGCATGTCCAAGGACAGGATCATCGGCAAGAACGACCTGGAGGTAGGCATCGACCGGGAAGTGGTCATGGGCAATCCACGAACCGGCTGGAGCGGCACCTGGTATCAGGACGACCATGCGGTTCGAACCGGAGAATCCACCACCAATGAAGAACTGGACTGGCGTGCATTTGCCGTCAATCGGCGCTACAAACGCATCGCGCGGCGACCACTACGCAACGCCCAGGGCAATATCTATGCTCTGCTGATAGTCACAACCGACATTACAGACCGGGTTCTGGCCGAACGCAATCTGCAGGCTCGCAACCTGATGCTGCGACAGGTCACTCAGGAGAAGCTCAATGCCGACAAACATCGGCAAGTTGCGGAACAGGCAATACGAGCCAAGAACAAGTTCCTGGTCTCCGCCAGTCACGATCTGAGGCAACCCCTGCATGCGCTGGGTCTGTTCCTCGCGGTTCTCGAAGGACGCCTGACCGACAGCGACAACCGGGATGTCCTGCAGAAGATCCGTCATTCCAGTGAATCCCTGAACGCATTGTTCAACAGCCTGCTGGATATCTCCAGACTGGATGCCGGCGTCGTGGAAGTTTCCCTGAAGACCTTCTCCATACGCAATCTGCTGATCAGTATTCGTGATGAATTCGTGCAGATGGGCAAGAGCAAATCGATTACCGTCTCGGTGGAAATCACCGACTCGATCATTCATACCGACCCGGTGCTGTTTGCACGGATAATCAGAAACCTGCTGCAGAATGCCATCAACCACACGTCCTCAGGCGCTGTCATCGTGCGCAGCCAGGAGATCGGGGACAAACTGCAGATCGATGTGATCGACACCGGTTCCGGCATCCCTGAGCAGCATCATGAAGAGATATTCTCCGAGTATTTCCAGCTGGAGAATGACCAGAAGAAGACCTCGCGCGGGCTCGGCCTGGGTCTGGCGATCGTGCGCAAGATGGCGCAATTGCTGCAGATCGAGATCTCCCTGCAGTCCGTGCCGAACGAAGGCAGCACCTTTACCCTGACGGTTCCGCGAGGCAATCCGGACAATCTGGACAGCAGCAATACGCCCTCACGCTTCTTCAAGCTGGCCGGCATGAAGATCCTGTTCATCGATGATGAACCGGACATCCGGGAGGGCCAGCAACTGATACTCGAGGCATTCGAATGCCAGACACTGGCGGCCGAGTCTGCCAGACAGGCGCTGAGCCTGCTGCAGCAAAAGGGCATGCAACCGGACATCCTGGTTGTCGACTATCAGCTCAAGAACGAGCTTACCGGAGCCGCTGCCATCAACGCGGTCAGAACACACTTCCAGCGAATGATCCCGGCGATCATCGTCACCGGCGATACCTCCAAGAAGCGGCTGCGCGAAGCGCAGCAAAGTGGCTGTCGTCTGTTGCACAAACCCGTCGATGCCAAGGACCTTGTCAAGACCATCGCATCGGTGCTGGAACAGGAACTGGAAGGAATCTGACGAGTCTGCGCAGTCATGCAGTCCCGCAGTCCCGCAGTCCCGCAGTCCCGCAGTCCCGCAGCCCCGCAGTCCCGCAGTCCCGCAGTCCCGCAGTCATGCAGTCACAGGCCAGTGCTATCGGTCTTCATCACCCAGCGACGTATCCTGATCATCTGGAGCACGGCCTTGCGCCGACGAGGGGGTCTCATCAGCAGATGCGACGGACAAGCGGGACAACTGCTGTCTGAGCTCCTCGTTCTGATGCTGCCTGTCCAACAGTGTCTGTTTCAACACCGTGACCTCATCCGACGACTCGGGCGAGCTGTCAGCGTTCTGCATCGCCTGTTGCTGCGCCTGCACCCGAACCTGCAGCTCGGCAATACGTGTTCTTGCATTGGCCCGGTCTTCACACACTGATTCCAGTTCACTGCGTATGCGTCGCAGCTCCAGCGAGTTCTGCCGTGCATTCTCCGCCTGTTTCTCGACACCTCTGAGCTCACGGGCCAGTTGTTTCTTGCTGATCTGATTCTTGCGTCGAGTCACGTCCGTCACGCTCGATGCAGAGTTGCGTGAATGAGGACTGTTCACCGGTAACGGTTGACCGGCAACCGGCGGTGTCGAAACGATGCGCAGACTGTTCAGCTCCCGCTCCTTGCTGTCAATCTGCTCGCGGGCTTCGGCCAGTTGCTGCTCGAGCATGGCAGACCGCTGTGCTCGGGTACGATAATGCGCAAGCGCAGCATCACTTCTGGCACAGGCCTGTTGCAGCATCTCCATTTCACGCCCCTTGTCGAACAACTTCTTCTTGAGCTTCTCCACCTCTTCCATGGCGTGGCGATTGCGGGCCAGTATTCGATCGCGTTGCTGCAGCAGTTCAGTCAATCGATCCACCTCGGATTGCATACCCTCACTGTTCGATTGTGAAGCCTTGTCAGCAACAGGGGTCGGTGCAGGCTGCAGACTGCCTGACGCTCCGGACAACGGCGGAGAAACAACGGCGGTGTCCGTAGTGACTCTGTTCATGGAGTCCGCAGAGGGCATTGACTCGGGCGCTTGCGTCTCTCTGTCCACCTTTGCCTGAAGCCACTTGCCGGTCAGTGTACGGTCCGAGAAGCGCCGGTGTGGATGGGAGCTCGATTTCGACTCACTGCCGGATTGCGAATGCAGTATGAAACGACTGCGTACAAGCCAGTAAACCACCAGCAAGGCAATGACAACGAGCAGTATGCGTGAATCCATGAATCACTCCAGGGTCTGTTGACTTCCCGGATTGAAAACAACGCTCCTGCCCTGGCCTTCTCACCGGCACATGGCAGCGGCACGTTTCGATCCGGGCATCATGTAAATTCTGATTTTCACGCTACTGCATGTACAAGGACGCGACAAGTAACCACGTAACCTGTGAGATTGAGCAAGGTTGATCTGTCTTACCCCGTAACGCGCAGCTCTCCCGTCACGGAAAATCATTCTGCCCCTTGCCATTCAGGCTTTTTCTCCAACACATTCCTGCCGATGGTGTTTTGTCGGCGGAAACGTTCAGCCGGAAAGTAACGTCTTACGGTGTGTTAGTTACGCAATACCTGCAAGCCTGGAGACACGACAGGATTTTCGTCAAACCGACACTCACTGAGAATCCACCAGGCCATAGGCAGGATCCTGCAGTGCGGCGACGACATGATCGGCAACCACGCGAATGCGGCGTGAACGACTCAGGTCGGAATGCACCGCAAGCCATATTGCCTGATTGAAGTCCAGCGTCACGGGCAATCGCTCAAGCCCGGCGTTTTCTGCCACAAAAACCGGCAGAACTGCAAGACCAATACCTGCGATGACAGCCTGCAGCTGTGCGGACAGAGTTGTAGTACGCAGTATCAGCGTATGCCCTTGCAGATGAGTATCCAGCCATTGGGCGGCTGGCAGATGTGCAAAGCCCTCCGCCCAGCCGATGAAACGATCCTGAGCGAGTTCTCCGGGATCATCTGTCTGCACGCGTGAACCCAGATAGGAGTTGCTGCCATACAGCCCGTATTCCAGAGCACCGACTCGCCGAATTTTCAGATTACCCCGTGTCGGTCGTGTCATGCGCACAGCCAGATCAGCTTCCTGACCATGCAGATTCACCGTGGAGATATCTGTCACGACATCGATTGTCAGGTCTGGATACTTCGCCAGAAGAGACGCCAGCGCCGGAATGATGATGATATTGGCCAGATTCTCGGCGGTTGCCAGTCGCACATGCCCACTGACTTCATCGGACTGGGTTTGTTGTTGGCGAAAGCCGAGCATCGCCTGTTCCAGTTGTTCGGCTCGAGGCAACAGATCCTCGCCTTCACGGGTCAGGCGATAACCGGATTGATGCCGCAGAAACAGGGAGACTCCCAGGGCCTTCTCCAGTCGCTCGATTCTTCTGGACACGGTTGCCACACCGACACCAAGCTCCTTCGCCGTCGAGCTGAGTGTCCCCTGCCTGGCGATGGCAAGAAATACAGGTGCATCATCCCAGTGCAATCTATCGATGCCGGAGCTTTCCATTTATGCAATACGGCTTTCTGCTGACGGGGGTCGTACTATCGCAACCGGAAAGCCATACTGCAACTCTTCAGGCACACAGAGGAACAGACATGCAACGACGTCAACTCGGCAAGATGGATGTATCGGCCATGGGGCTTGGCTGCATGGGCATGAGTGAGTTCTATGGCCCGCATGACGATGCCGAATCCCTGAAAGTGCTGCATCGGGCGGCTGAGCTGGGAATCAGCTTTCTGGACACGGCAGACATGTATGGTCCGCACCATAACGAAGAGCTGATCGCTCGCTTCCTGCAGCAATGCACGAGCCCGATGCAGATTGCCAGCAAATTCGGAATCGTACGCAAACCCGGAGAATACGCCCGCACCATCGACAACAGCCCCGCCTACGCCCGTGCCGCCTGTGAGGCATCACTGAGCAGACTGGGGGTCGATTGCATCGATCTGTATTACGTTCACAGAGTCAATCGCAATCAGCCCATTGAAGAGCTGATGCAGGCGCTTGCCGCTCTGGTGGCCGCGGGCAAGATCAGGCATATCGGTTTGTGCGAAGTCAACGCTGACACATTGCGGCGTGCCCATGCCGTACATCCTGTCACCGCCGTGCAAACCGAATATTCCCTGTGGACGAGGGATGTCGAGCAGGAAATACTGCCCACCTGCCGGGAACTGGACATCGGCTTTGTTCCCTACTCTCCTCTGGGGCGAGGATTTCTCACCGGCTCGTTCAGTGCGTCGACCGACTTTGCCGAGGGTGATTTCAGAGCCAGTCTGCCACGCTTTGAAAAGGACAATGCCCGCCACAATCTGGTGCTGGTCGAGCGTGTGCAGGCACTGGCGGCGAAGATCGGCTGCACCGCAGCGCAAGTGTCACTGGCCTGGTTGCTGTCCAAAGGCGACAACATCGTCCCCATTCCGGGTACCCGTCGTCTGCACTATCTGGAACAGAATGCAGCGGCTGTGGGTGTGTCGCTCAGCGCGGCGGATCTGGCCGAGCTCGACAGCGCCGTTGCCGACGTGGCGGTGGCCGGCGAGCGTTATACGGCAGAAGGCATGAAGGGGCTGAATGCATGAAGGCCCACCAGTAAAACCGACTGGCCGCAGCCTGGCCTGGAACCCGGGCTAGCCCTGCTCTGATTCGGCTTGCGTTTCCAGTTGCTGCAAGGCCTGTTTCAGAATCTGCAGCTCCGCACTGAGCTGATGAACGGAATCCATCATCAGACTCGCGGCTATCCGCATGCGTTCTTCCGGACTGCGGTTCTGCACGGCCAGATCGAAGGTATCCAGTGTCTGACGCCCGATCCGGGCGTTCTCCGGCGTCTGCCGCAACAGCTCGATCATGAGCGTTGCCTGACGCCGCGCTTCGAATTCCTCACGGTTCTCCAGGTAGAGACCCGCCCAGTCATCGAAATCGAAATCATCGGCTGAATTCTGTTGCATCGGGCTGCCCCATGGCATGACGAGTATGTCAGCGCTCCATTCTGCACATTGTCATCTCCGGCATTGTGCTCTGGCCCACAGTAGCGGCCGCCGCCACAGCCAGCTATCCCGCGCGCCGCTGCTTTCGTGACCCACAAGAGCTGCCGCCGTTGTCCCTGTAGAGCATTTCTCACAATCAACACATGTCGCTAGTGTGTTAAATTTTCATGCGTCAATCCTGTCGCGTAATTTACACACCATTAAAGTGAAGAAGAACAGCAATAACGGACAACCCTGTCGTAAACCTTCATGCTTTCGTGGAGCCGCGCTCCTCCTGCTGTGTACAGCGACCTCGAGCATGGCCCTGGCTCAGGAAAATGCCGCCAGTCCCGACTCCACTTCCGAGCCCGCCACCATGACGACGCAACTGCATGCAGCCGGCAGCCTGAAAGTGGCATTGACCGACGTCATCGAATCCTGGTCGGCACTGTCCGGCAATAGCGTCTCAGCCGAATTTGCACCTTCCGGATTGCTGCGGGAGCGTATAGAGGCCGGTGAACCCGCTCAGGTGTTCGCATCAGCCAACATGCGCCACCCCGAGACCCTGCGCAAGGCAGGCTATAGCGAATCGGTGGTGATGTTTGCCCGCAATCAGCTGTGCGCCCTGACAGCGCCCGGGCTTGCCATACAGAGTGACCAGCTACTGCCTGCCCTGCTGGACGACAAGTACAGAGTCGGCACATCCACCCCGGGGGCAGACCCATCCGGAGACTACGCCTTCGCACTGTTTGCCAAGGCCGAGCAATTGCAAGCCGGCGCCCAACAGCGTCTTGAATCCAGATCTCTGCAGCTCACCGGCGGCCCCGACAGCAAACCCGCTCCCGAAGGCCGCAACACCTATGCCTGGGTCATGGACAGTGATCAGGCGGACATCTTTCTGACCTACTGCACCAACGCCGTACTGGCCCGCAAGGAAGTGCCGGAGCTGGGCATTGTGGCCATACCCGACGCGCTCGCAGTCGGTGCGGACTATGGCTTGACGGTTCTCGAGGATGCACCGCAGAGCGCCTCGCAACTGGCTCTCTACATTCTGTCTCCCGCCGGTCAGTCGATTCTCGCCGAATACGGTTTCAGCACCGTGACTCTGCCGCGCTGATCGTCAACTCAGGCAAGCCCGGAGCTCGATGCGGGCTCGCTTCACTCCCACCTCAGTCCCGGACCATGCTCATGCAACTCGATTCAGGCACGACCGCCGCGGCACGACAATTACTGGGCCTGCTCCTCATTGCCCTGCTGTTCAGCTCCCCTGCCCTTGCCGCCCGTACCATCGTGGACAGCGCCGGCAGAACCGTTGAAATTCCCGATGAAATCAACCGTGTCTTTGCCGCCGGACCACCCGCCTCGGTACTGGTCTATGTCCTTCGCCCGGAAACCCTGACAGGTTGGCCGCGTGCCCTGCGTGAGCATGAACGCCCCTATATCGCCGAGGCCTTTCGCAACCTGCCGGAGACCGGCAGACTCACCGGGCGCGGCGGAGAGGCGAACCTCGAAGCGGTACTGGCCGTCAAGCCGGACCTCATCGTCGACTTCGGATCGATTCGAGACACCTACATCGACCTTGCCGACAGAGTCCAGCAGCAGACAGGCATACCGTACGTCCTGATCGATGGACGCTTCGAACAGACACCCGCCGCGCTGAGACTGCTGGGTGATGTACTGGGAGTGGCCGATCGTGGCGAGCTGCTGGCGCACGAGACGGAAGAGCTGTTTTCAACCGTTGACAAGATCAGCGCCGGAACGGCTGCGCTCGATCGTCCCCGTGTGTATCTCGCTCGAGGTCCACAAGGGCTGGAGAGTGGCACAGTGGGATCGATCAATACCGAAATCATCGAGCGTGCAGGTGGGCGCAATGTCATCGATGCCGGAGACAACAGACCCGGTTCTCTGGTACAGCTCTCCATGGAAAACATCATCGCCATCGATCCCGATGTCATTGTCACCTGGGACATGAACTTCTTTCGCTCGGCGCAGGATGACCCCTTGTGGACAGGAGTCAGCGCCCTGCAGAAACACCAGCTCTATCTCTCACCCACGGCGCCCTTTGGCTGGATAGACAGGCCTCCCTCACTGAATCGACTGATGGGGCTGTCATGGATGTCACGCCTGCTGTATCCGGAACAGTGGGGCAGCACTCTGGCCGAGGATACCCGGCAGTTCTATCGGCAGTGGTATCAGGTAGAACTCGATGAGGAGGCACTGGCCGTGTTACTGGCCTGGGCGGAGGGTCGGCCGCCGCAATGAGCGTGCCGG
>CBDUIJ010000184.1:0-10914 GCA_965367215.1 uncultured Granulosicoccus sp.
CCATCGGCGAGGTTGCAGAAGATGCCCTGACCGCAGGCATCGTAGAAGCCGGTGCGGTTGGCGATGGCGGCGGCCTTGACCTTCGGGTCGGTGGACTTGAAGTGCACATAGGTGATGCGATCCATGTGCCGCTGCATGAAGGCGATGGGGTCGAAACCTGCGTAGGTGCAATGACCGGTATCGATGCAGATCTTCAACAGGTCCGGATCGGTCTCGCCCAGCAGGCGCTCCACTTCGGGTTCGAAGTCCATGAAACCACCGGCATGCGGGTGGATTTCCGGAATCAGGCCGTATTCCTCGAAGCCCATTTTTGCAACCGTCATGATGCGATCGCGATAGGCCGCCCACTCGGCGCTGTCCATCTGTTCGGCTTCACTGCCACGGCCGGCGGTAGGGGCGCGACGAGGTGAGATGGAATCGATCAGTACGAAATGTTTCGCACCGTGAGCAGTCAGGGCCTTGCAGGTTCTGACCGCACCGTCCATGACATCGTCCCACTGTGCTGCATCGTGAAAGGCACGAAAGACGACGCCGCCGATCAGGGTGAGGTCCCTGGCAGCCAGAGCGTCACCCAGTTCGGCCGGATCTTCCGGCATGAAGCCGATCGGACCCAGCTCGATGCCGGAGTACCCGGCCCGACTGCACTGGTCGAGCACCGTCTGCCAGGCGGGATTACGTTCGTCCTGTGCGAACTCGACACCCCAGGAGCAGGGTGCATTGCCAATTCTGATGCTCATGTACGGAAGGTTTCCTAGGTTTGCAACCGGTTGCATTTATTGTATTCTGTCGATTGTCAAACCGTCAATACAAGCTGCCCATCCATTTGCTGGGCACATAACCCGATTGCGAGCAATGATCATGGCTGATGGCAGCACCGGTACGTTTACCCGACTCACTCTGGCACAGGCTATCGTCCGCTGGATGGCCAATCAGTACATCGTCATCGATGGTGAGGAGCAACGCCTGTTCGGCGGTGGCTTCGGCATCTTCGGACATGGCAATGTCACCTGTCTGGGCGAGGCGCTTTACCAGCATCGCGAGGAACTGCCCCTGTATCGCGGGCAGAACGAGCAGAGCATGGGGTTCGCCGCTGCGGCCTATGCCAAGTATCACCTGCGTCGCCGCATGATGTTCTGCACCGCCTCGGCAGGCCCCGGCACCTCGAATCTGTTGACCTCGGCGGCGCTGGCGCATGCCAATCGTCTGCCCATGTTGCTGCTGTGCGGTGACACCTATGTGACTCGTCTGCCGGATCCGGTACTGCAGCAGATGGAACATTTCAACAACCCGAGCCTGGGTGTCAACGATGCCTTCAAGGCTGTCACGCGCTACTGGGATCGCATCGTGCATCCGGCACAGATCATTCAGAGCCTGCCGAACGCCGTGGCGACCATGCTGGATCCGGCCGATTGCGGACCGGCCTTTCTCGGATTGCCACAGGATGTGCAGGGCTGGGCATATGACTATCCGGACAGTTTCTTCGAACGCCGGGTTCATCGCATCCGTCGCGCCACTCCTGATGTACATGAACTGGTGGATGCCGTGGAGCGCCTCAAGCGTGCCGAACGCCCGCTGATCATCGCCGGTGGGGGTGTGCAGTATTCAGGAGCGGTGGATGCGTTGACCGCTTTTGCCGAAACGCATCGCATACCCGTGGTGGAAACCATCGCCGGGCGCGCCAATCTCAAGGCCACCCATCCCCTGAATGCCGGCCCTGTCGGTGTAACCGGGTCGGACTCTGCCAACACACTGGCCGAGAAAGCCGATGTGATACTGGCGGTCGGTACGCGTCTGCAGGATTTCACCACCGGTTCCTGGACGGCCTTTGCCGAAGATGCCGATTTCATTTCCGTCAATGCCGGACGGCACGACGCGGGCAAGCATCGCTCGATGCCGGTCGTCGGGGATGCAAGGCTGGCACTGGAGCAGCTGTCCGTGCTGTTGGGTGGACATGCCTGTCCTGAAGCCTGGCTGGCCTTTGCGGCAGAGGAGCGCGAAAAATGGGATGCCTATGTGGCGGTCAATGTGGCCCATGGTAATCGCCCCAACTCGTATGCCCAGGCCATTGGTGTGGTCAACGAGCTGTGCGATCCGCACGATCGAGTCATTGCCGCCGCCGGCGGTCTGCCAGCCGAAGTGGCGGCCAACTGGCGCACCCTGGAAGTCGGCACGGTGGATGTCGAGTTCGGCTTCTCCTGCATGGGCTATGAAATTGCCGGTGGTTGGGGGGCCAGAATTGCGCAGTCGGAAAAGCATGCCGACCAGGACACCATCGTCTTCACCGGAGATGGCTCCTATCTGCTGATGAACTCGGACATCTATTCCAGCGTTCTGACAGGCAAGAAACTGATCATCCTGGTGCTGGATAACGGTGGTTTCGCGGTCATCAACAAACTGCAGAACAACACCGGTAACGAGAGCTTCAACAACCTGATTGCCGATAGCCCGACCGTGGTCGAGCCGTTTGCGGTGGATTTCGAAGCACACGCCCATGCCATGGGGGCCATTGCCGAAACGGTCGAGAATGCCGCTGAGCTTGGAGAGGCCTTCAAACGCGCCAAGGCCGCCAGCAAGACCTCGGTCATTGTCATGAACGTCGATGCCTACGAAGGCTGGACGACAGAAGGGCACACCTGGTGGGAAGTAGGCACACCGCAAGTCAGCGACAGTGAGAAGGTCATGGATGCACACCGGGAAGTGGAGTCGGCCCGCAGTCGACAGCGGCGCGGCGTATGAGCGCTCAGAGCGTGCTCAAGGGCAAGCGTTTCGTGGTGCTGGGCCGGGCGGGGATGGATTTCAGTCCGGAACCTGCGGGCACCGCCATCGAACAGGCGGTGACCTTCTCGGCCAGTCTCGGTGGCTCCTCCGCCAATATCTGTGTGGCCATTGGACGGCACGGTGGGCAGACCTCATTGGTGACCTGTGTCTCCGACGATGCCATTGGCCGTTTCTGTCTCGAGCAGCTGGATCATTACGGTGTCGAACGTCAGCATGTGCGCTCCATCGGTGGTGAATTCCGTAACTCTCTGGCCGTGTCGGAAAGTCGCCTGGAAGGACACCAGACCGTTATCTATCGCAATGGCGCAGCAGACTTTCAGATGAGCATTGCCGACGTCGAGGCCGTGGACTATTCGCAGTTCTCCGCGCTGATCACCACAGGTACGGTGCTGGCGGTGGAGCCGTCACGCAGTGCCGCCTTTCGCGCCTTCGAGCTGGCCCGCGAGGCAGGCATTCCGTTGATCTTCGATGTCGATTATCGGCCGTACAGCTGGGCGTCGGCTGCGGATGCGGCCGATGTCTACTCTCGCGCCGGCGAACTGTGCGACATCATCATCGGTAACGATGTCGAGTTCGGCTTCATGGCCGGCAACTACGACGACGGTCTGGACAAGGCGCGCCAATTGGCACGCAGTGGTGCCGCCATCGTTGTCTACAAGATGGGCGAACAGGGTGCCATCACCTTGAGCGCCGATCAGGAAATTCGTACGGGCATCTATCCGGTCGAGGCCCTCAAGCCTACCGGTGCCGGCGACAGTTTCATGGGCGGCTTCATTGCCGCCCTGGCCGATGGGCGCGAACTGCAGGATGCCGTGCTGCGAGGTTCCGCCTGCGCCTCCATGGTCGTTGCCCGTGTCGGCTGCGCCCCTGCCATGCCAACCACTGCCGAACTGGATGCCTTTCTGGCCTCGCATCCTGGCCCCACACTCAGCTGAAGGATACGTCTCATGCATATTGCACCCTATGACAACCAGAACAAGCCGATCGTCGATATCGATGATTCAACGGTACCGCTGAACTACTTCAATATCATCAAGCTGAAGAAGGATCAGGCCTTCGAATACACGGTGCCAGGCTACGAGACCTGCATCGTGCCTGCCACCGGTACGGTGAATATCGAAGTGGAAGGTGTCTCCTTCGATGCGCTGGGCAATCGGGGTGTCGATGTCTGGGATGGTGAGCCAGAAGGCGTCTATATTCCGGTGGGTGCCAAGGTCACCATGTCCTGCGTGTCCGACACGGCCGAGGTCTTCGTGGCCGGTGCGCGTTTCGACCAGGTGCTGGAACCCTTCGATGTACGCGTCGCCGAGCTCGATCGCGTGCAGTATGGCTCTGATGAGACCAAGACGCATCGCAAGATCAAGCACATTCTCGGACAGAAGCAGCACGACAAGGTCGGGCGCCTGCTGGTCAGTGAGTTGTTCACGGTCGGTCAGGGCGGTTGGTCCGGATTCCCATCGCACAAGCACGATACCGATCGTCTGCCGGACGAGACGCGTCACGATGAGACCTACAATTTTCGTTTTCGTCCGAACCATGGCTCGGGTGTGCAGATGCTGCAGCGTGTCGACAATGAACCGGGCGATGCCTATCACATCGTCGATGGTTCAACCATCTGTCTGGACAAGGGCTACCATCCCTGCGCGGCCTTGCCAGGCTACGAGATGTACTACTTCACCATCCTGGCTGGCCTGTCACAGCGCTCTCTGGTGCAGTTCTTCCAGCCCACGCATGCCTACCAGATCGAGACGATCCCCGGCATCAAGGACATGATTGCGAAGTTCAAGTAATGGCACTGGTTACACTGTCCGACGTTCTGCAACCGGCACTGCGCGAAGGTCGTGCGGTGGCCGGTCTGGTCACACTCGGCTGGGAGGACATGCGAGCCTTCGTGGCAGCGGCCGAGGCCGAATCGGTTCCGCTGATACTGCAAGCCGGTCCTGGCTGTCGGGCGCATACCCCGCTGCCGGTGCTGGGCAAGATGCTGACGTGGCTGGCCGAGCAGTCATCGGTGCCGGTCGTGGTGCATCTGGATCACGGCTATTCCTTCGATGAATGCAGAGAGGCCATCGACTGTGGATTCAGTTCGGTGATGTTCGATGGCTCACGCAAACCCCTGACGCAGAACATCGAGGAGACCGCCGCGATTGCCGAACTGGCGCATGCCGCTGGCGTCTCCTGTGAAGGTGAGATCGGCTTCGTCGGTTATGCCGATGGTGAAGAATCAGCCGGCACCGATCCGGATGAGGCTGCCATGTTTGCATCCCAGACCGCGGTGGATGCCATGGCCATTTCGGTCGGCAATGTGCATCTGCAGCAGGATGCCGGTGGGCGTCTGGATGAGCAGCGTATTCAGGCGATCGAGGCGGTGACCACGGTGCCGCTGGTGATTCACGGTGGGTCAGGTGTGCCCGTCGATCAACGCGCCTCCCTGGCCGCATCCAGTCATATCTGCAAATACAATATTGGCACCGAACTGCGAATGGCCTTCGGTGCCGCCCTGCGCGAATCGGTCAATGCCGATCCCGAACGCTTCGACCGTATCGCGCTACTCGGTGCGACGCATGAGCCGATGGTGGCGGCGACACGCAAGGTGCTGCGTAGTCTGGCTCATTGAGCTTGCCACTCCCTGACGATTGGTGGAGGGGAGTTACCGGACAATCCCTGACTCATGCCGTGCGATGTATTTGCCAGCGCATGGTATGAGTCGGGAGTGGGCTGCCTATTTTATTGCGAAGCGATAGCCGACGCCGAATATCAGATCTTCGATGTGGTCCGCACCGGCGTAGAGCGTACCCGGCCCCAGTGGCAGATAGACGCCAGCACCCAGATGTAGCTCGGTGCTGTCACTGGATGCGCTGGTTCGAATGAACTCATTGCCAACGTAGACTCTCCCGGGTCGGTCGAACTCCAGTTTCGTGAAACCAGCCGTGGCATACCAGTTCAAGCCGCTGTCCGGTTTGAAGACGGTCTTGGGGCTGATCATGAAGGCGACGCTCAAGGCGCTGACGTCGACCTCCCAGGAAGACACTCTTCCACCCGGATCAAAGTCCAGTGTGGCCTTGTGGTAGCTGGCCTTGATGGCCACATCCTTGTCATTGAGAAACGTTGCGGATTCGCTCAGCGTGGGCAGGTAGAAGTAGGCACCGCCACCCACGGAGGAGCCATCTCCGACTCTCTCGGCATTGCCGTAATCGCCGAAGAGCGTGAGAGACTCGTTGACGGTGTAGTTCAGTCGACCACCGAGATACTGGTAGTCATTATCGCCATCTGAAATGAAGCCTTCAATCGACACCCGGGGATTGTTTTCCGGATTGGCAGATCGGCCATCGCCGGTTCCCCACCAGCCGGCTTGCAATGGAACGCTGATCGTGAGCAAGACTGCTGTCAGCGCGTGTCCGTATCTATTCACTTGTCATCCTTGTATGTCTGCTTGTCTGTGCAAGCGGGTGAGGGAGGGCGTCGGCCAGATCGGATTTTTCGCAGAAAGAATGTGGGCCAACTGATCGGGCGACGTCGCAGAGCGCGCTGCATTGTACGCCTTGTGCAGGCAGAGGTTACCCGCGATGTTGTACACCCGGTGCCAGCGCGCGATAGTAGTGCCAGCGCTTCTTCAGACAGGCGAAGGGCAGGTCGATGTTCTTGCCGGCTTCCACACGCTTTGCCAGCCACAAGGCAATGCTGAAGGCCAGGATGCCGGCCATCATGTTGCCCATCGCCTGACCCGCCAGTACGCCGGGAGCCCCGAACAGCTGACTGCCGAAATGAATGAGTGGTATGCCCAGGCACAGGTCGCGCACGATGTTGCTGATGGTGGCATAGCCCGGATGTCTCAAGGCGGTGAACATCGGGTTGGCGGCCAGTTGCAGGCCGTATAACCAGTAGCTGATGACAATGAAGGTGCAGTAGAAACGCAGCAGATCGGCTGCCGCGTCTTCCAGCTGGAAAATTCCGACCAGCAGGTCCTTGAGCAGGAACATGGCAATGGCCACCGGTATCACATACAGGGTGACGAACAGACCACCGGATCGCAGGGTCTGCGTCACACGCTGTGTCTGTCCGGCGCCGACATTCTGCGAGGCAACCGGGCCAATGGCGCCAGACAGGCCGTAGAGGCCGGCGAAGGCGACGGGCGTGATGCGACCGACAACGGCTGCTGCGGCTACCGCATCGGTACCGAACTTTGCCATCTGCGTGGTGGCATAGGCCGCGCCCAGGGGGCCTGCCAGATTGGTGATGAGCGATGGCACGGCAATGCCGCTCAGCTGTCGCAGGTCAGCGAGCAATTCGACTGCCCGGGGACGCTGGATCAGCTGATGGCGACTGATGATGTAGTACAGGGCAAGGCCGGCTACCGTGCAACGCGATATGACCGAGGCGGTGGCAGCCCCGGCCAGGTCCAGGCCGAAGCCGAAAATGAAGATGGGGTCGAGGATGGCATTGACCAGCCCGGCAATGATGGTAGCCCACATCGACAGGCGGGCTTCACCGACTGCTCTGAGTATCGAGGTACCCGCCATGCCGATACCCAGAATGGGCAGGGCGGCAACCACGATGCGAAAGTAGACCACCGCCAGATCCAGCGTTTCACCCTCGGCACCGAGCAGGGCCAGCAGGCTTCGTGCATACACCAGGCACAGCAGTGCCAGAGGAACGGTCAGAAACAGCCCGAACATCAGGCCATGGGTGGCCAGTCGTGCCGCCTCATCGCGGTTACCTGCACCGATGGACTGCGCCACCACGGTGGAGGTCGCAATCGACAGACCGATACCGATGGCGGCGCCGAAGAACAGCGCGGTGCCGGCAAAGCCTACCGCCGCTGCCAGTTCGGGATGACCCAGCATGGCGATGAAGAACACATCGACCAGATCCACGGCAAAGATGGCGAACAGACCGATGGCCGAGGTGATCGACAGGCCACTGACGTGCCGGACGATCGATCCCTGCGTGTACCTGGATGCGCCAGCGCTCATCGCTGTCTCATCTGCCGGTGGCCATGCACATCATCGACATGCGAGCTCAGCGCATTTCATGACGTGACACAGGACGCACATCAATGCGTGGCAATGTTTCTGGGCACGTAGGTACCGTTGCCACTGCGTTCGAAATCAACGGCGATGCGCGGGTGGCGCAGGGGCGTGTCGTCTTCGTCGGGCAGCAGGTTCTGTTCCGAGACATAGGCCTCGTACACGGATTCCTCGTTTTCGGCGTACAGATGGTAGAACGGCTGGTCCTTGCGCGGACGGACAGCCTCCGGAATGGCTTCGTACCATTCGTCCGAATTGCCGAATACAGGGTCCACATCATAGATGACGCCGCGAAACGGATAGACACGGTGTCGTACTACCTGACCGATACTGAATTTTGCGTCTCTTATCATGCTGAGCAGTTTAACCGGCAAGGCTGCTTTGCGGCTAGAATCCTCCCATGAAAACTCTACGCTACGCCATTATCGGCTCTGGCATGATGGGCCATGAGCACCTGAAAAACCTTGCGTTGGTCAGGGATATTCATCAATTGCCGCTGTCTGTCGTTGCCATCATCGACCCTGATACGGCCATGCGTGAGTCGGCGCTGGCGCTGGCCTTGTCGCTGGGCAACGCCGAGGCCCGGGCTTATTCCGGTCTGGCGGAGGTGCCAGTCGACGAGGTGGACGCCTTCATCATCGTCTCGCCCAATTTCACCCATCACGCGATCATCTCCGAGCTGCTGCCACTGGGCAAGGCGATCCTGACCGAAAAGCCGCTGTGTACAACGGTTGAGCACTGCAACGATCTGCAAACGCAGCTGCAGGATTTTCCGGCACCGTTCTGGGTGGCCATGGAGTATCGCTACATGCCGCCCACGGCGCGCTTTCTGGAGCGCCTGGCCACCGGCGAGATCGGCACGATTCGATTGCTGAGCATCAAGGAGCATCGTTACCCGTTCCTGCCCAAGGTGGGTGACTGGAACCGTTTCAGCGAAAACACCGGTGGCACCTTGGTCGAGAAGTGCTGCCATCATTTCGACCTGATGCGTCTGATGACGGGTGCCGAGCCGGTCCGGGTGTTTGCCAGCGGCTCCATGGATGTCAATCATCTGGATGAGAGCTACGACGGGCGTACACCGGACATTCTGGATAACGCACTGGTGATAGTCGACTTTGACAACGGCGCACGAGCCGCTCTGGAGCTGTGCATGTTCGCCGATGGTGCCGAACCCCAGGAACAGCTCACGGCCATTGGCGAACTGGGCAAGCTCGATGCCTACATCCCGGGGCCGGACCGGTTCTGGCCGGATGCCGGCGAGCGTCATGCCCGTGTGGTGTTCAGTCCACGTGACCAGAGCGCGCCGCAAGAGGATATTCTCAAGGTGGATCCGGCGCTGGCTGCGGCCGGTGATCATCATGGCTCCACGTTCTATCAGCATCACCGCTTCGCGCTGGCTGTGCTGCAGGGCGC
The DNA here is from genome assembly GCA_965367215.1 of uncultured Granulosicoccus sp. Taxonomy (GTDB): domain Bacteria; phylum Pseudomonadota; class Gammaproteobacteria; order Granulosicoccales; family Granulosicoccaceae; genus Granulosicoccus. Next base: position 9,219 of record CBDUIJ010000184.1, read on the forward strand.
ACCTGTGGAAGTCACGGCCAGCGATGGTGCCATCGCGGTGCGCATGGGGGCTGCGGCCCATGAATCGATTCGTACCGGTCAGGTCGTCGAGCTCTAGCTTCGCGCCACGATCGATCCCGGTAAACAACCAACACGACAGCAAGGCAGGTAAAGCATGACGACAATTCCCACTCTGACAGTAGGTGGTGACGGGCAGATGCCGGTCATCGGTCTGGGCCTCTGGAAGATCGATCGCGAGACAGTCGCCGATGTGGTGGTGGAGGCCATCCGCGCCGGCTATCGGCACCTGGACAGCGCCTGTGATTACGGCAACGAAAAGGAAGTGGGTGAGGGAATTCGGCGAGCCATTGCAGAAGGGCTATGTACGCGGGAAGACCTCTGGGTGACATCCAAATTGTGGAATACCTACCATCATCCCGACCACGTGATCATGGCCATGGACCAGACACTGGAAGATCTGGGCCTGGACTATCTGGATCTGTACCTGATCCACTTTCCCATCGCGCTGGAGTTCGTGCCGTTCGAAACCCGCTATCCACCGGAGTGGGTGCAGGATCCGAGCGAGGAATTCCCGATGATGAAACCTGCCAGCGTGCCACTGCAGGATACCTGGCATGCCATGGAGACTCTGGTGGACAGTGGTCTGGCACGGCATATCGGCGTGTGCAACTACGGCGTCTCCCTGATGCGTGATCTGCTGAACTACGCGCGTATTGCACCAGCGGTTCTGCAGGTCGAGTCACATCCTTACCTGACGCAGGCCAATCTGATGCGTTTCTGTGCCGAAGAAGATGTGGCCGTGACCGCCTTTTCACCGTTGGGGGCGCTGTCCTACCTGGAGCTGGACATGGCCAGTCAGAGCGAATCCGTCCTGCAGCAACCGAGCGTGATGGCCATTGCCGAACGTGTCGGCAAGACAGCGGCGCAAGTCATTCTGCGCTGGGGTGTGCAGCGCGGCAATGCCATCATTCCCAAGACCTCCAGACCGGAGCGTCTGCTGGAAAATGCGGCCATTTTCGATTTCGAACTCAGTCCTGCCGATATGGCAGAGATCAATTCCCTCAACCGGAATCAGCGATTCAACGATCCGGGTGTATTCTGCGAGAAGGCTTTCAACACGTTTTTCCCGATATACGAGTAGGGGCTCTGCGCTGGTCGAGCCCTTTTGTCAGATGCAGTCAATCCGGACGCGGGAAGGAATATCTGCGTTCGTCCAACACGCATTCACATCGTCTGAGGAGATATCCACCGATGAAAACTTCGATTTCACCTGTACGTGCAGCCCTGCTGCAAGCCTGTGCGCCACGCCGAACCCTGCCATTGCTGGTCGCAACGGCAGCCCTGTCGTTGAGCTCACTGGCGCAGGCCGATGACACCATCACCATCCTGCACAGCAACGACTTCCACTCGCGAGTGGAACCCATCAGCAAGTACGACAGCCCCTGTTCGGCCGAAGACAATGAAGCCGGTGAGTGCTTTGGTGGCTACGCCCGCGTCGTCACGGCGGTAGCTGAAGCGCGTGAGCGCCATCCGGATGCACTGTTGTTCGATGGCGGTGACCGCTTCCAGGGATCGCTGTTCTACACCTATTACAAGGGCAAGGTGGCAGCCGAAATCATGAACACTCTGCTGTACGACGGCATGACGGTCGGTAATCATGAATTCGATGACGGACCTGCCGTGTTGCGCGAGTTCA
>CBDUIJ010000185.1:0-10904 GCA_965367215.1 uncultured Granulosicoccus sp.
CCAGCAACGCATCGGTAGTATGTCGCCGATCTGCAAACAGTGTACTGATATGCACGTGCCTGGCGAGTGACAACGATTCAAGCAAGCTGATTCGTTTTTGATCAACGGCACAGCCCTCGCAAGCGTAGCCTTTCAGAAACGCCTGCTCGATCGACTTCAACGCCGATACAGAGCCATACCGACGCAAGGCATATTCCTTGATATGCGCAAGGAAGTTGCCAATATCGATTGCCGGATCTCCCTGCGCAACCAGATCCAGATCGAGGATCCAGACACGATCACCATCCATCAACAGCTGATCCTGATAGAAGTCACGATGAATCAGTCGAGCGCTCGTTGCAGGCAGAGAATCGAATGCACGCAGGGATAGACTACGCAGGGCAAGAATTTTCTCTTCCAATTCCGGTCGTGCAACGACTGCCTTGTCCAAGGCCTTCGTGAGAACTTCCGCTTCGTTCTGCAGGGACCAGGTGCGGGCGCTTGTCACCTGGGTTGAATGCAGTACGGCCAACGCACGCCCCGCTCGCTTGAACAGGGCTGTATCGGCGTCAGACTCCAGATAGATGCTCAGCTCCTTCCCCGGCACCATGGCCTGGAACCAGATATTCCCTGCAGCATGAACGCCCAGGCTGGCTGGCACCGCCACCCCTTTGGGATTACTCTCATCCAGACCATTCGCTCGCAACAGATCATGCATCGCCGGTGTTTGCAGATCGGGCTTGCGAAAACGGAGCTTGCCCAACACGGTAAGCGGCTGACTCACCATCGAACGGCTTGCCTGCCTTACCTCATACCGTATCAACGCTCGCCGTCCCGGCTTGTGCCGCAATAACTGCGCGGACTCGAGCACCATGGCATCCGAATCCGGTGTCATGAGCTCTTTCATCGGCTTTCTCATTACGTCGATATCCAGTGCCGCCTCCAACAGCATTGGCATCTCGGTCGTCGGCTCTCTCTGAGGCCGGGCAATTGCCTTCTTGATCAGTGATTCCACTCTGCGGAGTAACACCTCCGACAACTCATACCAGTTGGCGTGCCGCTGACGAAAGCCATCAAGGATCAACAGCAGCAAGGCCCTGGCGTGAAAAGCGTGGACAAGCCGCATGTCGGTATCTGGCAAGCACTCCCTGTAACCATCCATGAAGGCCTGCTGCGCACAACGCGCAAAGGTCACTTCGAGGCTGCCATCCAGCGACTGATACTCCAGTCGAGCAAGAAAACTTCCCACATCCCGCAGCGGGCTACCTACCATGGCACGATCCCAGTCAATGACAATCGGATAGACCTTCCGGCCATCGTCACTGGCACCATCGTCTCCAGCGACGATCACCTGGTCGGCACTGAAATCACCGTGTATCAGCGTCAGTGGCGTCGGATGACGAGAACATGCCTCATTGATCTTGCAGACAAGCCGCTCCATTGTCGTGGACAAGCGCGGTGCCAGTTTCAGAAAGTCTTCTGCGATGTTGAGCACAGGGCCCGTCAACGTTTTCCGGGTTTCATGAGTAAACGGCAATTGCACCGGGGGTGGGGAATCATGAAACTGTGCCAGCCAGTGGCCGGTTGCTGCAAATGCCTCACCATGCAGTTCACCTGACAGGACAGGACACAGTGATTGTCCCTGGATCCAGGCACTGGCGATCGCATGCCGCCTGTGATTGACACCCAACAGCCGAACCCCCGATAGCAAGGAGCAAAGCTCTGCCCCCATCAAGGCATTGTCAAAGCCCTCGGGGTCGAAGCATTTGATCAGCGCCTTCGGATATCCTCCCACGTGCAGACGCGAGACGATGCGACGATTCGGCTTGTAGCGAAGCAGCACACTGTCGAACTGTTCACCCGCTTCTTCAGGCGCCAGCAATTTTCTGTAGAAGCTGTCTTGCACCTCTTTCCCAACCATCTTTCTGGCCGCCTTGACATGTCTGTCCAGTGCCAGTGGAACCAGAGCCACACAGACATCATTCAGCAATCCGGCTTTCACAATGCCGTCAGTCCATTCACGACGAGCCCTCACTTCTTCAAATCGGTCTCGCGGGTACGCCATGACGGCATGGGCATTACCGGCAATATCCACGACGCTGGCCGTGCACGACGTACCCGGCTTGTAATTGAGATAGGTCATCTTCTCCAGACTGATACCCAGACGCTCTGATAACAGTCCGATGTCCAGTATCAGGGCCAGGCCAGGGAGTCGATTTTCCCGAGTAATGATTTCCAGATCAGCGCGCGACAACATGCATTTTCCCTTGTGTCTGTTCAGAGCTTGCTGCAGAGGCCCACAATCTGGCGTACTGCCCACCCTTTCGCATCAATTCCTGATGCTCTCCATCTTCCGGAATGCCGTCACGCGAAAAGCACAGGATGCGCTCACAGCGGGATGCCAGTTTCAGGTCATGTGTAATCAGAAAGCTCGTCCGACCGGCAGTAATACGTTCGATGGCATCGATCACCACCGCTTCACTGGTGCGATCAAGCCCCACTGTCGGTTCGTCGAGCAACAGTATCGGGCAGTCACGCAAGGAGGCTCTGGCAATGCCGATACGCTGCCGCTGCCCGGCACTCAGGGACGTGCCGCGCTCGGAAACCACAGTATCGTAGCCATCCGGCATGGCCATGATGAAGTCGTGAGCATTGGCCAGTCGCGCGGCCGCCTCGACCTGCTCGCCAGTCACCTCCCCTTCCGCCCCTAGCGCGATGTTCTCTCGCACGGTAGTCTGGAACAGCAGGTTTTCCTGTGGAACCAGGGCAATCCGCTTCCGCAGGCTCGTCAGCTCGAAGTCTCTGATATCGAGACCGTCCAGCAGGACACGGCCTTGCTCCGGATCGTAGAAACGCAGAACGAGACTGATGAAGGTCGACTTGCCGACCCCGGACGGTCCTGTAATCGCGACCCGCGTACCCGGGTCTACCGACAATGAGAAATCATCAAGAACGAGCGGGTCATTGTCCCTGTACCGAAAAGAGACGTGATCGAACTGCACCCGGCCACTGAATAGCGGTGCGGACTCGGCATCAGCTGCGTTTCTTACCCCTGGCTCTTCATCCAGAAGCTCGATGACACGCTCGCCCGCAGCGGTTGCCTTGGCCAGCCGGCTGCTGAACTTGGCATAATTACGCACCGGTCGAAACGTGTTCTTCAGGTAGGTGATGAACACCAGCAGGTCCCCCGGGGTCAGCCGGCCAGCCAGAATCTGCAAGGTGCCAAACCACAATACAATGGCCAGACCAATGGCAAGAAGCAGATCGACACTGCGCTCCATGGCTGCGGCCAGCTTCTTCGCCTTGACACCCTCTTTCAGACTCTTGCTGTTCTTTCCCTGAAAGCCTTCCGCCACACGCTCTTCCAGCGAGAACGCCTGTATGGTTCGAATGCCGGCGAGCGATTCCGCGGCGATGGAGGCCATATCACCCTCACGCTTGCGTTGCTTGCGGCTGATCGTCTGAATCTTCTTGCCGATATGCTGAGTGCTCAGCCACAACAGGGGCAGTGGCAGGAGTGCCAGCAAGGCCAGTTGCCAGTTGAGCACCAGCATGATCGTGACCATACCCACCAGCATCAGCAAGCTGACGGCAAGCGGCAGAGCTGCGGTGACAGTCGTCTCCTTGAGCATGCCCACGTCGCTGATGAGGCGCATGGTCAGGTCACCGGTGCGCACACGCGTATGGAAGGCCAGAGACAATCTCTGCAGGTGATCGAACAGGTCTCGACGTATCTCGGTCAGGACTCGGTTGCCGATCAGCGCAAATCCGACAGTTGCCAGATATTCAAAGGCGGCTTTCAGAGCAACGATGACGACCACGGCGACGGAGCACAAGGCCAGCAGCTCGCCGGAGGTCAGACTGGCAAACCAGGATTCCCCGGACACGACGGGGGTGCCAAGCATGCCCGGCACAACGTGGTCGATGATGTACTTCAACGGCCAGGGTTCCAGCAGTTTGACCAGCGTGGCAAGCACCAGTGCCAGCGTCGACCCCGCCAGCAACGCTCGATGCTCACGTAGATAGGGTGAGAAACGCACCAGCACCCGTCGTAGCCCTGGAACCGTCTGGCGTAATGAGCTTGGGCGGTGACCCTTCCTGGCGTTCACGATGCGACCGTCACCCGTCGCTCAAGGTTCGCAAGTTCCAGGACTCGAGAGGCTACCTGGTTCCAGTCATGATTGGCGATGACATGCTTTCGTGCATTGTTCCCGAGACGCTCCGCCAAGTCTGCATCATTCGCCAGTTTCTCCAGCTGCGACGCCAGGGCCAGTGGATCACCGGGCGGACACAACAGGCCGTTGTGACCGTCTCGCACCACGGATTCCAGATGACCGACGCGACTGGCGACCACCGGCAAAGCCGCGGCCATGTACTCGTAGATCTTCAGTGGCGAGAAATAGAATGGCTGATCCTCCCCATAAGGGGCGACAGCCACATGCATGCGGGCGAGCTGTTGTGGAACCTGCTCAGGCGTTTGCTTGCCAGTGAATTCCACGAAGTCTGCCATCTGCAAACAGTCGACCTGTGCTTGCAGAGAGGCTCTTTCAGGGCCATCTCCGACAATCAACAAACGTGCATCGAGCCCGCCTTTTCGTAGCAACGCAAACGCCAGCACAAGCGTCGCAACATCGTGCCAGGGCTTCAGCGTACCCAGAAACCCGACGGTGAAGGGCCCACCCGGTTTGCACGTCACCGGGAAGCGACGAGGATTGACGCCATTCTCCATGACATGGACACGCTCCGGACGCGCCCCCAGGGATCGCGCATACTGACTGACAGCCGGCGAGACAGTAGTCACAAGCTTCGCGCAACGCATGGCACGGCTGGCTATCGAGCGAGCTTCGAGAGCCAGAGGCAATTGCCGATGTCGTGCCTGCTCCTCAATCAACGGCGCATTGACCTCAAGCACACCCGGAATGCCTTTCTGCAAGGCCACACTCATGGGAGCATGCGTGAACAGGGAATGACGTTCGTAGACGAGATCCCAGGAGCCGAGATCTGACAGAGCGTTGGAGATCAGCTCGTTGGTCTCTATCGACAGGCGGGCTCGGCGAGTCGCGTCCTGGTTATCGGCCCGTGGCAACGGGATACCGGCAAGGTGAGCAAGATCCGGGGGCGGCGCACCCTCCAGTCGTGGCGACATGATCGTGACCTCGATGCCCTGAGTCACGAAGGCACGAACCATTTCCTGAATATGAACCGAGGCACCCTTGCAACCGAACACCGGAATACCCTGATCAGCGCAGACATACAACAAACGCATCACGCTGCTCCCTGTTCCACCGTGATCTGGCCATTGATAGCCATATCGAAGACTGACCTGAGTACCGCCGAGTTCTTCGTCTGATCGAAATCCTTCTCGATTCTTCTGCGCCCGGCCCGTGCCAACCGTCGTCGGAGTGCCTTGTCATCCAGCATTGTGGCCAGTGCCGAGGCCAATGCCTCAGCGTCGCCCTGAGGAATACACAAGCCGGTTTCATTATCGACGATCAGCTCGGGAATACCCGTCACATCGGTACTGATGCACGGCACGCCCAGCGCCATGGCTTCGATCAGAACTGTCGGCAGTCCATCCCGATTCCCGTCGTCTCCAACAATACAAGGGCAGGCCAGCACTGCAGAGCTTCGCATGGCCGCGAACACCTCACTCTGAGGCCTGGCTCCCAGCAGGCGAACACTGTCGCCAAGCTTGCCGGAGTCGATCTGTGCCTGAAGGTTGCGCATCTCGTCGCCGGTGCCGACAATCTCGCAATTCACCTGTCTGCCGGTATTCACCAGAATCCGAATGGCTTCCACCAGGATATGAAAACCCTTCTTCTCCACCAGACGCCCTACCGCCAGCAAGCGAGTAGCCTCCGGGTCCGGATCCTGATAATCGAAACGAGCAATGTCCAGCCCGTTGTAGATGCGCACAATACGACTGGGGTGACAACGATAGCGCTCGCACAGAAAGTCGACGTTGTAGTCCGACACGGTCACCACGTGTGACGCATCGTCGATTTTCGATTGCAGTTGCTGAGGGACATCATATTGGTAATAGATGTCCTTGGCATGGGCGGTAAAGCTGTAGGTGATACCCGCAAGCCTTGCAGCCAGTCTGGCAACGCTGGTCGACACCGTGCCGAAATGAGCATGCAGATGGGTGACTCCGCGATCCTGACACTCCATGGCCAGCATCATCGCCTGCGATACATTGCGGGAATTCTCACCCTTGAAGGTCGCCAGAGTTGCCCATGCGGTTGGCAATTCTCGCTGCGTTTGCACCATGAGCTCCCACAGGGAATCGGCACTGCGCAGCTTGTCAGGCAGGCGTGTCACCGGCGCCCGAACTTGTCCCAGCATGTCCTGGAAATAGGCCTCTTCCACCGGGCGAAGTGCAAATATCTCGATATCCAGCCCCGCAGCCTCGTGGGCTAGTATTTCGTTGACGATGAACGTCTCCGAAAAGCGCGGGTAGCGTTTCACCACGTAACCGATTTTGGCGCTGCCTGGTGGGAATACGCCCTCCGTGCCTTGCGTGGTATCGAGGGTAAGATCGTGACCTTCCGAAGAATCGACGATCTCGGCGGAGATGTTGTAGGTGTCCATGGGTATCAGCTAGCCTCACTCAAGGGAGCAACAAAGTTGCTCAGAAAATGGTCTGCCAGTTCAGTCACTCGACCCAGTCCATTCAGGTCGATGACCGACCGGGCTACAGCCTTCGGCTTCCCGTGAAGAGATGCCATCCATTGGGATAAGCGTTCCGCATTCAGTTGCTCAGGATGCAGCGAATCGATCAGGGAATGGGCCTCCAGCATCTTCGCTCTCAGCCACTGCTCTTGCCGAGGTGCGACACGTGGCACGATCAGAGCAGGCCGGCCCAGGGACAGCACCTCACACACCGTGTTGTAGCCACCCATCGATACAATTCCTGCCGCTCCCTGCATCAGTGCGATGGGCTCACGAACGAAGTCCACCATCGTGATGTCAGTGTTGGCAGCAACCATGTCCTGAATCAGCCGGCGCTTGTCCTTTCCCATCTGCGACCCTGTAACAAGAATTCCTCGATGACCGGCAGGGAGCGTTGCGGCAGAGAAGGCTTCACACAAGGCACCGCCATCCTTGCCACCACCGACGGCACAAAGCACATAGGGGCGAGAATCATCTCCCAGCACAGCCTCGCAACTGGGCCTTGCAGCGTGACTCTCAAGCCGGACCGATTGATCAAGAAACCCGGTGTAAACGGCTTTTCGGCGAATATCCTCGCCGAATTGACAGTCATCAATCAGATCGTAGATGGCAGGATCTCCATAGACCCAGACCTCATCGTAGAAGTCTCTGATAGCCTCGAAGTTTCTCTGCCTGAGCCACTGCTTGCGAACCGTCGAAGGGGCGTCGATGACATCGCGCAGGCCAAGGACAACTCGGGTTCCACCATTCCTGGCGCGCAGATACTGAAGCGTGCTGTCCAACTCTGACTGCGCTCCTCGGGGAACATTGTCCACCACCAGCAATTCCGGCTCAAAGTTCTTTACTGCCGCCTTGATGATGCTGGCTCTCAGATTCGTCAGTTCGCCAAGATCCCCACCAAGGTCTCGCGGTTTATATTGCCCATCACTGCCCTTGCTGTAGGCAGGCAGGGTCAGGCAATCAACACCTGCTGGAATCTCGAAAGCGCCTGCTTCGCGCATACCGGCGACCAACAGTATCTCCGGCTGACTTGCGCAACGCCGCAGTGCATCAGCCAACAACAGGTTGCGGCGCAGATGCCCGAACCCCAGCGTGTCGTGCGAATACAATACAATGCGTGGGTGCCGTCGTCCTTCCTCTCCCCTGCTGCCTTGATCAGCCCTTGTCGAGAATGTCTGTTCGTTTACGTTGAAAGCCTGTGTTTCCATGTGAAGAACTAATCCCTGGCATACGAATCGTGTGACGCCAATTACAGTGCCGCATCTGCACACGCTGCGGAATTAGAATTCGATAAGAACGCTTACATTCCCGTGTCAGATCGGCAATGATTACAGTGGAAAAATGTCCATCAACGCTGTAAACATGCGAATTATCAGTCGCTCGTTCCACGTATTCTTCACATATGTGAAATTCCACGAACAGCAATCCGAGACCCGACAACCGTGCGTGCAAGATCCAAGATCATCCTGAGCAATGCCGCACTGTTTCTGGGCGTTGCGGGCACCTGCCTGATCATCATTCATGCAGTCGTTCTGTCGAACGCGAATCGACTCCACCTGCAGGAATCCTATAACCAGCTGCAGAATGTTCACCTCATGGCCAGCGCGGCGAATCAGTTATCCGAGCAACTGGCAGAACTGACCGTCCTGGGCATCGACGAAGTACCGGCGGTCCATGATGCTGATCGTGAGTTGTCAGAGGCCATTGATCAGCAGCTCGACTACGTCAATGCCGAGATTCAGGATATCGATAACGACCCCGAAGCATTGCGACAGGAACAAGGCGAAATAGCCAAGATCCAGACCTTGAAGGGCATTCAGGCGGATCTCATGCTGAACGCGCAGCGGATCATCGATCGTCTCACAGTGAACGACCAGCTCACGGCAATACAGATCTATCGTGACGATATCGAACTCTCCCTGGACAATGAGATGGACAATCTCATTGCATTGCTGGTTGAGGAAGAAAGCGTGGAAATCCAGCAGGCTCTGATCAAGTCCGATGAATTGGCATGGCGTTCACTGTTTCTACTGCTGGCCGTCATCGTCATCGTTGCCTTGATGACCATGGCCAATGCCTATCTGATCAACAGAACCATTGCCCGCCCCCTTGCCTCACTGACGCAAGCCACGGAAGCCGTCACACGAGGAGAATTCACTCACGCTATCAGTCACCCACCGACCGATGAATTCGGTGAGCTCGGTAATCGCTTCAATCACATGGTGAATCAACTGGCGGCAGAGCGCGAACGTGTCAAACACGCCCAGTCGGTACTGGAGCAACAAGTCATGGAGCGCACCAACGAGCTGGCGACCGCCAATCACAAGCTGCGTGATATCGATGCCAGCCGCTCGAACTTCCTCGCCGACATCAGCCATGAGCTGCGAACACCCTTGACGGTTCTGCGTGGCCAGGCGGAAATTGCCTTGCGCGATCCAAACCGAGAGGTCGACGACATGCGCCAGACCCTGCAACGAATCGTCACCAAGTCCGAACAGATCGGAAGACTCGTTGACGACCTGCTGTTACTGTCTCGCTCGGAAAACGGCTCTATCGGAATCGAGAACAGTGAATTGAAATTGCAGGATGTCATCGCCGATGTACTTCTCGATAGCGAGCAGCTTTCCCGTCGTGGCAGAATATTCATATCTGCCAGGCAGCCCGAAGAACCTGTACTGATCCTTGGTGATGCGCAGCGGCTTCGCCAGGCGATTCTGATCGGGCTGGACAATGCCATCAAGTATGCCCCCGACCAATCGACAGTCAGCATGGAACTCCTTTGCGACGACAAGCAGGCACACATATTCATTCGAGATCAGGGGCCGGGCTTTGGCGAAAAGGAACTGCTTTGCGCCTTTGATCGCTTCTATCGTGGCACTGACCCCACGGGACGTTCAAAGCGCGGACTCGGGCTGGGTCTGTCGATTGCGAAATGGATTACCGAACAGCACCAAGGCAGAATTGGCATCGAAAACGACGATGAAGGAGCCGTCATCCACATCCAGCTGCCACTGACAGTGAGCATGACATGAGCAACAAGCCAGGTATTCTCATCGTTGAAGATGACGAAGAAATCGCCGAGTTCCTGCAGATAGGATTGAGCGCGGAAGGGTATCAGGTGAGCATCACCCACGATGGCAGCAATCTTGTTGAACACGTTGCGCACGATCGCCCCGCCCTGCTGATTCTCGACCGCATGCTGCCAGGCGACGACGGGGTCAATCTGTGCAAACAACTGCGTAGTGCCGGCCACGACACCATGGTGTTGATGCTGACGGCCAAGGACACGATGGACGACAAGATAGACGGACTGCGAGCAGGTGCCGACGACTACCTGACCAAACCTTTCGGTTTCGGCGAGTTGCTCGCACGGCTGGAAGCCCTGTTGAGGCGCACCGACCACGGTGGTGATGCCCAGGATCTCATCATCGATGACCTGCGGCTGGACCTGTCACTCAAGGCAGCATTCCGTGCCGACATGCCACTGGCCCTTACCGCGACAGAGTTTTCATTGCTGCGCTTCCTGGCCGAAAACGCCGACAAGGTCATGAGCCGCGAGGAAATACTCAAGGCTGTCTGGGGCTACGATTTCGATCCGACCACCAATGTCGTGGAGGTCTATATCAGCTATCTGCGCAAGAAAGTCGACAGCAAACACGAGACCAAGCTGATAGCGAATGTGCGTGGGTTTGGATATGTTTTGCAGTCGCCCAAGGCTGATTGATCCTGCCCACGTGCCGCCGCCCCCTGGTTGCCTCGCGCTGTACCGTATCCATGGATCACGCAAGGCTTGCTGTGTCTCCTGAAATATGCCTTACACAGGCGGCATCAGTGGTCCCACCTGATCAAGATAGGCTGAATCGAACTCCGCGAAATCGGCCAGCTTCCGGTAATTGTCAAACGCCACGAAACCGTCCCGGAACGTGACCATGCCATCCTCGCGCAGTTGCCGAAGCACCCGATTCACATGAATGGCACTCAAGCCCAGCGCATCGGCCAGAAGGCTCTGGGTCAGCGGGCAGGCATAGCCAGATTTATCGCCCATCCCCACGAGCGCGAGCCTGGGTTCGAGCTCGAGTAGAAAATGTGCCATACGCTCGGCTGCGCCGCGGCGGCCGATATTGACAAGGTGCTCAACCACCATCGCTTCGTCGCGTGATAGCGTTTCTCTCTGTCTGTTGATTTGGCGGATTTCGGTAGTGTGTTGCCGTATCCGCATGAAGCTCATCAACATCGCAATCGCCTTGTCGGTG
>CBDUIJ010000186.1:0-10888 GCA_965367215.1 uncultured Granulosicoccus sp.
ACAGCGACCACAGCGACCACAGCGACCACAGCGACCACAGCGACCACAGCGACCACAGCGACCAGCGCAGTTTACCGTTTGCAGCCGCTGGTTCGCTCTGATGAGCAGCCTGCGCGCGTGTATGTGAATTTCGTGGACAGCAACCAGGGCAGGAATGACAGAATCAGCATTGCTCGCGCAGGCTCCCCCGATAGCCAATTGCTGATGTGGCTGTATATAAACGGAACGCAGCAACTGGGCGAGCGTGGCCCTGATAACGGGCAACTCGGCTTTCTACAGCAATATCTGGGTGAGGGGGAGTTCGAAGCCCGACTGTTCACCAATGGCAACTACGAGACCGCTGTGCACCGGCAGGCATTCACGATTCCATAGTCAGTCTCTGCACTATAGCCTGTGCTCCGTATCGAGCACAGGCGTGGGTACCTGTATCCGACGAGGCGCCAGTGGGTTGAACGCCCTGCGCCAACACTGGCGGCCCAGAGCAAGAGGAGCTACCTTTTCGAAGAGCCTGCCTTCTGGAGCGGATTTTGCACTTCTACATTCTTCCCTCTCAGGCAGCTGAAATGAGGTATTTCGGCTAACACCCCTATAATGAGGCTGCGGTTTCAACGAGCAAAGCCATGCAGATTCGCTTTTTTCTCCTGCTTTTCCTGCTGTGCCTGCCTGTCGCTGGAGCGTGGTCTCAAAGTGATACAGAGGCTCCCGCCGAGAGCATTGATGTCGAAGACATGCAGGCTATACGCCTTGATGAACTCGCACGACTGCTGCAAAAAAAGACAGAACAGCGGGCCGAACTGGAGAAATCGCTGGCAGGCAAGAGCGACCCTGTTCCGGCCGACAAGCAAAAAGCGCTCAACAATCTGAACCGTGATATCGCGAACCTGTCTGACACGTTCGAGATGATCGCTCTGAGTAACATGGATACGTCCGTGTTGAAGGGCTCTGATATTGTCACGACCGACTGGCGACAGGATCTGCTCGATATCCTGAACCCGCTGATCGAATCGCTGAAATCGATCACCAAACGACCACGACAGGTTGCCGAAGCTCGCGACACGGTGTTTCGCAGTGAAGCCCGTCTGTTGATCACCAAGCAGGCAGTCAGCGAGCTTGAAGCCATCCCCGCCGGATCGCTTGATGAAGGTGCGACGCTCCGCGTCAGCAACCTGCTCTCCAAGTGGCGTGATGAACAGGCGCAATATGAGCAACAACGACTGGTCGCTCAGGCGCAGCTGGAACGTTTGAGTGAAGACCAGGAAACCTTCTTTCAAGGCATCTGGCCTGCCACTCGCCTGTTCCTGCTCGGTCGCGGACTCACTCTGGTCATAGCCCTGACCACAGGCTTTCTGACGTGGGCATTGATGCGGTTCCTGTGGTGGACCTACACCACACGGTTCACGACCAAGGACCAACGACGCAACAGTACCTGGTTTCGATTGCTGGAATACAGCTTCTATCTGGTGACCACCCTGATCATTCTGTTCGTCACCCTGGTGGTGCTCTATGTCAGGGAAGACCTGCTACTCCTCGCATTGGCCTTCCTGATAATCGTGGCGACCGTATTGGGACTTCGTCAGTACCTGCCCCGCTATGTCCGGGAGGCACGTCTGCTACTGAACCTCGGCGCGGTCCGGGAGGATGAAAGGATCGTCTACAACGGCTTGCCCTGGCAGGTCATGTCGTTGAACCTTCATACGGTACTCAGAAACCCGGCACTCGATGGTGTCATACGGCTACCACTGGAAGTCATAGGCACCCTGGTATCCAGACCGGTCAAGAACAATCTGTGGTTTCCCAGCAACCGCGGGGATTACGTGATACTGCCTGACGGCACCTTTGGCCAGATACGCGTACAAACGCCGGATCTGATAGAAATCTCTGTCAAAGGCGGCATGACGATGACCTACAGCACTCAGGACTTCTACTGCATCAACCTCATCAACCTGTCCCGTGACAAGACCTTCGGTGTTTCGGTGACGTTCGGTTTCGATTACTCCCTGCAATCCATCAGCTTGACTGAAGTGCCGGAAACACTGAAGCGCGACATTCAGCAGGCACTGGAGGAAGCTGGTTACAAGAAGCACCTCGACAAGTTGATCGTCGAACTGTCGAGCGCCAATGCTTCATCACTGGATTTTCTGGTTTTCGCAACGATGAGCAGTGAGGTTGCCAGTGACTATTTCAAACTCAATCGATTGATTCAGCAAACATGCGTGGCAGCTGCAAACGCCAATGACTGGAATATCCCTTTCCCGCAGTTGACTGTTCACAACGCCAACGGGGGTAGCGGTAAGGCGTCATGATCTGGCTGCTACAAGCAACCAGACGAAGCAGCGGCCCCTACCCTGTAAAGTCCGGGCCATTCTGCCCCCCCCCTTGAGCGAGAACGATGTCCTTATCGCTTACGGTCGATGGTGAACTTCAACTCATGAGAGAGCGCACAATGTCTGCTTCACTGGCAGTCGTCAGCGTCTTCGCATGTTCCGCAATCAAGAGCTCGCTGACGGCCTTGTCCAGGCTGGGACGGACCTGGCCGAGTGTTTGCGGGTCGGCTACCAACACCAGTTTCTGAAACTGCTTGCTGCCTGCTCCGCGATTCAGGTGATGCGCCAACTGCTTGGCAAACGTTGCCTCGTCGGTCTCCTGTTGAGAGGATTCAACAGGTCGACTGCCTGCTGGACCATCATTCTCCAGTGACACCGGCTCAAGCTCTCCGTCCTTCTTCAATTCCAGCGAACCATCACTGGCAGTATTTCGGTACATCTGCGCCTGCGTACCGTCAGCGATGACAATCAAACAGTCTTGCGGGTATCGAGTGGCCATGTGTGCCTTCTCCATAGCGTTGAATGTACTGAAAATGTACACCCCGAACCCATGCGGCGCCACCAATTGAAAAACCTATCCATCATCATGATGGTGTCAATGAACATCGGTAATTACGACGGCAGCATTAATCCATGCGTATTGCGCTGATTCATGAGTTCACGAGTTGCATTAACCCTTGTCCTTGCCCTACTCCTGACCGGGCGCCTGAATCATGGCCGGAGCCTGGACCTCCCTGCCACCCGCTTCGCGAATGCCAAGCTTGCCACGGACGGTCAGATCACTGATGAACTCGAACTGATCGCGCATATCGAAGGGATAAGCCCTGAGTTTGTAGTGTGACCCCCAAGGCACTTCCGCAAGCACCACCACGACAGGCTTCGAATAGTCGAGAAAAGCACTGGTCAACGCGATATCGTGTAATACATTGCGCATGACGGCGGCATCATGAGAGGCATCCAGATAGAAATCAGCCACGCACATCAAAGTCTGTTCTCCATCGTTGGAGTTACTGATGTTGTTACTCCAGATACGATCATGGGCAATTGTCACGATATCGTCGTCAGGTGTGCGCAGCGTGATGGCTCGCAAACCGACTTGTTGAACCTCGCCATAATCATCATCGATCTTCACCCAATCGCCAGGGCGATAGGTTCGTTCGAAGATGGCCACGACACCCGCAATCAGACTGCTGGCCAGGTCCTTGAACGCAAAACCGATGGCCACACTGACAGCACCGGCAATAACGAGGAAATTCTGCAGTGTGATGTTGAAGATGATGGGAATGATCATCAGCACAGAAGCTGCCAGCAGGCACAAGCGGATAAAGGGGACAGCCGCAAGGAAATAGAGCCTGAGTCTGCTTGGTCCGTGCTTGGCCAGCACCGGCAACAGCTTGCGCGTGATGAAGATCAGAAACCAGACAGAAACAACGATAATGAATATCTGCGTAAAACTGATATCGCCAATATCATTGATCAGTTTCGATGCCTTGACATCTCCTGTATCTAAACCAGCCATATTCTGCTCGCTGAACTCTGAACCATGATTAGAAATGTGCCATCGTCATGCCAGAGTTGGCTAACGATGTCCAGATGACCGGATAGGCAGTTGCCATGCAGCGTACCTGGTCACCATGACGCTCGATGAAGCCAGAGCGTATCAGGGCAACAACCAGATTGGTTTCGCCTATCGAAGGCAAGGTACTCCAGAGAAGCTCTTCGGGCAAAGAGCCATGAATCAGCAAGGACTGTAGTAACAGGCAGGCGGCGCGTTCATGCCCTCTAGGCAAGGTCGGGGGCTGACTCCTGACGACCCAGAACACAGCCCCCTGGCTTGCCGCTTCCCGCTTTTCTTCCTGCTCCTCGGCACCGTCATTCTCTTCATCTACCTGCTCATCACGCTCTGCTTCCGTACGCAGGCTTCGGCGCCATAGCTGCCAGGCTATCCAGGGTATGCCCCCACTGTCATCAGCAAGCTGTGTCATGAAGTTATCGGAGTACGTGCCATCTTCCTTGCGACGCAGTATCTCCTTGCCATCTTCATGATCACGAAAGGTAACGGGTTGATCAGGCTCCTCCGACAGAAACGCCAGTAGCCAGTCAGCCAGATTCTCGGCATCAATGGGAGCCAGAGACTCTGGTGCCGGTAATACCAGATCAGCGTTGACCGCCTTTTTCAGATAGACCCATGTCCAACTGCTACAGGATACGAGACAGCATCGTGAGCTACCCTGCAACGCTGTCAACAAGGCTCGGATATGCCTCAACCCATGACGGTGACGAACAAACCAGTCCTCCAGTCTTGGAATGACCAAGGGTCCCTGTCCCACTGGCAAAATGACTTCAGCCAAGTCTCTGGACAAAAGCTCGGACCGGTCGGGCGCTTCCAGCACATCCATGCCATTACCTTCAGCCCATCGGGCGACCCTGTTGGAACTGTCGCAGGGTGGGAATACCAGCAATCGCAGATGATCATCGGTCGATTCCCTTTTCGCCCAGTCGAGATAAGCCGAGTCCAGAGCATGGAAGACGAAATCGCAGTCAGGTTCAGCCGTAAATGAGCGAATATTCTCGATACTGGCTCGTGACAACTGATCTTCTGTAACAGTGACTTCCGAATCCCGGTCAACGATCTTCTTGCGAAGCGCCTGATACCAGTCATCCAGTCGGTTTACAGCAGGTCCCGCAGGCCGTTCGTATTCATCGAGCGGTATGACATCTGGATAGTGCAAGTCCGCCATCTATGGGGTCCTGTAGAAGTTCCGGCCATGAGACCGGTCAATGGTAATAGCAGAATGAGCACATTGCAGCCAGCGCCGATCAATGTGCTGGAACCAGCATAATTGTTTGGAGCAAACAGTACTATCCCTGATGATACAGACCAGAACAAACCTCTTGTCTGCGCATCGATCATTGTACTCACACCGGGCAGACCCTGTTCAGCACGTCAGCGCTCCTGAAGAGCGACATCGAGCCCTATCCTCACTCACCGCTCGATGTCTTACAATAGGGGACACGTGCATTGTTGAAGAGAAACCAGGAACCGTGAAATCCGACGCCGACAAGCTTCTGAAAAAGCATGGACAGCTGAATCAACTGGATTCAGTGAAGGTGGTGAGCCATGTTCAACGCGAAAGCGGCGACTGGATACTCAACACCTTGATGCTCGAGGGCTACGAGGTGCCTTTCAAATACAACAGGAAGGAGAAATACCGAAGCCTGCAAGGTGCTCCCGTGAATCTCACCTATTATCCGCAAACCGAGAATGTGGCCGGGATGGAATTCGAGAGCATGAAAGTGGTCCGGATTCGCAGAAGCTGATTCGGCTCTCCTCACCCCACAGGTCTTGCAGAAACACGACGAAGTCGACTGTTCAGACCTCACTGGGGTCACCACTCAAGGTACGGTGACACCACCCGGTTTTCGCCACAGCGGACGAACTTTCAGAAATATACGGTAAACCGGCTCCAGCACCCATAGCGCTGGACGAGTGGCAGCCAGGTGTCCCAACCAGCGCGTCTTCGGAAAGGCCTGCCACATCAGCGCGAAGGCATGAGCCCCCTGTACCAGCTGTCCATCAGCGGTACGTACATGCATGCGAGCCAGTGCGTCGGATCGGTTCAGATCTGGCGCAACACGCTCATTGGCCTGCGCTACATCCTCCCAGCTCAAACGCTCGGCACCCGGTAATGACTGGTAGGTAGCAATTTCTCGACGACACAGAGGGCAGCCACCGTCGTAGTAGACGGTCAGATCGCAGGCATTCTCAGGTTCGGTCTGGACTGGCGGTGTGATGTTTGTCATGCCTGCTTTACGTTCGGCCTGTCACGATGGGTCACCCGTCCTCCCGGAGAAGCTTCAGTGCGGTTCGTCGTGTCACGTCCAGCCGGGCTGAGAGTCATGAATGGCTCGAACAATGAACATTATCCTGCATGGTCTGTGAGCAACACTACAGAACAACAACTGCAATTGAAAACAAAGGTGTGCATGCCGAGAACCCCTTCATGCAGCGCGTCTGGCAACAGCGCCTGCGAGCCTGGAACATCACAACTCAATGGGGATTCTCTGAACATGAACAACGTAACGTCAATCAAACCGAAGCACCCCAGACTTCAGGAAGTCAACAACGTGCGGGCCGCACGCGGACTCTTCCTGCTCGATGATCTACATGACAAATGGCTACTCGAGCTGTCCCCATTGCTGACCTTGCAGGATTTTGCCAAAGGTACCAAGGACTCTCAGAAAATCGCACGTGAGCAAGCCAAGACACTGCAAGCCATGTCAGTACCGAAAAGAAAAGCCGCCTGAGCCACCTGCGGACACTGTTCAGGCTGCGCAGCGTAGTTGCTGTGCAGCCTGACAGCGCCTACTGAAGACACTTGCATTCGCTTGCCTCATTCCAGGCAATCAGGATGCGAAACTTGAATGGCACGCCTGCAGAAGAGATCAGCTTCTACGGTGTCTTCGAATCACTTGGGCCAACAACGCCTGCCACCGCCAGCTCCGACAAGCTATCAGACAGCAGGTCGAATACGACCCGAATACGCTTGCTACTCCTGAGTTGCTGATGAGCCACCAGCCAGATCGGGAAGAGGATGGGCTCGGCCTCCGGCAGCACACGTTCGACAAGTGGTTCCTTGTCGCCGATGACTTCCATCATCATTCCCACCGCGACTCCCTGCTTCATCAACTCCCACTGCACCAGATGATTGTCGGAGATCACCGAAAAATTGTCCGCTGACAGCGTCAAGCCAAATTCCCCCAGCGTACCGATCATTTCTTCACTGCGATTGAACCCGATGAATTCCGCGCTTTCGAGTTTATCGATGGTGATCGGACGTCCCAGACTGTCCAGACAGGTCTTGGCAGCATAGAGACGAGCCGCCACATCACAGACTTTCTTCGCGACAAGATCCGGATGAGTCGGCCGAACATTCCTGACAGCAATATCCGCCTCTCGCCGGCCAAGGTTACTCAGCTCGTTCGACGCCAGAATTTCAATCGATATTCCCGGGTATTGCTTGCGTGCCTTCTGAATTATCGACGGCAAGCAGAGCGCAGCGATGGTATCGATCGCGGTGATGCAAACTTCACCATCCAGTTGCCCGGATTGTCCGCTGGCAGCCATTGATACGCGTGTCGCCGCCTCAGACATCTGCCGCACGTAATCAACCAGTTCCAGACCGCTCGGAGTCAGGCTGAGCTGCTTTCCCACTCGGTCGAACAGAACGACACCCAGCTCCTGCTCCAGAGCCGCCACCTGACGGCCCACGGTTGGCTGGGTCACCCCCATTGCCCGGGCTGCGGCAGACAACGACCCTTCTTCAGCCGTAACCAGGAAGGCCTTTGCACGGTTCCAGTCGAAGTGTGTTGACTTCCAATCCATGCTTATTCGTATATCCGATGTACACAATAGCCGTATTGCTTATGCTTTTTAGCATACATAAACTACCCACATCAATGGTTCGCGAACCGGTGGATATCCTGAACATCTCAATGCTCATGATCGCTCACGCGTTGACAGGCAGTGTCACCGTCGGTAGTGGAGCTGCTGCACTTTCTCTGAGAAAAGGCTCCATAGCGCACAGGATTGCTGGCCGCGTATTTGTCGGATCGATGTTATCGATGGGCCCTGTAGTCGCAACTGGCGCCTGGCTCATGCCCGGCAGTATTTCATCAACAGGTATTCTATTTTCAGTCTTGATGATCTATCTGGTCGTATCGGCCTGGACGACGATACGCGACTCAGAACATCTGCTTTCTTCACTGGATGTTGCCGCACCACTGCTTGCATTGTGTATTGCAGTCGCAGGACTCAGCATGGGTTTGAACATGAGCGACAACCCGCTCGATACCGCACAGGGGCCACAGAAGGAAGCCTGCTACTTCTTCGCTGCGCTGGCATCCGTGGCGATGCTGCTGGATATCAACAATCTGCGAACAGGCGGTGTTCGAGGCAAGCACAGGATTACCAGACATGTCTGGAGAATGAGCTGTGCCATGTTCTTTGCAACCTCAACGCTGTTCACCGGACCGGGAGCTGTTGTGCTGCCCGAATCAATACGCGGAAATCCGCTCTTGCTGATTCCACAACTCCTGGTGGTCATCGTGGCGCTGTTCTGGATCGGTCGACTGTTGTTTTTCGGGGAAAGGCGTGATGCAAGAAACTCGGGCGCAGAGCTCGAACGGCAATTCTCCAACAACCACAACAACAACAACAACACCCACAACCCAGGAATGAAAGGCTCATGAAACCGGTGCTGATAATAGCGGTGACTACCCTGTTGGTCGGGTGTGGCAATCTGATAAAAAACGGTGCACTGGTCGAGACCCAAGACGCCTTGAACAAGGGACACTATGCAGAAGCTCTGGAAAACGCCGAGATTGCAGAATCATTTGGTGAGTTATCGGAGGCTGATACTGCAAGGCTACACTACATGCGAGCTCAGTCCCTGGAGGGTCTGGATCGACCACAGGAAGCGATTCTCGGTTATCGCTATGTTGTCAACGAGCATGCCAAGAGTGCCTATGCCGGCGCCGCTCGGCAAAGGCTCGAGGCATTGAACGGGCTTGCTGAGGATTGATGAATCGTGCCATGCACAGCTGACATCCGAGAACAGGGGCTTTCGATGTAGCGCATTCATTTATCGCGCTTGGCTTGGCTTGGCTTGGCTTGCATCGTGTGCCCTGAATATTCGACTTTTCATGGCGTCATACTCATGTAGAGTAAGATGAATGTGTCCCCTATTCTGCCGCCACTCACCTTTCTCGGATATCACCCCATCGTGCATACGATCCATCACAAGAACATCGAGGCAAGCATCAACCCGGTTGGCGCTGAACTCAGCAGCCTCAAGGTCAACGATATCGAATACCTCTGGCAGGGCGATGAGAAATACTGGAGCGGCAGAGCCCCCATACTGTTCCCCATCGTTGGTGCGCTGAAGGACGACTTCATGAACTACCAGGGCACACGCTACGAAATGCCCAAGCACGGTATCGCCAGGCACGCGCAGTTCGATTGCATGACGAAGTCATCGGATTCCATTTCACTGCGGCTGCAATCCAGCGATGCCTCCCTGCAACAGTACCCGTGGAATTTCGAGCTGATCGTGCACTTCACCCTGAGTGATGCGGGCCTGGATATTCGTTACGAAGTCACCAACACCGATGAAAAACCGATGCTGTTCACGATCGGCTCACACCCCGCCTTTGCCCTGAATATCAAGGACCCTTCCGAGCTTGAGAACTACACCGTCACGATCGAGCAGAGCGAACCTCTGCAGCGCTACGGTCTCAACGAATCAGGGTTGCTGGATACACACTCGGAACCTCATGACCCCGTGATTCCGTTGAATCGCACTATTTTCGATAATGATGCACTGGTCTTTCGAGATATCAAGGCAACGTCCATCAGGCTCAGCCACGCCGGGCAGACCATGCTGACGGTCAACACTGGCGGCGCCCCACACCTGGGTATCTGGGCGAAGCCGGCGGCACCGTTTGTCTGCATAGAGCCGTGGTTGGGCACCTGCGATTTCATCGATTCGGACAACCGGTTCGAAAACAAACCGGACCTGACAAGCCTCGCACCTGGCCATACCCACGAGCACAGCATTGCGATTGTTTTCCCCAATGACAAGTAGAACGACTGAAAGGCTGTCACCTCGTCGCTAGCGCCAGTCAGGATCGTTTTCAGAAATGCAGTACCGTTGGCGGATGATCCCAGGCCTCAAGCGCTCGTACCAGGTCACTGGTTCTCAGGCGCGTGCTGTGAGTGTTACGACACGGGTGCAGATAGATCCATTCGTGTTCCAGCAAACTGGCCTCGAAAAAGACATCCACTTTGCATTGTGTGTCATTGATCAGCGCCAGTGGCGAGACTGAGCCAGGTACGACTCCAAGATAGTGAGCCAACCGTTCGGTGCTGGCGAACGCGAATTGCCCGCCAGTTACCTGAATCCTGTCTCGCAAGCCTCGCAGATCAACCATATGATCCTGCTCTACAACCAGCAGGAACATTCGTCCTTTCTTGTTGCGCAGGAACAGATTCTTGGTATGTGCACCCGGGTCTTCATAAACCACTGATTTGGCTTGTTCGACGGTATACAGTGGCTGGTGGCTAGTTGTCTGATGCTCGATGCCCAGCCCCTGTAACGCGTCAAGCACTTGCTCGACACTCGCGGCCGGCTCCCCGTTGGCCAGAACAACCGCTTCCGGATCGGGTCTGTCTGAATGACTCATGTTGTAAGGTATTTCGTCCATTGTGTAAAATTGCCGACGCATCCAACAGCCTAACGGTTGGATGTCAGCATTCTACGCAATCTTCAGATCGAATTTACCTACCGCCCGCATTCGTCACTCCTACTATCGCAGTCACCAGAGCAGGCGTCGCTCACACCTCCGACTCAGATTGAGCCATAGCTGCATTAATACGACTCCAGGCTGGAACACCCCGATACACACCGCTCACTGACCCACATCCGGCCCCGGCACCCCGGCACCTCGGCACCTCGGCACCATGGAGCCATGGAGCCATGAGCCGTGAGCCGTGAGCCGTGAGC
>CBDUIJ010000187.1:0-10880 GCA_965367215.1 uncultured Granulosicoccus sp.
AGTAGGCTGTGAAGTTCAGCGACACTGCTCGTGAGCCGAATACGCACACAACGGCATAACAGGCGGTGGCAGCGGCCCCCCCTATACCTATGGCCCTGATGAAGCGATCATGTTTATTGTTCGCGTGCAAGCGCCCCAGATTGAAACTGTAAGCCAGGATCAGCAGAAACAACGCCAGAGCCGGCAACCCCATCTGGGAGCCGATGTACAGATACATGCTGTGTGGATCGCTCTCCTCGACCGGAATCTCGGTGTAATCATCCTTCAGATAGGGAAACCCCTTGAAACCCTTGCCCAGCACCGGGCTCTCGAGAATCATCTGAGCACCGGCCCTCCACATGATCAGACGCGTCTCCGAGCTCTTGTCCAGCTTCTCTTCTTCCGGCATGGAGGAGTCCGCGTCAGGGTGCGTGAGACTGTTCATACGGGCCATGATCGAGTCCGGTATCAGGCTGGGAAATACCAGCAGCAAGCACAGGACCAGTGTCAACCAGAATGCGAGGAAACTTCGTCCCTTGTACCATCCCGCCAGAAAACCGCCGATCACCATCGCCACGTAGGCGCCACGCGAAAAGGTCGAAATCAGAACCTTTGCTGCCAGAAGAAAATAAGGTGTCAGCAACCAGGCGCGCAAATCCTTGATATAGGTGAAGAAAACGGCCACCAGCGGCAACAGTGTGTAGGCAACAAAGCCACCAAAGTTGTTGGATTGCATATGCGGACCGTCAATTCGGCTCTTCTCGATGGTCGAGCGGCCCATCTTTTCCAGCATTTCCGGCACCGAGTACAGCACCACCAGCACCGAGCCGATCAACATATAGACAACGCAGCGCTTGGCTGACTCCACATCGCGCACGCACATCAGAACGATGAAATAGAAGATGAACTGATCTATCCAGGCCTTGTAACTGAGAACCTCGTTGTAGAGGAAATAGGTGCGTCCACCGGGAAGCAGTGAAACGGTAACGACAGACAAGGCAGTCACAACACCGAAGATTGCCACCAGAGCCGTTCCAGGCGGCCATTCGTTCAACTTCTGACGCAGTGTCGAGGCTTGCAGCAAGGCAGCAAACAGACCCAGCAACACCAGCATGTTGGTGCCATTGACACCCGGAGCGATCGGCACGACGAAGACCTTGGAGAACGGCAGGTAGATGATCATGCAGGCCAGCACCAGCTCAACCCCTTTCAGGGCACTGAGAGCGACGACCAGGCCCAGACCCATGGCAATGGGGTAGAGAATCGAGGAAGGCCAGTTACCGCCTGTCAGGGTAATGGTCATGACCAGAATGGCCGGCATGGCCAGAAACAACAGAACCGGCTTCAGACCTTCCAGCTTCGGCCAGCCTGAAACGATATCGCCATTATCGGATTCGACACGTTCCGTGCGCTGAGAGCGGCGTGATGCCTTGCGCTGCACTCGAGTGGAATCGGCAGCCCCTCTTACATTCGGGCGCACGCGGCCTTCGCTGAAATCTTCTGCACTGGCAGAACGACGTCTGCGGCGCGCCTTGCCGAGGCTGTCCCCGTCTTCCGGGAACTCGTCCTCAGCGGGCTGAAAGGAGTTTGTAGAGGCCATGATAGAGCCGGTTGCCTAATACGCGTCTCAGCCCTGCCTTTGCCTGACTGCGACGTCGGTTATCTCTGTAATACGCGTCATCCGGACCGATCATGCGAGCAAACTCCTCGAGAGTTGTCGAGCGTCGAATGGCTACTCGTTCAATCGGTCGTCTGCGGTTCTGAACCAGCAGCTGCCGCTCGTTGTCCGTTCCGGCAACATCCGTGATGAAACCCTGAACGAGCTCTACGGTACCAATTTCAGAGCCGTACCACTGCCAATACCCTGTGTCTTTCAGTAAATTCAGCGTCTTGTCATTATATCGGCCACCGGGGAATGAAATTGATCGGCATGCCTTGGCGCTCATGCGCTCCAGTTGCTGCCGACTCTCCAATAGCTCCTCACGAGCCTGTTGCTCGTCAAGATCATCGAAAAAACGATGAGTGACGCCATGGCTACCAATACACATGCCCGGCATGGCTGCAAGCGCCGCCAGCTGGTCGCTGTCCATGAATCCTGCCCGCTTGCCGATGAAACCGCTGGTAACAAAGAAGATGGCCGACAGACCACGTTCGACCAACAGCGGCGCTGCGATTTCCAGATTACTCAGATGTCCATCATCGAAAGTGATGACAACATCCGGTGCGATGGCCCGATCAAACAAGCCGACACGTTTGCCCTGCAGACTGTCGAGCTGCCGGACAAAGTTCTCCTCGCTGACCGCGTACGGCAGATCTTCCTGATCGATGGCCGATGTATCGTCACCGCGATACAGGGCGTGGTACATCAATACAACACTCATGACGTCTTCCAGCGCACAGCGCGTCGCCCCGACAGTGACTGCCAGGCTCCCACCACGGCAGCCGCATTCAATTGCAGAAAGATCTTGATCACATTGGTGATTTTATTACGCATTCCCAGAAATCCCAGCAGCCCCAGGCCATAGAAACCGAGCTGACAGATCAGCATGAACCGCAAGAAGACAGTGTCGCCGAGAAAACTGGCCAGCAGTGCCACAATCATGGCGTACGGTACCAGCAAGCGGCAGACCTTGTGAGACAGGAACTGCCACCAGACCGGGTTGCGGCGTGGGTCGAACAACCAGGGATACCGGGCGAAGGATTGAAAATTTCCGGCAAGCGTACGCACTTTGCGTCGGAATTCCTGAGTCGAATCAGCCTCGGCCTGGTCAAATATCTGCGCGCCCGGCTCCAGAACCGTACGTTTGCCCTTGCCCAGCAATGTCACAGGCGTATCGAAATCATCCAGCAGGGTATCCGCCGGCAAGGGGCTATAGTCACTCCGTCTGATGGCATACAGTGCGCCGGTTGCGCCCGTGGTCGAGAACAGTCTGCTTTCGTTGTCCCGTATCCACTTCTCGTAACGCCAGTACAAGCCGACATTACCGGCCTCCTCTCCCAGGTCATCATGCAATACCAGCTCACCACTGACGGCACCGATACCGGGATCAGCCAATCGAGTCACCAGCGCCCGGATCGCCGGTGGCGCTACGCTCTGTCGGGCATCCATGAACACGATGATTTCGCCACTGGCCTGCGCGACCCCCAGGTTCAGGGCAGTGGGCTTGCCTGCCGCAGTTTCATAATGGTGCAGCTGCCATCGTGGCCGTTCCGCACAGGCCTCGGTCAACAAACGAACCGTCTCATCGGAAGATCCGTCAGAGACGAATATGCATTCCAGCAGCTCGGTCGGGTAATCCAGTGCGTCCAGTGAGGCGATCTTGCCGGGCAGATTTCGCGCTTCGTTGTGCGCAGCCACTACAATGCTGACCGATGTTGCACGATCGTTTTTCACTGCGTCACCTGACATCACCGCTCCGCCAGACGCATCGGACACGCGCCTCGCGCGCCAGTGAAGCAGCAGCGGAAAGACCAGATAGGTGTACAGACAGAAAAACACCGCGATCAGAAACAGAACAGTCACGCTTACACCCACTTTAATCTTGCAAACAGTTTTTCACTGAACCACTGCTTTGCTCCCGGATCGACAAACCAGATCAGCAACAGCAATACGCCCGTGCCGACCATGCCCTTGCCAATGAAATTGGCCAGATCGGAGTGCAGATCGACAGCGCTGAGCAGCGCAAACACCACCACGCTGGCAAGCGACATGACAGCAGGTCCCTTCAGCTTGACAGGGAATGTCACATAGCGAAAAGCACTGCCGGTAACGCCGATCATGAAGATCACATAGGAAATGATGGTCACGACGGCCGCGCCGGTAATGCCAAAGCGCGGTATGAGCAGCACATTCAGCACCAGATTGATGACTGTCGCTACCAGACTCCAGATCATCAATAATCGGGTGTGCTTGAAGATATACAGCCCGGCGGCGAGAAAATGCATCGCCCCTTCCAGCCAGAAACTGACGGCAACATAGGGAATGATGACCGTACCGGGGCTGTATTTATCGCCGGCGAGAAATCCGAGCAGGTAGGGACTGGTGATCGAGAACATCGCTATGAATGGAATGCCGATCACCATGTACATGCGAAAACCGCCGGAAAGAAACTGCTGTGTAGGCAGCTTTCCCTGAGACTCCCACATTTGCATATAGGCAGGCTTCACCGCCTGCATGAGGGCCGCAAGAATGATGACATCGATATAGGACGTCAGATTGTAGGACGCCGAGTATTGACCCAGGGCGCTGACACCCAGCATGCCTTCGATCAGATAGCGATCACTGAGGCGTAACACCAACCCCAGGGATTCCAGCATCATCAGCGGCAGGCCATAGATGAGCATGGCCTTGCCCAGCTTGAACGACACATCCTTGAACCTGAATTGAAAGTCCGGCCAGTATTGCCAGGCTGCGTAGAAGACGCCAATCGATTCCGCTACCAGCAGACAGGATATGACGGTCCAGGGGTTGAGGTCCCCCGCGAACAGGATGACCAGTATCAGCGTCAGGTTCAGGAACCGGGCAATGCTCTGGGAGAGGGCGACGTCGGCACTACGCTGCTGAGCACGTAGAAAGTTCAGCACACCACTGCCCAGCAATCGAATGAACACGATGAAGGATGCGAGCAGAAACAATGACGGAATATTCTCGTACTGCAACATCCCGGGAAGCACGAAAAACCCGCTAAGCAGCCACAGAACCGTCGCGCCGCTGGCAAAACCGAAGAAGATCATGCTGACGGTACTGTTCATCTGACCGACAGTGAAATCGATATTGCCGTTCTTGATCTGGGCAAAGAATCGTATGACGGCATGCTGCACACCGAGCTTGCCGACAGCTATACACAGAGTCAGGCTCGATGTGATGAGCCCGACTATGCCGTACTCTGCCACGCTCAGATTGCGCGTCAATACCGGAAAACTGACCAGACCGACCACGGCGGAAAAGATTCCGGCGGACGCGTAGTTTCTCAAATGCTGGAACATGCCGACTGCGGCCATCGCTCTGTTTCCGCTCAAGCTGTCAGATACAGATCATGCAGATCCGACAGAGGCGCAAACTGTGCACCTTCATCGGCGCACCACTGCAAGGCGGCCTGCATGTCGTCCAGATAGCGTCTGACATCAGCCTGGCTCTGTGGATAAGGAGATGCCTTTTCGATCACCTCCATGGAATGAAACATCATGTTGATATTGAGGATACGCTGCTGTGAATGCTGCTTCATCTGATACCTGACAACTTCCTTCATCTGTTCCACAGAAGCAAACCAGGGACGAAACCATCGAGGGTCCCTGAACAGCCGTGGCTTGACCGAGACAGGCACTTCCAGAAGCGCATCTGACGAGGCCGGACCAGGCTTGATGATGGTGCCTTCAGCCGGAAAATAGGGTTGTTCAGGTGCCTTGCGAAAATCCACCGTGGCATTGGGCTCACTCCAGCGCAGATGCGGAGTCACACTCGTATCAACCTTGTACCCCAGACGTTGCAGGCTATCGATTGATTGTGCCGCTGCACCATAACGACCGGCACGAAAACTGGTCGGCGCATGGCCAAGCTGCTTCTCGAACAGCTGCGTCAGATTGGCCAGCTTCTGATACTCCACCTCTGCCGTGCTGGCGCACTGGAAGTCGGGACTGTCGACACCGGCATAGTCGAAAAATTTCTTCTCGGGCTCGATGAAGGCTGCGTGCAGGTGCGTACCGTATTCGTGGTTTCCAGACAGGGAGCGCAAGGCTGCCACGCTGTCGGGGTCCTCCAGTACTTCGACAGTCAGCAAATAGGTGGGAACCGCCCCTACCTCTGCAAAGACCGGCTGTAGTCGGTTTGGCAGGCCTTCGGTAATCGATTCGAACGTCAAGGGACTGGACCTGACCCAGTCCGGATCGTGATCACATTCGGTATCAATGGACACGGTGACCACCAACTGCTCTATACGACTACCGGACATCATTGACTGGCCGAAGCCGAGGACTCGTTCTCGTGATGATAAAGCTCGAGCAACTCACCAACCACTCGATCGAAGCCGAAACGACTGACGATCAGCTCTCGTCCTGATCGAGCCACATCGTGCCGAAGTTCAGGATCCTCGATGAGGCGCGTCAATTGCTCGGACAGCTGTGACGCATCACCTGCCTTGAAAAGCAACCCCGTCACACCAGTTTCGATCAGATCATTGTTGCCACCGATATCGGACGCAACAACCGGTCGCTGCTCGACCATCGCCTCCATGACCGAGTTGGGCAGACCTTCCGCGAATGATGGCTGAACGTAGATATCCAGACTTCTGAAAAAGCTGGCCGTATCCTCGATTCTGCCCAACCACTCCACCTGCTGAGCCACTCCCAGAGCCTCTGCCTGAGCCTGCAAGGTGTCCATCACCTCACCGCCGCCGGCAATGCGCAGGCGCAGCTTGCGCTCCGGGTTTGCCTGCAGGGCCAGAGCAAAGGCATCCAGCAGAACATGGACGCCCTTTACCTCGCGCAGACGACCACAATAACCGATCGTCAGCATCTCCCCTTCGATCGGTAGCTGCGGCGCAAGGCTGGTATCGATGCCGTTGGGCACGAACTTGATCTGTTCATCGCGAAAGCCTGCGGCGAGCAGTTTTTCGCGTGTCTGAACACTGATCGTCTGTACATGATCCACTTGTCGCAGACCCATCCGAATCAGAAAATTGAGCGGCATGAAGCGTCGACGCTGATCCAGCACGCCACCTTCGAATTCATAGAATCCGGAGATCTTCGTGGTGACCGGCAAACCTGTCCAGCGACGCATATACCCTGCCGATGCCGCCAGCAGATGCGTGATGTGTATGTGCACGGCATCGAAGCGTTTGCGATTGGCCAGCAGGTAGCGGGCGAACCAGATCATCAGAACCAGTGAACCGATCCAGCGAATATACGGATAATCCAGGCGCTTGACGGTGAATCCCTGGTAGGTCTCTTCCACCAACTGATTGCCATTGAGTCTGGGCGCCACGAATTCCACATAGGCACCCCGTTCGCGAAGAGCAATGGCCAGTTTCAACGCCTGCCCCTCGGCCCCACCCAATCCGGGAAAGAGGCTGTCAACGGCGAACAGCAACCTCAGGCCGTTCAGCGAAGCAACCTTGCCCTCTGGTTGCACCTCGGCTTTCACATCCCCTGAATCCTGCCCGACATCAGCCGCCTGGCTTGAGAAAGCAACCTGTCCGGCACCATTTCCAGTAACACCCGACATCTGTGTCAGGCGATCTCCTGCCGTCATTGCAGCAAGGACTTCAGTTCGACTGTCAGATCCTGACTTGCGCGTGACGGTGGTGCCCAACGCAGACCAATGGTCAAGCGGTTTTCAGTCACATCAACGTCCTCGGGTACCGCTGTCACAACGCCCCCGTTGACGGCGGGATCGGCCGTCAAACGCGTCAGAACCCCGGACGCGGAATCATGAAGAATACCGCCTTCCAGCTCGAAACTACGGCTCAGGCGATAGACAAGCAGCGCAGATGCCAGCACCGAATCTGTCTCGTCTTCACGATTGTCGTAAGTCTGGCGCTCGTAGCTGATGGCCAGCTCGGTCCGCAGTCGAGTGCTCAGGCGCCGCGAGAGTGAACCGTAGGCAAAGCCTTGAAACTGATCTTCGCTATCGGCACTCAGATCGAGAGCCAGATCGGTAGCCAATAGCTGGTAATCCTTCTGCGCCACACCGAGTCCGAAATCGAGGCTGGTATCGGTCGCCTGGAAGGAATAGCCCACGTCCAGACGAGTTTCTTCAAACACACCAGCCACTTCAGGTCGGACACCCACCGCTGTTCCGCCACTTTGAATAAGGCTTTCGATCGTACTCAATGTCTGATCGTTCAGATCCCGGCTCAAGCTGATGGACACCGATGTCATGGGCCCCAGTTGCCGAATCGCACGTAATCGCGCGTTCAAGCCATTCAGTGACTCGTCGTCGGTATCGTAGCGAGTGACGCCCAGCTCGCCATAGAGCTCGACAAAACCGCGAGCCCGGTTGATATAAGTTGACACTGTCGAGCGGTTGTAATCGCCATCCTGCCTGACATTCGGATTCTCGGACTCATCCGGTATATCTGTGAAGACGTTTCCGGCACGCACCCCGAAGTAGCTGCCCGGCGTGGTATCACGCTCATAACTGGCATTCGCCGTGTAAAGCGTCTCCAGGTCATCGTTGTCCTCTGTCTGGTTGACATACAGCAACCTGGCTCGAGTACGACTACGCCCTTCCACGTCGTATTCGAAACTGGGCCCTGTCACGAAGACGTTGCGGCGATCGATATCCGAGTCATCGATGGTCTGCACGGCATTATCCGTACGTACGCCACCCAGGATATCCCCCACGTACCAGCGCCAGGAACGTGGAGTGATGGAAAATTCGGCGGCACCGAGAAATCGAGTCAGAGTGTCGAAGGATGAATCCTCCTCTGACACATCATTACGCGTATCAATCTCGCCCTTGAACGCGGCATTGACGAGGCGACTACGCTGCTCTCCATAAACGCCAAGCACGGCACCAACAGTCTGCCCATCTTCTTCATCAGGACTGTTGACGCTTTCAATGTTGTCGCTCTGCTCCAGCGTCAATCGTCCCTCGAAGCCCAGGTCCAGAGACCAGGCGGCTCCCGGAAACAGGACGGCCAGAAACATGGCGGGCAACCATGCAGGACATGATTTGTGCTCAGACAAGATCACACTTCCAATTAATGAAGGGGGGTGGACAAACGGTATGAGTGAATCAGACCGGTTGATTGTTCATGACGATGCCAGCAAGCTTGCGTTCGTCGATTTCATCAATGACGGCATCAAGCGCACCCGGCGTTACGCCGCCATAGGGAATCACCAGCACCGTGTAGTCACAGATTTCTGACAGAATTCGTGCATCGGCAGAGGTGTTCATGGCAGGACCATCCACGATGACAAAACGATTGTCATAGCGTTCCTTGATATCCAGCATCAGCTGTTTGTAACGAGCACTGGTGAAGTGTTCGGCACTGATCTCATGGTGAGCACCGATGGGAACCACACGCATTCGCGGGATGCCGCTCGGGCTGACGATGTGCTCGATACCCAGCTCGGGCCTCTCCAGGTAATCCAGCAAGCCGTGAGCATCCTCGCGCCCGACAAGCTTCATCAAGCGGTGCAGTACAGGCGTATGCAGATTGGCTTCTACCAGCATGGAAGTCTTGGCCTTGTCGAAGGCAATGGTCGCGGCCAGATTGAGGCTGACGAAACTGCCGCCACCTTCAGGCACGACCGAGCTGACCAGAACACTGAAGTTGCCTTCCGGCTTGAGGCTGTAGAGCTTGGTGCGCAATTGCCGCATGGCATCCACCATGTCGCGATTCTTGGATCGCGGATGAATGATGCCAAGCACGTCCAGCTGCCGGTCACTGAACAAGCGAGCCTCTTCCATATTGGCCAGGTCAGCGCGAGCTCGATCTGCCAGGCTGACAGAGTCGTTCGCAGCCCGCAGCTGGTTGCTGCCGCCGGACGACTTGCCCAATGGCACCATCGATCGGCCACCCTTGCGGTGTCGACGTTCCGACTTGTCTCGCTGCTGATCCAACATCGACCTGACGTTGGCAAATTTCGCCCGATCGGTCATATCAGAGCCCCTCCAGAGGATGCTTCAATGGTGCGTTTAACTACCCATACGACGACGTACAGCATACAAACCAACGCCACCGTTAACATTATTACAGCAGGCCGGCTGAAGAAGGAAACCTTCTCGCTGGGCGATGGCATATGAGGAACCGTGGTCAACAGCGGTAATTGCAGCACATCAGTCACTGCCGACGCGGTACGAATGCGTGGATCTACCTTCAGAAAAACGATCAGATAGACAAACGGCAGTACGCTGGCAAGTACCACTCCCGCAATGACAATATGCAGGAACCGAAGACCATTGGGCCTCGCCGGAAAATTGGCGGGCTGATGTATCCGATACAGAACCCCTTGCTTCTCGGCTCCCAGAGTCATGGTCAGCCGTGCATTTTCCTGCTGGCTCAACAGATCTTCATAGAATTTCTTGTTGATCTCATAGTCTCGTGTCAGCTGTGACAGTTCACGTTCGACCTGAGAGCTTTTCGCAGAGCGTTCGATTTCCTTGTCAAGCAGGACACGGAGCTGACGCATGCGGCTCTGCTGGGAGTCGGCCTCGGCGGAGGTACGTGCCAGATCACTGCGCAACTGCTGATAGACAGGACTGAGATTCGACGAGCCGGTAAAGGAATTGCCACCGACGTTGAAAACGGATTGACCAGCACCCTGCGAGAGTGCCTGCTCACTACGCTGCTGAGCTTGCAACTTGACGTCTTCGATCTGCTGCTTGAGGCGCACGATGTCAGGGTAGTCATCGGTATACGAAAGACTCAATACGTCTATCTCTGCCTGCAGCCGTGCAATCTGGTCGCGCGTCTGGCCGATCTGAAAATCTCGTGCAATGGTCGAAGACTCGCTGGACAATTCAGCCTGCAAGGTACGTCGACGCTGATCTGCCTGAGCAAACAACAGCGAGGTCTGCTCAAGATCACGTTGCAGTTCGACGATGCGCGCATTGACGTTGCCTTCCGTGGTCGAACTCATGCCCGGATGCTGGCTGCGAAAACTCTCCAGCCGGCTTTCCGCATCTTCCAGTTTGTCCCGGTAGGTTGCAACCTGACTGGTAATGAATTCGAACGCTTCCGTGGTTTCTTCAGCCGATGAATCCATGGTTTTCTGCAGAAAAAGCTCTGCGAACAAACTGGTTGTCTTGAAGGCTATCGCCGGATCTTCATGCCAGAAATCAATCTCGAGCAGCTGATTATTGCGGTTGAATACGTTGGTAGCATCAGTCAGCTCTTCGCGAAATTCCTCGCGCTCTGCCGGGCTGGTATTTTCATCGGTAAACCCGACCGAATCGA
>CBDUIJ010000188.1:0-10866 GCA_965367215.1 uncultured Granulosicoccus sp.
TGTGCCCTTGCTGTGGCCGACCGAATTCAGCCGCGATACATTCACGCTGAACTATGAAGGGGAATCTGCCAGAGCGGGCAGTATCACTGCAACCCTGTTCCGTAATGACAGTACACTGAACCGTGACGAGAGCGGCTGGGCGGACAATGAAGCCTTTGCCGATTCAGCCGGGCAGGTGGAAGGGGAGGCGATCAATACCGGGCTGAATGTCATCGTACGCACGGACCTGGGGCAGCATGGCATCAGCTATGGTGCGGAAGTGACGAAATACGAGACGGATTTCAACGCCATTTATGAGAACGGCAGTCAGGACAGTTCGTCAGAGGAAATCGTCGACTCTGCCATTTTCGTGCAGGATCGTATCCGCTTGAACGAGCGGTTCTCGGTGACTCCGGGTCTTCGTTACAACGTTCAGAACAACGATACGGCAGTGACCGATGACACCTTCGATGACATCACGGCAGCGCTGGCGGCTGACTTTGAACTGACACCCACGGTTCATCTGCGCGCCAGTACCACGCAATTGTTCAAGGGACCTGAAATCGGTGAAGTGTTCACCGGAGCCGGTTTGTACGATACGGTCAATGACAATATCCGCGAAGAGACCGGCCTCAATACCGAACTGTCACTGGCCTATGCCGATGCGGTGTTGGGGGCGGATGAGTTCAGTGCCGGTATCACTCTGTTCAATACGCAGCTGGATGATTACATCTACGACTATGCACCGATTGCCGAGGCTGACGGTGGTGGTAGTTGGAAAGACAATATCGGTGACATGAACATCCAGGGCGTCGAGGCCTATCTGGGCTATGACATCGGTCAGTTCGAAGCGCTGTTCAGCTACTCCATCGCCGACAGTGAGCTGGATGCCGACAGCGATTATCTGGCGCTGGACAAGGCACGACTCGATCGCAAGCAGGGCGACACCTTTGCCCTGGGTCTGGATTATCACCTGATTGACGCTGGCCTGGCATTGCACTGGGATACGCAGGTCGTGACATCACTGAGTGCCGGTGTCGATCTGGACGGGGCTACGGAGAACAACGCCAAGGATGGTTTTGCCGTTCACAACATCTCTGCGAAATGGCATCCTGCGGCCATCAAGGGCCTGTCCCTGACGGTGGGCATCGACAATCTGTTTGATGAATACTATGCGTCCCAGTCTTCAAGAACCGGCTTGAGTCTGCATCCCAGATTCGGCGAGCTGTATCTGCAGGATTACGAACCGGGTCGTAACTTCAAGATCACTGCCGATTACACTTTCTAGTTCGGTGTTCCTTGGCTGAATGCGGGGCCGTCTCGACTTCTGGCGGTCCTGCAGTCTATCGTGAACCGATTGACAGACAATCTGCACTCGCGTATTGTTATTTTAACGTTAAAACCACCGAGATCAGTCAGGTTCCCGCTTGAGACGCAAAGTCACACTCAGTGAAGTCGCTGCATCGGCTGGAGTCTCGGTGCAGACGGTCTCCAATGTCGTCAACAACAAGCCGGTTGTCAGCGAAGAGACACGCCAGCTGGTGCTGACGCACCTGAGCGAATGTGGCTATCGCGGCAATGCGGTGGCTCGTTCGTTGAAGACCAACAAATCCAGGCTCATCGGACTCGTCGTGCCCAGCATGACCAACTCCATGTACGCAGAGGTCGCCGAAACCATCGTGCACGAGGCCGAGCGACGCGGCTACACCGTCATGATGGCCGTGACCATGCGCGATGCCAAGAACGAGCTGGAACTGGTCAATACCATTGTCGATCACAATGTCGCCGGTATCCTGATGTCGTCATCCGATCCCGAGGCGCAGGCGAGCAAGATGGTTCTGAATGTCGGTGTGCCCTATGTCGAATTGCTGAACAGGACAGGGGAGGCTGGTTGTGATGTCTTCGAAGCCGATAACCGTCGTGGCGCTCACGATGCCGTCAGCCATCTGATCGAACTCGGGCATCGTCGAATTGCCCACATTTGCGGTCTGCCGAATTCGACCGGGACCGGGCGGCGTGAAGGTTATGAACAGGCGCTGTCCGATGCCGGTCTGTCGGTCGACCCGGAGCTGCTGATTGGCGGGAAATATACTCGGCAAGGTGGGCGCGAGGCCTGTGAGGCGCTCCTGTCGGCACAGCGGTCCTTCAGCGCCGTTTTCTGTGCCAGTGACCTCATGGCCTATGGTGCCATGGAGGCGCTGGCAAACCACGGGCTGAAGGTGCCCGAGGATATCTCCATTGTCGGCTTCGATGACATGAGCATGTCATCCCTGCCGGGTATCAACCTGAGCACTGTCTCCTTCGACCCGGTGAAGACCGGGCAGAGGGCGATCGATCAGTTGATCCGTCGCATGGAAAAACCGGCGAGTGCGACAGGCGCTGAAGTACACGAGATAGCGGCCTGCACTCTGGTCAAGCGAGGCACCACAGCACCGGTGTCCGATTCCGCCAGACAAGTTGGCAAGAAAGCAAGAAATGTTCGTTCCTGATTCATCCCGTAGAGAGAGTTCCGGAGTACACCCATGAAATTACGTTCCCAGCAGTGGTTCAACAACCCTGACAACCCGTCCATGACGGCGCTCTACCTCGAACGGTATCTGAACTACGGCATCACCCTGGACGAGCTTCGCTCCGGCAAGCCGATCATCGGTATTGCGCAGACCGGCAGTGATCTGTCGCCGTGTAATCGCCACCATATCGAACTGGCCAAGCGTGTTCGTGAGGGTATTGTCTCTGCGGGTGGTATCTGCATGGAGTTCCCGGTGCATCCCATTCAGGAGACGGGCAAGCGGCCTACTGCGGCGCTTGATCGTAACCTGGCCTATCTGGGCCTGGTGGAAAGTCTGTACGGTTACCCGCTCGATGGTGTCGTGTTGACCATCGGTTGTGACAAGACAACTCCGGCATTGTTGATGGCTGCTGCCACGGTCAACATCCCTGCGCTGGCCTTGTCGGTCGGACCCATGCTCAACGGCTGGGAAGGTGAAGAGCGGACCGGGTCCGGTACCATCATCTGGAAATCTCGTCAGCGTCTGGCTGTCGGGGAAATCGATCAGGATGAATTTCTGCGCCTGGCGGCAGGCTCAGCGCCTTCGGTGGGGTATTGCAACTCCATGGGTACTGCCAGCACCATGAACAATCTGGCAGAAGCACTCGGCATGCAGTTGCCGGGTTCCGGTGCCATCCCGGCACCTTATCGCGAGCGCGGCCAGATTTCCTATCTGACCGGCCAACGCATCGTCGACATGGTTCGCGAAGATCTGAAGCCATCCGACATCATGACGCGTGAGGCCTTCGAAAACGCCATCGTGGTCAACTCGGCCATTGGCGGGTCTACCAATGCGCCCATTCACTTGAACGCTGTGGCCGCTCATATGGGTGTGCCACTGGACAATGCTGACTGGGAAGCGGTGGGTCATGCCATTCCTCTGCTGGTTGACATGCAACCGTCAGGAACCTATCTGGGAGAGGACTTCCATCGCGCCGGTGGTGTTGCCGCAGTGATCGGCACCTTGTTGAAGGCGGGCGCATTGCCGAACCCCGGTGCGGTCACCTCTACCGGGCGAACGGTTGCCGAAGAATACGAAGGCATCGAGTCCAGTAACGAGAAGGTCATTCGAACCTACGAGAAACCATTGAAAGACAAGGCGGGTTTCCTGAACCTGGGTGGCAACCTCTGGGACAGTGCCATCATGAAGACGTCGGTGATCACTGCAGGTTTTCGCAAGAGCTACTTGTCCAATCCTGATGACCCGGAAGCGTTTGAAGGTCGTGCCATGGTCTTCGATGGTCCCGAGCACTATCACGATCTCATCGAAGACCCTGCGCTGGAGATGGACGAGAACTGCATTCTCATCATGCGCGGCGCCGGGCCTATCGGTTATCCCGGTGGTGCCGAGGTGGTCAACATGCAGCCACCGGCCTATCTCATCGAGCGCGGCATCACCGAGCTGCCCTGTATCGGTGATGGTCGACAATCGGGTACATCCGGTTCGCCTTCCATCTTGAATGTGGCTCCCGAAGCGGCGGTGCAGGGTGGCCTGGCCATTCTGAAGATGGGCGACCGTATTCGCGTCGATCTGAACAAGCGTCGTGTCGACCTGCTGGTCAGCGACGAAGAATTGCAGGCGCGTCATGACGCTCTGGCTGCGGCCGGCGGCTTCCAGTACCCGGCTGACCAGACGCCATGGCAGGAAATCCAGCGCTCTCTGGTCACCCAGTTCGACAAGGGAATGGTTCTGAAGAATGGCCCTGACTATCAACGCATCGCACAGTCCAAGGGCGTGCCGCGCGACAATCACTGATTCGATTTCACCCACCGTAGCGCGTCGATGTACGCGTCACACCATCCTCAAGGAGTTCGTACGATGAAATTTGTAAGATTTGGAGAAAGAGGGCAGGAGAAGCCCGGCATGATCGACCCGGAAGGCAACATCCGTAGCCTGGAAGGCAAGTGCGACGATATTGCCGGCGACGTGCTGACCAACCTCGAGCAGTTCAAGGACATCGACTGGAAATCACTGCCACAGGTTGATGCCGCAACTCGCCTGGGTGCCTGCGTTGGCCAGACTGGCAAGTTCATCTGCATCGGTCTGAACTATGCCGACCATGCAGCCGAGAGTGGTCTGGATGTCCCCAGCGAGCCTGTCATCTTCATGAAAGCCACCAGCGCCATCTGTGGTCCCAATGATCCTATCCTCATCCCACGTGGTTCCGAGAAGACAGACTGGGAAGTCGAGCTGGGTGTGGTTATCGGCAAGGCGGCCAAATATGTCGATGAGAGTCAGGCGCTGGAGCATGTTGCCGGCTACTGTGTCATCAATGACGTCTCCGAGCGTGCTTTCCAGATCGAGCGTGAAGGCCAGTGGACCAAGGGAAAATCCTGTGACAACTTCGGTCAGACAGGTCCGGCTCTGGTAACACGTGACGAGATTGCCGATCCGCAGAATCTGGCCATGTGGCTGGAAGTCAACGGTGAGCGAGTACAGAACGGTTCCACCAGCACCATGGTGTATGGCGTTGCCCACCTGGTCAGCTACCTCAGCCAGTTCATGACCCTGCATCCGGGAGACATCATCTCTACCGGTACACCTCCGGGTGTTGGCCTGGGCTTCAAGCCACCTCGTTACCTGAAGGCGGGTGACGTGGTTGAACTGGGTATCGAGAACCTGGGTCAGCAGAAGCAGGTTTGCGAAAACGACAAGTAATGGTCCGTTAGTGGTAAACGGCCCGGAAAACTGCGTGTTTTCCGGGCTTTTCGGTTTTCTATTCGACTACGAGCTGCAGATCGCCGACGCCCGCGACATGCGCGTGCAGCCTGTCGCCTCGCTGAACAGGCCCGACACCGGCCGGTGTTCCGGTCATGATCACATCGCCCGGTTGCAGTGTGAACAGGGTTGACAGGATGGAGATCATTTCTGCGGTCTTCCAGATCATCTGATTCAGATCGCCACTCTGCCGAATCTCGTCATTGACCTTCAGCCAGATATCACCTTCTGCCAGGTGTCCCACTTGTGTTACCGGGAACAAGGGGCCGGCCGGCGCTGACATCTCGAAGGCCTTGCCGATTTCCCAGGGACGGCCGAGCTTCTTCATCTCGCCCTGCAGATCGCGACGGGTCATGTCCAGTGACACGCCGTAGCCGTAAACGCATTCCAGAGCCTCTTCGACAGCAATGTCATCGCCACCGGATTTCAGCGCAACCAGCAATTCCACCTCGTGATGTACATCGTTGCTGGCCTTGGGATAAGGGAAGGAGCTGGCATCGGAGATCAGGTTGTCCGGATTCTTCTGGAAGAAGAAAGGGGGCTCCTTGTCCGGATCGTGTCCCATCTCGACGGCGTGAGCCGCATAGTTGCGGCCAACACAATACACTCGGTGTACCGGAAATAGCTCCGTACTGCCTGCAATGGACAGTGTCGCCTGGGCAGGCG
Organism: uncultured Granulosicoccus sp.; assembly: GCA_965367215.1. GTDB lineage: Bacteria > Pseudomonadota > Gammaproteobacteria > Granulosicoccales > Granulosicoccaceae > Granulosicoccus. Next base: position 5,913 of record CBDUIJ010000188.1, read on the forward strand.
GCGCTATGACATAGCCGTCTGATCGAGGCTCGGTGGCTACGGTATTCATGGTCTTTCTCCTCACAAGGTTGATTGCCCTGACATCATGACGGAAAGCGACACGGCAATGTACCTTGAAACACAATCAGCTCGTGCTGTCTGCCACCATCCCCGGCGCGTAGCTGCCATCGGGCAGCTTGCCCAGTATGATCATCTGCAGGACTTCATCCTTGGTGGTGTCGGCGACGTTGCCGGTCCACACATGCCGGCCGTTCTTCATGACGCAGACCCTGTCTGACAGATCGAACACGTCGTGCAGATCATGGGAAATCATGATGATGCCGATGCCTTCGGTCTTCAGGTTGCGTATCAGGTCGGCCACCATCTGCGTTTCGTGAGGCCCGAGTGCCGCCGTGGGTTCGTCCATGATGAGTATGCGGGCATTGAATTGCAGGCAGCGTGCGATGGCAACCGATTGCCGCTGGCCACCGGACAGATTGCTGACGGGGTCATGAAACTTGCTGAACTGTGGGTTGAGCCGGCGCATGACTGCAATGGTGGCATGTTCCATGGCAGCTTCATCCAGGGCTCCCCAGGGAGTCAGTATTTCCCTGCCGAAAAAGATATTGGCAGGCGCACTGAGGTTGTCCGACAGCGCCAGTGTCTGGTAGATGGTCTCGATGCCTTGTTCCTTGGCATCGCGTGGCGTACGAATATCCACCGGCTCACCATTGATGAGTATCTCGCCTTCATCCATGGGGTAGGCGCCGGAGAGCATCTTGATGAGGGTCGACTTGCCTGCGCCGTTGTGACCCAGCAAACCCAGAACTTCACCGTGGCGTAGCTGCAGATTCATGTCGTTCACGGCGTGGATGCCACCAAACCGCTTCTGTATATGGCGCATGTCGATAAGCGCAGGGTCGTTGTTCATCGTGAGATTCTCCCGGTCGCTGGCAAGGGGGTTAGCGGCTGCGCTTCTGATACATCACATCGAACCACACGGCAAAGATCAGCACGGCGGCCATGATCATCTGCTGTGGGGAGCTCTCGATACCCAGTAGTACCATGCCGTTCTGCAGGCTTTGCATGAGCAAGGCGCCGATAAGGGCACCGACAATGGTGCCGCTGCCGCCGGACAGGGACGTGCCGCCGATGACTGCGGCGGCAATGACCTGGAGTTCCAGCAGCTGGCCGATGGACAAGGGGGCTGCATTGAGTCGTGCCGTCGAGATGACAGCGCCGATGGCGGTCAGGGCGCCGATCAGGGCAAAGCTCAGTGTGATCACTCGCCGCGTATTGACACCGGCAAGTTCTGCGGCCTCGGGGTTGCCACCATAACCATAGATATAGCGCCCGAAGCGGGTCATGCTTGCTATGTAGATCATGATGCACGATACGATGATCAGTATGAGCACGGGCACTGGGATGCCGCGGCCATCTTCGGAGCGTGGAAAATTGTAGGAATTCATGGTGCTGATGAACAGGGCAATGAGCAGTCCCCAGGCGGCCAGCAGGCCCAGCTCCACCGGCAGTGTCTTGGTATGAAAACCCAGTGCTGCCCGGCGGCGTCTTTTCCAGAAGCTCAGCAGCAGCAGTACGGCAAAGCCGCAGGCGCCGACAACCCAGCTCCAGTATTCGCCGATGGAGCCGCCCCCGAAGACGCTGTAGGTGGAGTCCAGCGGCGTCACTGTACGGCCTGAGGTGAACAGCCAGCCGGCACCGCGCCAGAACATGAGGCCGCCCAGTGTCACCACAAAGGCCGGAATGCTGAACCTGGCAATAATCCAGCCCTGGAACCCGCCGAGAACGGCTCCGGATATTATCATTGCAAGGATGGACAGCCACCAGCTGTGGGTGCCTTCCAGTGGCAACACCTCGGTTTGCAGAAAAGCGCCGAGAACACCGAGAAATGCAAGCAGAGATCCCACTGACAGGTCGATATTGCGCGAGACGATGACCAGCACCATGCCGGTGGCAATCAGGGCTGTGACACTCGTCTGCACCGACAGATTCCACAGATTGCGTGGCGAGAGAAATATGCCGCCGGTACTGATCTGGAAGAAGATCCAGATGGCAATCAGTGCCGCGATCATCGACAGAAGTCGCGTGTCCAGTTCGAGTGCCGCACTGATACGACTGATGCGTGAACCGGTCCCACTATCTGCTGGCATTGATCCTGTTCCTGTTGAAGGCTGCCGTGCGAGTATTGCGAACACCGGCGTTTGCTGTCAAGCTGAGTGAAGAGGCGTGCCGCTCACCTCGGTTCCATAAGCCTCTGGATGATGTGACAAACCACTTGGTCAAGAGGAAGAATATCCATGTTCAAACGCATGTTGCTTGCCGCTGCCATTGCAGCTCTGGGTTCATCGGCAATGGCCGCCGGCCCTGTCGTCGGTGTCAGTTGGTTCAAGTTCGCCGACGAGCGCTGGAAAATCGATGAAGCCGGCATCAAGGCGGTACTCGAAGAGGCAGGTGCTCAATACATCTCGGCAGATGCGAATTTCTCGGCCGAGAAGTCCATTGCCGATATCGAGAACCTGATAACGCGTGGCGCTGAAGTGCTGATCATCATGTCCGGTGTGGCAGATGCGGTCGGTCCGGTCGTGCAAAGTGCGCTGGCAGAAGGCATTCCGGTAGTTGCCTACGATCAGATCATCGAGGTGCCGGGCGTGTTCTATGTCTCCTTCGATGCGCGTTCGGTGGGTGAAGAGCTTGCCAATGGCATGTTGGCTGAAGCGCCGGAAGGTAATTACGCCCTCATAAAGGGTGATGACGGCGATCCCAATACACTGCAGATGTTCGATGCCTACACGGCGACGATGCAGCCGCATTATGATTCTGGCGCCATCAAGGTGGTGGGTGAGCAGTTCGTCGATGGTTGGCGTCCCGAGTCTGCCAAGGACATCATGGAACAGATTCTCACGGCCAATGACAACGATGTTCAGGCAGTCATGGTCATGAACGATGGTATGGCCAGCGGCGTGTCGAAAGCGCTGGAAGAGCAGGGTCTGGATGTGCCGATATCCGGACAGGACGGTGCGCCCGGCGCGTTGAACCGGATAGCCAGAGGTCAGCAGACATTCACCATCTGGAAGAACGCCTATCAGCTGGGTGAGACCGCCGCGCAGGTTGCTCTGGATCTGGTTGGTGGCAGTGCGGTAGAGGGTGCTGCAAAGTTCGACAAGGGACCTCAGGGCGTCGAGCTGGATGCAAAGTTGCTGCCGGTCACGCGCATCGATGCCAGCAACCTCGACCTGACCGTGGATGTGGGTTGGGCAACGGTTGAACGTATCTGTGCCGGTGCCGAGGAAGATGCGCCTGCTGTCTGTCAGTAGCGGCATGACGCTCGTGGCGCGCAGGGTTTGCGCCACGGGCATTGCTGGTCCGTCAGTGTTGTCCCCATTGACGACTCATGGCAACGGCTTCGGCGAAGCGCTGTCGTGAAGACTGTCTGTCATTCTGTGGCAGACAGGTGCTGAAGCGGGTGCTGGATGATATTGCAATACCTGCCCCATCGGCTGCCAGCAGTGCCGTGCCCAGCCCGGTCAGCTCCGGTACGGCAGCGGCATTCACCGGGCAGGCCAGAATGTCGGCCAGGAACTGCACGAAATACGGGTTGCGGCTCATGCCACCGTCTACCTGCAGCGCCCCTGTGCGGGCGACACAGCTTGACATGGCTTCCAGCACTTCGGCAGCCCGGAACGCAACCCCTTCGAGAATGGACTGCACCAGCTGCCGAGGTCCATGGTCGATGCACAGGCCCAGCCATTGTCCGCGTGCACGAGGGTCCCAGTGAGGACAGCCCAGGCCACTCAAGGCGGGTACGAAAACCAGGCCGGAGTCGATGGCAGGACCGGACTCGAATCGGTTGATGGCATCAAAACTGTTGAACAGCCCCAGAGATCTTGCCCAGTTGATGGCTGCGCTGGCGGTGTAGACGCCTCCATCCAGAGCGTAGACCGGGAGCTCGCCATTCTTCTGCCAGGCGACGGTGGGCAACAATCCCTTTTCAGGGTGATGGTGGATTTCGTGTCCGGTACACATCAGCGCGAAGGCACCGGTGCCAAAGGTGATCTTGGCTTGCCCGGGTTCCTGGCAATGGAAGCCATAAAGCGCTGCCTGCTGGTCGACGATGCTGGCTGTCAGAGGGATATCGCCGGTCGTACCGTGCAGCACGCCGAAGTCGCCCGTGCTGGGAACGATCTCTGGCAGGCATTCGATGGGAACACCAAACAGCTGGCACAAGTCGGCATCCCATTGGCCACTGCGCAGATTCATCAATGAAGTGCGTGAGGCCGTCGTGATATCGGTGACGAAGCGGTTTGTCAGGCAGTCCAGAAAGTAGGCGTCGCTGGTACCGAGCCTCAGTTTGCCTTGCCGCCAGGCTTCTCTGGCTTCAGGTACGTGTTGCATTATCCAGCCAAGCTTGCTGGCCGAGAAGTAGGGGTCCAGTGGCAAGCCTGCGCGGCTGAGTGTCTCGGCTTCCAGACCCTGTTCCTTCATGGACTCTGTGCGAGCAATGCTGCGTTTGTCCTGCCAGACAATGACCGGGGTCAGGGCTTTGCGGGTATCGCTTCTCCACGCCAGACAACTCTCGCCCTGGTTATCGATGCCCAGGGCAGCGACGGCGCCAGCAGCCTGCACGCAGGCGCGTACATTGTTCAGCAGCTCCAACGGGTCGTGTTCTACCCAGCCTTCCTGCGGATAATACTGTTGGTGGGGCAGGCTGTGGGCGACGCGAAGATTGCCTGCCTGGTCGACAAGGAGTGTGCGAGTACTGGTGGTGCCCTGATCGATTGCCGCTACCAGCATGAGCGTTTTCTGCCGGTATCATGACAAGTCTGGAGTGATCTTGATTGCATCGGCATCAGTCTCTTTGTTCAATGCCAACCCTGATACTGCCATCCCCATCGTTGTGCCGGGCGTAGTCTGCCAAGGGTTGCAGCGGGGCGAGAATGCGTCTTTCAGGCAGGCT
>CBDUIJ010000189.1:0-10832 GCA_965367215.1 uncultured Granulosicoccus sp.
GCATCACTCGCATCACTCACTTCGTCCACAATCAAGACAAGCCAGGATTGCTCTCCCGTTTGCAGTCGGCCAGACGCGCTCATCGACTTGACACATGACTTGCCGTACTCGCGATGGATACGTGTCAGCAACCAGGCCGCTACCAGCTTTCCGAGCCCCGGAATCATGGCGTTTGCTGATAGCGGCACTCTGGCCAGTGGTGCGGCACCGGCCTCTGACTCTACCCAGGCAAGATAAGGAGAGGTTCGTCCTAGACCTTTCAGCGTCTCATCGTTGACCCGTCGGTTCACCGGGTTGTTGATCAGATCCGATGCTGCGATATAGCGATAAGTCGACGAGACATCCGTAACAAAGGCGTAGCGGTGCCCGGGCAGACTGACATGCCGAGGCAGCTGCCCAGTGGCAGGTGATGCGTTCCCGCAAGGAGGATCGGGACTTTCCGAACCATCGATATCCGGACAAGGCAGATGTCCCGGACCTGCGCCTCTCGGACCATACAGATAGGGGTAGAGCGTTGTGTAAACCAGCAGAGACTGGCGCGCTGACTGCAATGCACGGCTACCCGGAACTGATTCTGCCGTACGTTTGCCACGGTGCAGAGGAAGCAGAGGAGCGGTCAAGGCAATACTTCCCGATAACAGAACGACAAGCATCAGCAACACGGCATAGCCTGGCTGCCTGTCACCTCGACTCACAGGCCCTGGCCCGGCCTGAGCAGCCCCATGACCGACTTGCCCCTTGAGACCTGCAGGCGACCGCTGACAAGTGCCAGGCTCAATCGTGGTCGGGACCGGGCCACGGCCGGACAATCAACCCCACCCTCCCCCGGGGCAGCTTTCCTGGGCGAGGAAGCTCGCACCTGGCACGGAAGGCCATTGACCAGAAGACGAGTCCCTCGCGGACCGGATACGAACCCATCGAAGTACACCCCTGCACTATCCGAGCTTGTTGACCGACCTGAGTCTTCAGGGTGCAGAGACATCGCCACCCGGCCAGACAGTGATGGCCCATCGTCACTCGCAGACTGATCTTCCGGCACATCGACTTCAGCGCTGTGTTCGGCAACAGAGTTCAGATCTGCGGTTGCTTCAAGCCGTTGCTGCGGTGTAAAGAACAAACGCCGACCGTTGAGCGCAGACTCGGCTGATTCTCCAGCCATGGTTGAATCAGGCACGACCGACGTCTCTGCCAGAGTCTCCATCGAACAAGTCACAGGCAGCAGAATCATCAAGACCGTCACGCCACGGCGTCTCACCAACAGACGGAATCTCATGACACCAGACCCGCTGCTCGCACACCGCCGTCAGTGATCGCCATCGACGCTTGCTGTTGGCTGGAGTTCCAGTGATAGAAGTCGAGCGCACAGGCCACCTGCAAGTGCTCCTGCGCTGTTCGCTGAATCATGCAGGCTTGAACATCATGGGGCCAGACAGGGATCGCCTCATCAATCCTTGTCAGCATATCCAGAAAGCCTATGGCGTGCTGCACAACCATCCTCAGCTCCAGCCTCAGTACCTTGACGGTATCCGAGTCCGTATCTTCGAGAGCCTGAGCCAGAACTGCATGTTCATACTCGACGGACAGCACACTGGCAGGTTGCGGCAACTGTGTCAGCACCTCAACCAGTCGAATCCTGAGAGAATCCAGATCCTCTTCAAGAACCTCCAGGGTCTTCTGCATATCCGGTGCTTTCAACAGATTGATCTGTTGTTCCAGGGTCTGAAGTTCGGAGCGTGTCATCCGGAGTGCTTCTGCCCTGTCAGCACTCATGCTGTCAAACCATGCCATGAGCATCATGGATACCGCCGCAAAGCCGAGTGTGAGAAACAATCTGCCTGAGCGACGCAGCATCACGAGACCCCCATCAGCAGCGTCAGACGGTACGCCGATGCTTCCTGTGACAGGTGTTTGCTGGAGCGCGCGACACTGACAGGCGACTCGATGATCTTCACGTCCGTCACACCCGGCAGTGATTCCAGATAGCGAGAAAAGTCCTCCAGGGTTTCCTGTTGCTTCCTCAAACCGGGCTCACTGATCACCTTGCCGCCCAGTTCCACCTGCACCTGCGCTCCGGGAACCCCCTCCTGCCAGAGTCGCCCACGCGCAGGTACCTGTTCAATGGTAGTGATGGCAGTCTCACGTGCTTCGTCGTAGAAAACCGACCAGGAGATATCATCAAGCATCAATGCAGGAAAACTCTGGAGTGCCTCGGCCACCGTCGTCAGCACACCGCCGGCATCGATCGGACCCGTCGCCTGGTGTGCAGCAATCCTTTCCATGGAACGCATCACGAATGCTGGATGACGATTCAGCTCGGTAGCCACCGCTGACAGCTGTTCGATCTGATCGCTCATCTGTTGCTGCTGCCGGCTCTGTCGCGCCCTTTCACGCGCGCTGGCAACGCCATGCACCGAGGCTGTCACCACGGCTACCGCCGCCATCCAGGCACAGATCAGTGTTGCTTTCTGAAGTTGACGAATCCTGAGCTGCAACGCATTTCTGACCAGAGAAACCTGCAGAAGCTCATCGGCGAAACGGTGATGCCTGCACAACAGCCATTGAGCATCGGTACGACGTCGACTTCTTCCAACAAACTTGCCTATCAATGTATCAAGGTGCCTCACCGGGCGTTTCATGTCATCACACAGACCCGCCCCACCTTCCGACTGCCGAGCTGACTCGGGATAAACACATTGGAACCGTGCCTCCCGCCCGAGACACAGCTTTGCCAGCGCCTGTGCAACGCGAGCAGGCGCATGCGGCTCATCTGGGCTCGTAGCAGCCAGCGTAACGACCGGTATTTCAGCGGTTCTGATGACCTGCCTGCGCACATGCGTCAGGCTTTCATCGACGGCCACTTCATCGAGGCAACCCGGTTCACCATCGACGATCGGTACAAGCCGCATGAAGACGGGCACACCACCCTGCACCAGCAAGTGACGAGAATACTCGCCCACCGGGATACAGAACAATACAGGCTTGCGCTGGCGGCCTTCATGAGCCGATGAATACTGGCAAAGCAGTTCGAGGCTGGTAGCGACATGCGAGACGGAGACGTACTCCTGCTGCAACAGTGCAAGCCATTTCTGCCAATGCTCCGGTAGCACATCATGCACAACACTCAGGGCATCCAGGGCTGCAGCAGGTGCCAGTCGATGAATGGTCGCCCGCGGAAAATCCGCGCGTAGTCGACGCTTCATGCGAAAGCATTGCAGGTGACGAAGCCAGCCAGTGGACAGATTCGGCACCCTGACACGATCGACTTCATCCAGGTGACTATCCAGCACCAGCTGTATACGGGTCATCGGGCTTCCGGCGGGCTTCCTGATCCAGGGGCAACACGAATGCAGATCGAGCTCTCCGGCCTCGATCGTTTCGGTATAGCTCTCCATATGCTCCGGGCCCGTTTCGCGGAACCAGAAAGCCTGATCACCCTGCAATACCAGCACGATTGCCGGCTCCCGCAAGGTGTCATCCATCAATGTCCAGCGACTCATGACAGCAACACCGAATCGATGGCAGATTCATACACGGGTCCCAGAACCGAGATGATGACCCATAGCAGGTTGATTCCGACGACTGACAAGGTCAGTGGCCCCGCCAGACGCTCGATTCTATCCAGCATCAGCTTCGCATGACGTTGATGCTGATCACCAGCTTGTGACAAGGCCTGACCCAGTGCACCGGCGGATTCTCCTGCCGAGAGTATTCGACGAAAGGATGCAGGCACGATCGAGATCCTGTTCATGGCTTCCGACAATGTCGAGCCGGCAACAAGTGATGTACGCAGTCCAGAAAACGACTGCCTGAGAGCGGTATTACTCAGTACGGCCTCACTGATGAGCAATGAATGGTTCAGTTCAACCCCGCTGCGATACAAGCGTCCGCAGATGCCGGCATATCGGCTCAATGACAGCTCTACCAGCAATTTACCGACAAGCGGCAAGCGCAACAGGCAGCGATCTGTCAGCAGCCTGAATGAGGTCGATGATTGCCGCAGGCCTGCAATGAGCAGTGTCAGCAACAACAAGGCGACCGTTACTGGCAGATAGGCTCGAGTCAACCAGTCGGACAGGCGCAGAAGGCCACGGGTGTGCCAGGCCAGCACGCTGTTCGTGCCACTCAAAAAGCCCTCTAGCGACGGCACCACCGATACGAACAGAAACACCAGAACGGCACTCAGCACCAACATGGCAAATATCGGATAGAGCAACGCGGTCAACATTCTGCTGCGCGCTGCCGTATTCCAGTCCAGCACTTCACAACAGGATGCACAGGCATGCTCCAACTCCCCATTCATCTCGCCTGCCTTGATCAAGGCGATGATTACCGGATCAAAGGCTGCCGGCCATGCACTCATTGCCACGGACAATGCCTCTCCAGCGCTCACCTGTTGCGCAATCTCCTGCCACAACGTACGCATACGCCTGCCTTGCTCCATCAGCTGGACCTCGTGCAAGGCATCATCCAGACCGACGCCTGCCTGCAACAGATGAGTCAGATGAAAAAGCGACAGTGACAAGGCTTCCTTCGAGACTGGCCATCTCATCGTGAATGGCACATCTCGTCCTGCGGCCTCGACCTCACGCATGGACATCCGCATTTGACAACCCTCCCTGTCGTACTTCCCGGCTACCGTGTCGGTCTTCTCGACCCAGGACACGTTCGATTTCCCTTTCACTGGTTACTCCCTGCCTGACCAACTGCTCGCCCTGCTCTTTCAGTGTTCTGAACCCGTACTGTCTTGCACAATCGAGCAATTGCTGCGGGGCTGCATCCTTCGCGACCAAGGTTGCCAGCGCATCGTTCACCAGCAGCAGCTCCATGATCAATTGCCTGCCCTGATAACCACTACCCTGGCAGGACTGGCAACCGGTTGCGCTGCCATCACACACCGGACAGAACTTGCGCACCAGTCGCTGCGAGGCGATAGCCATGAGATTCTCGGCCAGCTGTCCGGCCAGAGCTCCCAGCTCTCTCAGCCGTGCAAGACCCGCCAGCGCCGAGCTGGCATGTACCGTGGTCAGTAACTGATGACCCGACATGACGGCACGCAAGGCCATTGCACAACTGGGCGTATCACGTACCTCACCAATGAGCAGCACATCCGGGTCCTGACGCAGCAGACCACGCACCCCCTGGGCAAAATCCATGGCATGTTCTGCATCGATGTTCGACTGGCGAATACCTGCCACGCTCATTTCCACCGGATCTTCCAGCGTCATGATGTTCAGGGAGCTCGCATCGCGCTCCCTGATCAAGGCATGTAGCGTATTGCTCTTGCCGCAGCCTGTCGGCCCGCAAACCACCAGCAGACCTTCCGGCCTGTGAGCAAGTTCAGCCAGCGTGCGGTGCATTTCCGAAGGAAGATTCAGTCTTTCAAGAGTGTCATACCTGCATTGTGAATCGAGTAGGCGAATCACGACATTCTGTCCATTGACTGTTGGAAAACACGACACTCTGAAGTCGATCATGTTGCCGTCGATGAACTGACTGAACTGCCCATCCTGCGGACGACGGGTTTCGGCGATATCCACCGACGATAGAATCTTGATACGCACCAACAAACCATTGTGAACTGCCCTGCTCAGCGTCGAGAAATGCCGCAACACACCATCGACACGAAACCTCACCTGCAGACTCTGATCTTCCGGGGAGATATGTATGTCCGAGGCTCGCTGACGGCTAGCCGCCAGCAACAGACATTCAAGCAGTCTCACGATTGCATCAGGCTGTTTCTGCAGCAGTTGCATCGCTGTGGCCGGCTGTCCGCACAGGCTCAGCAATTCAGCCGCAGTTGCATTGTTTGCGTAGCACTTGTTGATGGCATGCGGTATACCCATGGCATCTGTCGCTACCAGCACAGGCGTCACTCCCACAGGAACATGCCGGGCGAGTCTCTCCGCAACCGCCTGATCAGACGGATCGGCACAGGCAATCAGCAGAGAATCATGAGTCTCATCGCACCTCCTGGCCAGCGGTACCAACTGCAATCTCCTCGCCGCGGCTTCGGTCAGACAGGCGGTCGCCTCGGGGCTGGGTATCAGTTGCTGCAAAGTCTGCGCAGACTGTTGGCTATCCTGGTTCATCGAGACGCCAACACACGCGAATCGGCGGTAATGACGGTCGGGCGCAACACGATCAGCAATTCTGTCTGGCGTCGATTACGCGATTGCTGCGAGAACAGGTGCCTGACCAGAGGTACACGCCCCAGGGCGGGCAGTCGAGAGTCATTGTTTTCGCTGGTTTCCTGCATCAAGCCACCAATGATCGCCATGCTGCCACTTTGCACCTGCAGCATGGACTCCATCTCGCGCACCTGAATCTCGGGCACGCCATTTCTGACATTCGCCTGAGCCAGCTCCGGATTGGGGTCGTTGACGAAACCGAGTATGCGCGACAAGGTGGGACGCACGTTGAGCATGACAGCACCACTGCTACTGATCTGCGGCGTGACGTTCATGACCAGCCCGACGGGTACTGTGTGTATTTCGGATTCGGTGACAATCTCATCGCGCGTCTCGCTTTGTCGCCGTTCGATATTGACCGTGAAATACACGCGGTTATCCACCACCTTCAGCACCGAGGACTGATTGTTCAGAGCAATGATGCGTGGCCTGGACAGAATCCTCACATCACCGAATTGCTCCAGCAGTGACAGGGTCGCACCGACATCCCCGTGTTTTCCCTGCTGTACCAGGCTGATCATGCCGGCCGGGGCAACAACCCTTCCCAGAGACTCGGCATTCACCAACGGCACACCTGTCAAAGCCTGGACCGCACTGACGCCATTGACACTGCTGGCCAGCAACTGCCAGTCGACACCGGCCTCGAAACTGTCTGACAATGCAACCTCGACCACCGTCGCCTCGATCAGAACCTGCCGCCCAGCACTGTCATGCAGTTGCTCGAGATACCGCTGCATGGAGCGATGAACCCGTGGGACGGCATACAGATTGAGCAAACCGGCTTCACGATTGATCGTGTATTGAGCCGGCACCGAGGCCTCCTGGTTCTGTGATACCAGTCTGTCGACATCGTTCTGCAGCGAATCCCAGAACCGATGCTCGCTACTGTTTTCCAGACGAGTCTGCGAGCTGTTGGCGATGGAATGTGCGTTGGAATCCGAGGCATTGATGGTGCCGACCTGTGTCGCCAGACCGACGCTGCTTTCGGTGCGCCGGTCCATGTTCAGGTAGTCGACCGGATAGCTGAAGGCGTAGGGCTGGCCGTGACGTATCTCCAGACGTTGCTCGTCCAGTGTCCAGACGAAGTCTGCCTGCTGTGCCAGAGCCTCGAGCAATACCGGTAACTTGCGCTGTTCGAGTTTCAGCGTAACGCGCCCTTCCAGTCTACCCTGCGATTGCAGCTCCAGGCCGGCTTCGCTCGCCAGGGCATGCAGCAAGGCATCCAGCGGTGCATTGACGGCATTGACATTGAGAAGATCGTCTTGCGTAGCGCTGGTGTCGACGATGCGAGATTCGTCTCTCTCCGCGACATCGGCGTCAGCCTCCTGCTTGATCGGCACCGGTGGCTGAGCATGTCGACCCAATGACAAGGGGTCGTCCGGAAACAGTGGGGTGGCTTGTGTTTCAAAGCGGTCACTGGGAAGACGCGCCAGCGAGGCTTCGCAGCCGGACAATAACAGTGCGGCCGCAATCAATATCAGATGTGCACGATACACAGACAACTCCATTTGTCTTGCCGGATGCATCCTGGCATCTGGCAGCGTCGCCTTCCTGGCAACTCGGTCGGGCTAGCTACATGCGCCCGGTTTCCATCCTGAGAAATACACTGTGACGAACATTTGCTACTTGAGCAGGATGACCGCCAACGTTGCCCATCCTACAACGCAGGTCCCCAGCAGCGCAACAAGCTGGCCACGATGTCTGGACAGAAAACCTGCCTGAGTCGACGGTTCCGGGCGTGGTGGCAAGCCGGCCATCAGTAAATGTGACATGGATAACTTGTCGGCATCTTCCAGATTGGCAATGGTGAAGGCGTTTCTGGCCAGCGTATTGATGGACCGAAACACGCCTTCCGAACGATCGGCGATGAAGTACGCCATCTCGCGGGTAAACAGATCCCGACGATTGAAGTCGAACAACATCATGTGATGCTTCAGGTATTCGTTGATCTCGGCCAGTGTCAGTCGGCGCAACCAGTGATGATTCTCCTGCTGACCGGATGCCGCATGAGCATTGACCGATCTTGCTGCCTGTTCACTGACCCGATGGAACATCACGCAATGCAGAACCGCACGATCATTGACGCGCACACGAGACAGGGCTTCGAGTATGCGTACGGTTGCCGGGTCGGCGTCCGCCTGTGAATCGATGATCAACACGAACGGTTTGAATGTCGCCGGTTGCGGCTGCTCCAGCTGTTGCAGGATGCCGTCCAGCGCCGTATTGATGGCACTCTGCTCTGCACCTTCCTGAGCCTGGTGAGCCGATATCAGATCCGCTTTCTGCGGCAGCAGCTCGATCAGCAGGTGGCGCAGCAAGAGTGACGGCGAGATTTCGGGTATGTCATAACGAATGGTGTTGAACCGGTGCTTGAGGCGATCGCTGATGACCAGAGACAACATGGTCTTGCCACTGCCGCGCTCACCGTGCACGTGCTGGATCCCATCACCACCGCGCAGGGCGCGAATGACGTTCTCCACCGTCTGTCCACGCTCACCACCACCGTAGAACATGAAGATGTTGTTGGCATTGTAGAACGGTCCCTGGGAGGACGAGTAATAATGACGTCTCCCGGTCTCGACACTTAGATCATAATGGTTCATTGCAGACACTTGTCATTCAGCGATAGCGACCCACTCGTTGGTAAAATACCCAGCAATGAAGGTGCCAGTTACCGGCTTTGCCAGTCACAACAATAGTGCGGATGCCAATAGCGAGCAAGTAATTGTTTACCTGTGTCATTGCATATCGCCCATATGCACGCTGGAAGTAACATGAAGACACATTTTCGGCGCAGATAATGCCTTTTTCCGCCACGGATCCCTGCATGACAGTCCATTCACAACCCTTGCAAATCATCCTCTACGAGCCGGAGATTCCGCCCAATACCGGCAACCTGATTCGGCTGTGCGCCAACACCGGCGCAGGCCTGCATCTGGTGGAACCGCTGGGTTTTTCACTTGAGGAGAAGGCCTTGCGACGCGCAGGTCTGGACTATCACGAAACCGCACGTGTACAGGTCCATGCTTCGCTGGCTGACTGTCTTGATGTCTTGGGAGAGGGCAAAGAGCCTTTACGGGTCTTCGCTGTCAGCACCAAGGGGTCGATCCCCTACCACCAGCCGGACTATCGCTCGGGCGATGTCCTGCTGTTCGGCCCGGAGAGTCGCGGGCTGCCGGACAAGGTGCTGGAAGGGCCTGAGATCGAGGCCAGGGTAAGAATTCCGATGCAGGCAGACAGTCGCAGCCTGAATCTGTCCAACGCCGTAGCCATCATCACGTATGAAGTACTACGGCAGCTGGATTTTCCGGCCCTGACCTGAATCCGACAGCAGGCTGTCAGATTCAGGCCGAACCGGATGGGTATTACTGTTCGGTTTCAGGCGCCGGTGCGTTCTGCTTGGCAGCAGCTGCCTGGACGTGCTGTGCGTACAGTGCATCGAAATTGACCGGATCCAGCAGCAACTGAGGAAAACCGCCCTTCTGCACCAGCGATGCTATTTCTTCGCGAGCGAAAGGAAACAGCAGATTCGGACAGAAGCTACCCAGCATGGGGCCCAGTCGTTGCTGGTCGAAACCACGGACCAGGAACAGACCGGCCTGCTTGATCTCGCACAGATAAGCGACTTCCTCACCCAGCTTGACCGTTGCGGTTACCGTCAATACGCATTCGTAGACGTCGTTTTCAAGCTTGGTGCTTTCGGTATTCAGGTGCAGCGACACATTCGGCTGCCAGGACGTGTTGCCGACGAACACCGCAGGCGTCTGCGGAGATTCGTAGGAGACATCCTTCAGATATACCCGCTGAATCTTGAAAAACTGCTGCGGCGCCTCGGTGGCTGCTGCGGCTGATTCCGTGTCTTTCTGGTTCTCGTCTGCCATTACTGTGCCTGTCTACCTGAATTTATTGAATTGACGCGTATGCGTCGTCAAGTTCGCCGTCACTTTCCAGTGCGGCCATGTCGTCAAAACCACCGATATGCCGATCGCCGAAGAAGATCTGCGGCACCGAGGTTCTGCCTGTGAGTTTCTGCATCTCGGCGCGCAGTTCCGCATTGCCATCGACATTGCGGCTTTCGTAGGGCCAGCCCTTGGAGTCGAGCAGCCTGCGAGCAGCCCGGCAAAATCCGCACCAGTCGGAGTCGTAGATGACGATGCCCGGGGCTTTGTTGTTTGATTCAGTCATGGATCAGCGCGTCACGGTGGGCAGATTGGCCTTTTCCCATGCAGCCAGACCACCGGCCAGGGAAAACAGACTGGTGAAACCGTTTTTCTTGAGCTTGGCCAGCGCCCGGGTGGCGCGCATGCCGCTGTCGCAATACACGATCACTTCCTTGTCCTTGAACTTCTCGATTTCGTGCATCCGCTCGTCGAACTTGCCGACAGGGAAATTACGGGCATTGAGCAGATGGCCGCCCTTGAACTCCGCATCGTCCCGGACATCGATGATGACGGCCTCACCGGCATTCATCTTCTGGGTTGCCTCGAAAGGTGACAACGCAGTGTTGGCGGAAGCAAACCGCATGTATTCGGTATAGGCCAGCATGCCCAGAGTCGCAACGAATGCGACAAACAGCAGTGTGTGGTTACCAATGAATTCTATTATTTGTGACATGACTGGAGTGTGGCGAGCAGGCAGGGGCAA